>JAZMZZ010000121.1:0-5866 GCA_045586245.1 Lachnospiraceae bacterium | reverse complement strand
ACCAATAGTGCCCGTAGCATGTACCGGCACTTTTACACAAATACACAATATGCCCACTAATAAAAGCAGGCATATTGTACGCATATACTTTTTTAAAAAATGTATACTTAGATTTTTCATATACTTTTATTTCTCTTCATCTGTCGTCTTTTCTGTCAAGTTCTGATTCTTGATTCTCTCAAGGATTTCACGAAATCCCATCTGGCTTCCGCTCATCTGGATATTATCCTGCAACACCAGACTATCCCCCGGAATCTCTGCAAGCATGGTAACAGTATCTTTACATACCGCTATCACCAGATATTTCTCCCCCGCACGAACAATCTGAAGATACTTAGAAGAAGAAATACGCATAGTGTCCACGATTTCCATATTTCTTCCAACCATCTGTGTTTTCTGAATCCCTGAAATCCACCTTGTTACTCCATAGGTAATAACTAAAACTACAAGAAAGAGCAACAATACTGTAACAAACTGAACAAATGAATCTACCTGTCCGGATTCTGTCAACAATATCATTTATCCCAAAACCTTCTTAACTGCTTCAATTACACGATCTGCCTGGAAAGGCTTAACAATAAAGTCCTTAGCACCTGCTGTAATGGATTCGATAACCATTGCCTGCTGTCCCATTGCAGAACACATGATAACAGTTGCACCAGCATCTGAAGCTTTAATTGCTTTTAACGCTGCAATACCATCCATCTCAGGCATTGTGATATCCATCAATACCAGGTCCGGTTTTAATTCGTTGTATTTTTCAACACCCTTTGCTCCGTTTTCCGCTTCGCCAACAACATTGTAGCCGTTCTTTGTAAGAATGTCTTTAATCATCATTCTCATAAATGCTGCGTCGTCACAAATCAAAATATTTTTAGCCATAGTCTCCACTCCCACCTATTATTTAATAATCTCTGTAACACGAATACCAAAACTTTCTTCGATAACAACCACTTCACCTTTGGCAACGAATTTGCCATTTACCAGAACATCAATCGGTTCTCCGGCGATTTTATCTAATTCAATAATGGTTCCCGGTGTAAAATCAAGAATTTCTGAAATTGACTTGGAAGTTCTTCCAAGTTCTACCGTTACTTCCAAAGGAACATCCATAATCAGGCTGATATTCTCATTACTCGGAACTGTTCCTGCATTATTGCTGAAAGCCTCGAATTGTGCCGGCTGATAACTGACACTGTTTGACATCGGCATACCCATCATCGGGTTCATACCCTGCATCGGCATACCACCCATCATCGGGTTCATGCCCTGCATCGGCATACTACCCATCATTGGGTTCATGCCCTGCATTGGCATGCCCATCATCTGGCTCATATCCTGCATTCCCATATCTGTAATGCCCATCATAGGATTCATATCCTGTGGCGGAGTATCCATAATAGGAGTACTCTGTTGCATGTCCACCTTTGGTGGTTCATATGGAGTTACTACCGGTTCAGGTTCCGGTTCTGCAGTACCTCCCAAGAAAGTAGCAACCAATTCCTTTGCAAAGTCAATCGGATACAATTGTAAGATGGTACTGTCTACCAGATCCTCAATTTGCATTCTAAACGCAATCTTTACAAACTTACCTTGCAAAAACTCTGCCATACCATCATTGGTAATGGCTTCTTCCACGCTCATCAAATGAGCATTTGGCGGGCTGATATCAATCATCTTATTAAGCATCTGCGATAAAGATGTTGCTGCGGAACCCATCATCTGGTTCATCGCCTCAGAGATTGCACTCAGATGCAGTTCCCCGAGTTCACCTTCCGTATTGGTACCGTCTCCGCCCATCATAAGGTCTGTAATTACCTTAACGTCATGTTCTCTTAAGATTAATATATTATTGCCATCCAAACCGGCTGTGTAATTAATCTGGATAAAAACACACGGTCTGTTTTTTTCTGTCATAAGGTCAGCCCATGTTACCACCTCAACAACCGGTGTGGTAATATTAACCTTATTATTAACCAGAGAGTATAATGTTGTAGCTGATGTACCCATGCTGATATTGGCAACTTCGCCAATCGCATCTTTTTCCACATCCGTCAAATCCACATCACCGGTAACTACCTGTGCATGAACCATCGGTTCTGCCTCCGGCTCTTGTACAACCGGTTCGGGTTCCGGAAGTGGATCGCCTGCAGCCAATCCGCTAAGCAGGGCATTTATCTCGTCTTGAGATAACATTCCATCCATGCCTATTCCTCCTCTCTTATGACATTTGTAACCCTGACGGCGTATTTATCGCCGCTCTTTCCGGGCATTGCCATGAATTTTTTAATATTACCGACATAAACGGACATCTCCGATTCTGCGCCGGTATCCAATCGGATGATATCCCCGCATTGCAGATTTGCAAAATCATTTACCGTTATGACACTGCCGCCAAGCACTGCTTTAACCGGCACATCGGTTCTTCTGATTAAGCTCTCCACATAATGGGAATAATCCTCTTCCGATACATCCTGCATTGTTGAATACCAGAACTTCGTATTCAACTTGTCCATAACATCTTCCAATGTAAAAAACGGAAGACATATATTCATAAATCCTTCCACATCACCAATCTTAACATTCAATGTTACGATGGCAATCATATCATTAGGAGCAATTATCTGTGCAAACTGCGGATTTGTCTCGATTCGCTCCAAAAACGGATCAATGTCAACCACATTGCGCCAAGGATCTTTCATGAGCTGCATACAAAGCACCACTATCTTATCCAGAATCGTCAGCTCAATGTCTGAAAAATCTCTTGTCTTATCAATCGGAACACCCTGACCGCCAAGCATTCTGTCAATCATGGCAAATCCAAGATTCGGAGCCAATTCAATAATAATAGACCCCTGCAAAGGTGCAAAATTCACAATGCCCAAAATTACGGGATTGGATAATGCATTGGAAAACTCCGAAAACACTACCGTTTCCGAACTTGCTACGGTTACCTGCACATTCTTACGCAAGTACAAAGGCAGGTTGGTTGATAACAAACGACCGTAATGTTCATATATAATCTCCAGTGTACGGAGATGCTCTTTTGAAAATTTAGCCGGACGGGCAAAATCATAATTACGAACCTGCCGTTCATCTGCCCTTTGCATCTCTTCCGCATCCAGCTCACCTGTACTCAGTGCCGCGAGTAAACTGTCTATTTCACTTTGAGATAGTACCTCTCCCAAGCAGGCTCACCTCCCGTCGTATTCGTAGTATGCTTCATGTTTTACTGGAAGTAAATCTCTCTGAATACTACATTGAAAATAAATTCGGAATCATACATCTTCTGGATACGTTCCAAAATGGCGTTACGCATAGCATCCGTATCAGCCTTTGCTTCCTCAATACTGTAACTGCTGATAACACTGACAATTTCACCTTTGATTAAATCTTCTTTGTCAGCTATGGTGGTGCCATATTCTTTATATCCGTCTGCCTTTGTATTCATGGACAAAGAAACGGAAACCTTACAGAAATGTTCCTTGCCGTCCGCACCAAGTGCATGAGGAATCATCATCTCTTCTGCAATCTGGTATACTGCAATATCTTCCATCGGAACATTTTTAGCCTGTTCTTCTTCAATATCATCATTTAATTCCAGCTTCAATGCAACAGCAATACTGTCGATTAACGCTGATGTTTTTTTCATGGTACCGGTTATGGAAAATAACATAACCGATGTCAAAACAACATTAATGATTAATAAGCCTAATATAACAATGGATAACAGGTTTTTCTTCATGTTGTCTCTCCTTACTTATCCCTTATTCCCCACTAAGGGTATTGTAAATCTTAATCTCAATACGTCTGTTCTTGGCACGTCCCTCCGGCGTGGAATTATCCGCTACCGGCATATACTCACCGCGTCCCGAATGCTTAAGCATTGATGGATCCAGACTGGTGTTCTGTACCAGATAATCAAACATTGCAAGCGCACGGTAACTGCTTAATACATCATTACTCTCGAATTTGGAAGTGCTGATTGGGACATTATCCGTATGTCCTTCAATCTCGATTGTACTCTCTGCATATCTGTCAAGAATCATGGCAACCTTTTCAATTACCGGTATTGCATCTTCTCTTAACTCAGCCTTTCCGGAATCAAATAAAATGGAGCCTTTTAACGTCAACTGTACGTACTGGGATGTAAATGTAATGTCAATATCCTTATCTATTGACTGTTCTTCTGCCGCTTCCTGGACCTTTTCTGCCAATTCTTCCGATGCTGCCAGTTTCTCCTCTTCCAACATCTTCGTGAATTTCTCATAATCATCAATCTCGTTGGCATTAACATCCGATTCTGCCGTCTTACCGGTACTGTTAATATACTGGTCAAGTTCATTCAGCTGGCTGACACCGTTGCTAATCAACACACCGTCACCGATGGCGGTAGCTCCCGCATCAAAAATACTGAATGTTTCAGAAAACGAAGCCGCAATCATCTGGAATTTCTGTGCATCCACGGTTGACATGGAAAACAGAAGTACGAAAAAGCAAAGAAGCAGGTTCATCAAATCGGCAAAGGTACATTGCCAGGCAGGTGCCCCTTTCTTTGGCTCTTCCGGTTTACGTTTAGCCATCCGCTTCTCCTCCTTCCTCCATTTCAGCCTTCTCGGCAGGAGTCAAGAAAGATTTCAGTTTTTCTTCTATTACACGAGGATTCTCGCCGGCCTGAATAGACAAAAGACCCTCAATCATAATCTCTTTAATAACCAATTCTTCTTCATTTTTGGACTTTAACTTAGCCGCTATCGGGAAACAAATCCAGTTAGCAAGCATGGAACCATACAATGTCGTAATAAGAGCTACGGCCATGGACGGACCGATAGAAGAAGGGTCATTCATCTGTTGGAGCATGTTAATAAGACCTATCAGGGTTCCAATCATACCCCAGGCAGGTCCCATGGCTCCTAAGTCATCCCAAAAAGCTATCTTCTTACGGTGTCTGCTGTCAACACTGGTAAGTTCTGTCTCCATAATTGCACGTACCAATTCCGGATCGGTACCATCGACAATTAAAAGGACACCCTTCTTCAAAAAAGGATCTTCCAATTCAGCCGACGCTTCTTCCAATGAAAGAAGACCTTCCTTACGTGCAACATTGGAAAGTTCGATAATCTTGCGGATAACATCCGGCATATTCATTTCCGATAATTTAAACACAAGTCCGAAAGACTTAATTCCCGCGATAAAATCCGGCATAGTGTAGGCTGCCAGAACACAACAAAAAGCACCACCAAATGTAATCAATGCAGACGGGGCATTTAAAAAGTTCAGAATAGCCACAACGCCCTGATCGCCGATTATAATGGAGATGACTACAAGTATAATACAAATAAGCAAGCCTAACAATGAAGCTATATCCACAATTACACCTTCTTCCCTTTTTGCGATTTCTTATTTCATCGCAAAAAGTTCCTTTCTATACGATTTTACTAAATTATTCACTTCTTGTCTACTTTCTTTTACAATTATTTTACGTCCCGTGGTAAAGGAAATAATCGTATCGGGGTTGGATTCAACCGTTTCTATCAATTCCGGATTGATAAGTGTTTTTAATCCGTTTAATTTTGTTACTTCAATCATTTTTAATACCTCTTTTGGTATAATTTAACAAGTCACTATATATGCGAATATGGAAGCCGGTTTACGGCTTCCATATCCAATTCTTATTTTACTATACTACTATGTAATGCCCTTATTATCTCTTAAGGTTAATCAATTCTTCCAGCAATGTGTCAGATACCGTAATAATACGGCTGTTTGCCTGGAAACCACGCTGTGTGGTAATCATTTCGGTAAATTCTGCAGAAAGGTCAACATTACTCATTTCAAGGATACCGGTTGTCATATATCCGCCGTC
>JAZMZZ010000120.1:0-4271 GCA_045586245.1 Lachnospiraceae bacterium | reverse complement strand
TTAAAAGTATACCGACTTGTTGGTGTATGCGTCAATGTATACAAAACTTGTATGTCCATTTGACATATATAAAAACATGGTCTACTATAGTACTATGGCACTATGGGAATAAACTATGAAAGGAGTGGATTATCATGAAACGATCTGAAATTCAAAAAGCCATTGACTGGGCAAAAAACCTTCTTGGTGAATATGGTTTTGCACTGCCTGATTTTGCATATTGGAGTATGGATGAATGGAAAGAAAACCGTCCGAAATTAGATACCGTAATTAAAACCATGCGTGGATGGGATGTTACCACCTTCGGTCATGATGATTTTAACGAAATGGGAGCCGTTTTATTTACCATTCGTAACGGAGTTTTAGGAAGCGATATCGGTTGTCCTTACGCCGAAAAATTAATCCTCATGAAGGAAGGACAGATTCTTCCGATGCATTTCCATTCCATGAAAACAGAGGATATTATTAACCGTGGTGGCGGTGTTCTGGTGATCCAGGTATTCAATTCCCTTCCTGACGGAAGTGTTGATAAAGAAAATGATGTCCGCCTCTTAATGGATGGCGTGGAAAGCTATGTTCCTGCAGGTACTTTTGTAGAAATTACCCGTGGTAACAGCATGACCATTTATCCGGGGCTTTACCACTTATTTAAGGCCAAAGAAGGCACTGGTGATTTGATTGTCGGCGAAGTATCTTCCATTAACGATGACAAAACCGATAACCACTTTGAAATAGAACGCGCAAGATTTAATGCCATTGATGAGGATGAAGAAATCCGAATCCCGCTTTGTAATGAGTATGAGGAACTGTTAGGGTAGAATTAGTTGATGCAATGTAAAAAGGGACTGCTTTGCAGTCCCTTATATAATACTATTTACTATTTTTTAAATTACTCTTTTACTCTCTGCGTCATTTTCCACATCATTTTTCCCATATATATCGGATGACTATAGCATAATTTCATTTGCAGCGCTTGATTCAATGAATGGCAAATAATAAATTTTTTGGAATAAATATGATCAGCAAGACCGATTCCAACTTTTGGGGCATCTGCCATAAATGCTTTTGGTACCGGTAACCCCGATGCCGACGCCGTATCGGTAAGCGGCGGATGCATTATATGAAAAGTTACCCCATATGCTTGATTCTCAATCTCAAGACATTTTGCCAATGATTCAATTGCACCTTTTGAGGATGCATACGGCGAAATATTGCCAAAACCGGTAACTCCTACACCGGAAGATGTGAAAATGATTTTACCGGATTTTTTCTCCCGCATTAACGGAAGAACCAGTTTTGCAAGCCGTAATGCCCCATAATAATTTACTTCCATTACCCTTCTATACACTTCATAATCTGTATCCTGTTCCGCTTCAAATGTACAAAGACAAGCATTATGAATCGCTATATCAATCTTCCCAAAAACATTTATCACACTATTAATACTTTCTAATAAAGACGCCTCATCTGTTGCATCGGCATTGCAGATTAAGAGTGAATCCGGATATGTAGCCGCCAACTTGCTTATGTTCTCTGTACAAATATCTAAAACAGCTACATTATTCCCTTTTTCAAGCAACCTCTTTACCATGTAATATCCGATTCCCCGGTCGGCACCAACAATTAAAATGTCAGACATACTACTATACCCTCCTTAAAATATCCGACTTATATTTGTAAGAACTTCTTTACAAAAACTATCCTTCTTTATTTGTGAAAGTTCCCCATTTAATAAATATCTAAATGTATGCGATGTAATGTTTGTAAAAAACAAATCTGCCATTTTTTCTGCCTGCTTCTCGTCCATAACTCCAAGCGGGACAAGCCTCATGAATGATTCTGTCTGTATTTTCCCAGGCAATTCAAACAAATAATAGTCATATAATCTCCCCATATTGTCATTATGAAATTGCTCAATCATAAGAAAACGCATCATTTGATTGCAAAACGGCTCAAACAAATATTGTTCAAAATAAAATTCGCTCAACCAATCCCATGATAACTTACTCTCCACATTTAATTCAGACATTGATTCCTGCAATTTAGCAATAAGTCCTTTAATATGACTTTCATATTTTGCTACCAATGAATCCAAAATATCTTGTTTATTTTTAAAATGATAGTAAATTGAACTTTCTTTTATATTCACTGCCTTAGCAATATCTCGTATTGATACCGCGTTATACCCCAACTTCGCGAACATGTCCAATGCATTTTTTAATATGAGTTCTTTTGTGTCCATATCAGCCTCCTTATTCTAACACTTGTTAGGTTGATTTTATCTAACAGTTGTTAGGTTGTCAAGACTAAAAATAGCAGGGAAGACAAAATGCGACTTACCTGCTATTTTGACACTATATTACTATGTATCAATCCTACTCAATTCATGGATATTTTTATTCCGATACACCAAATCCTCCCGATCTGTAAATCCAATATTGTCCCAGAAACCATTTCCGATTTCATTATGCTTGAACACAACCAGTGCGACTTTCTTAATTCCCTCTTTGTCCAATGCATCCATCGTATTATCTACCAGTTTCTTAGCGATTCCCTGTTTCCGGTACTCCGGCAAAACCGCCGTATGATTGATAAATCCTCGTCTGCCATCATGCCCTGCCATAATCACACCGATAATTTTACCATCATCTTCTGCGATAAAACTTGTTGTAGGGTTCCGTTTTATGTATTTGTCTATACCTTCTCGGCTATCATCGGTTGTATTCAGTCCCATTCCGGGAGTATTAATCCATAGATTATAGACTCCGTCGTAGTCGTCTATTGTCATAACTCTGATGTTTATCATTATAATAATTTCCTTTCTACACTATTTATTATTCCGCCATCCTCACCGCCAGTTCCAGCGCAATCGCGGCAACACGATCTTTTTCCTCCAACTTGGCACTGTTACTCAGACTACGAACATCCCATTCTTCCGCATCCAGATTGTCGGCTGCATAGAAAAACTGTACTAAATCTTTTCCTCTAAACTGTGCTACCGCCGCATCCGCAGAGCATTCCATATCCACACAGATGCATCCCTGTTCTTTTCTGCGTTTTATCTTATCCACTGTTTCACGATAAATGGCATCGGTTGTCCATGTTTTTCCGACTGTATATTTTATCTGTAATTCATCGAGCATTCCCGTAAATACAGACATGTACTTTTCATTAACCGGAATTTCATCAGATGCAAGAGCGTAATGATAACTGGTTCCTTCATCACGCATTGCGCTGTTTGGGATGATTATTGCACAATCATCAATGCTCTTTTCCAGTACACCACAGGTTCCGAAAATAATGATTTTCTCCGCACCCATTTGATACACATCTTCCATCAGTGCAGCAGATGCCGGAGCCCCTACATCATTCATAAAAAGCGCAATCTCCACTCCCTTGTATGTAACTTTATAAATAGGGATTATTCCGTTTGCCGTAGATGTAGATGCTATCTGCTCTGCCTCAAATCCTGCGAGCATTCTTTCAAATGTCTCTTTTGCATAGCAGGTTACCGCCACTCTTGGCATTCCTTCTACTGTGTTCACTATTCCATGCGGATTGATAACCGCTACCTTATTCGGGTCAAATTCTGATAAAATCATAATGTTCTCCTCCTATCGTTATTTTCCTGTGTGGTATGCAAGCTCAGTCGGCAAATCATCCCACAACTGTGGTCTTGTTTCATATTTTTGCAGACGTTCCAACACCTTTTCATCCGGATTTGGATATACCGTGTAATCATCCACTTCTCCTAATTCCTGCCGTATCGGAAATGCCAGTCTCTCTTCGTCTATAGAAAACTGAGCGTCCACACCCTCTTTATTTCCTCTGGCATCCAAGCGTACCCACTTATCAAGTTCTTTGATATATACTCCGATAAGTCCGTGATATATCAGAACAGGTGCTGTGTCATCATCCAATATCAGTTTCTGATAACAAAATCCTGCCGGTATTCCCTTGCAACGCAATAACGCCGCCAGTAAATGCGACTTGGCAAAACAAACGCCGTGACCGGCTTGTAACACTTCCGATGCGAAACATGTGATAATCATCTCACCTGCATCTGCGGAATGCGCTATCTTATCCCTTACAAATTCGAATGCCGCCTTGATGTATGCCAGTTCGTTTTCTGCCTGTTCAAATAGTGTGTCAGATAAATTTTCGATTGCTTCCTGTTCATAATCAACCACGCTGTCCGATGCCAAGTATTTATGGATATCCTCTGTATATGGTACTGCTTTCATTCCACTCACCTCATAACTTAATTCTGT
>JAZMZZ010000119.1:0-43592 GCA_045586245.1 Lachnospiraceae bacterium | reverse complement strand
AAATTCATCCTGAATTTCTTCTAATGAACTGGAAATCTGTGAAAACTGTTCATTAATCTGTTGCTGATTTTCTTCTGCATCTGTATTTAAGATTGTAAGCAAATCAAGAATGCTTGTCTCTGTTGCTGAAATCTTTTCATGCAACACATCCATCTTGGAATTTAACTCGGTTACATTTTCTTCAATGGTAAGTGAAATCTCTTCCTTACTATTGAATACCTCTTCCTGTAACGTAGATGAAGTATTTTCAGTGACACTTGTTAATGCCTTCTGGTTATTCACCACATTTTCATCTAACTCATTCAAATAGGAATGAATGTCATTGAGTTCACTAATCATCTCATCCTTGTTGCTCTGTGCCATAACCTGCTCTTTTGTGCCAAACAGCGAAAAAACAATTACGCCTCCAAGAACCAGTAAAAGAATCATAATAAGTAATACCGGTTCCCAAACGTTTCTACTTTTTAACTTTGCCTTAATCTGGGAAACCTTATCAGATGGATTCCCAATGTTCATTCTTTTCATATTGTTTATCTCCTTATCTTTTCATTATTTTCTTAATACAGTACCCAACACATTTTCCTGTGTTCCTTTTATATGGACATCCGTTACAAATATCCTGCTCATAGTATTCAACCATGCAGATACCTTCTTTAAAGCAATTGTGACTTTCTCTTTTGTATGCACATTCCAGACACTTGTTTTTCTTCTGGAATACAAACAATTCTTTGCTCATATCCTCATCTCCTTTCCAAGCAAATTTGGACATAAAAAAAGACCAGGTAAAACACCTTTTTTTGTGCTTTACTTGGCCTCTCTTTAATTCTTCCACTATAACAATATCATACTTTTTTTTGCTTGAAAATTATCACTTACGTATCATTCAGTAGACATCAACACCTGCTAAAACAAGTTTCATCTACCCATAATAATACTTTCCCAAAAACACTAACCATAATAACCGGTATTAATGAAAAAATAATTCCTATTCCAAAACAAGGAATATATTCTTTCCAATTAATAAATCCTCCGCTTATCATTAAGACAACACCAGCCAAACAACACAATGCTGTAATAACCCTGCATGGAAGTACTAACAAACTCCCAAAAGCTGCACATATAAAATATAGGATTCCAATTATAAAACTAAATAATTTACATATTATTTTCATAAATTACCCCCACTTTGGGACATCATGTCCTTAAGTAACATACTGTGGCATATCATGATTAAATTCTGCCTGATAATAACTTGGCATTGTTGTCGGTGCATTAAATAGACTCGCCAATAGATATTTTTTAATATTCACAACTTTGGTTGTGTTTGTCTTTAAACAAGATAACACATATTCAATATGACCGGAATCTATTTTCATAAATCTACCCTTTACGACCTGTGTCGGAAATTCATTACCTGCTATATGTATCGTATCATTTTTACACAGTAATATTTCCAAAATTAAATCATACATCCCCATTATAGTATCCTTTTCTTGAGGATAACGTTCACACAACAACTCGATTTCCAACCGCTCTGTTAAATACTCTGCATATATATTTATCTCATCCATCCCATCACACAAGCTATAAGCATTTTGATTATAGATAAGATTTGAATTAGTATTATTTATATTATTATAATTCTCTTTAGTATTATTTTGAGGTGACCCAACGGGTACTTCATGATGTTCCCTATCGACACTTCTTGACGTTACCAATGCACCACTTCTTGAAGTGTCTGAATGGGAACTTCTAGAAGTACCCGATTGGACACCTCTGAAAATAATATTATTAGGCTTCATACTCTCATCTTTTCCTTGATAGTAAGAGTCAACATTCGTATCATTTTCTGACATGCCTGACATGTTATTATCTTGCCCTATTAAAGTGTTATTATTAATCGGCTCTTTCTCGATAAAACTCTTTACATATAAAATGCTTGGTAAACCTAGCCCTCGACGCTTTTTCTCTACAAGACCGAATTTTTCAAGTTCCTGCAAATATTCTATCGCTTTTTTCTTAGATACCCCCAAATCATCCATTATCTCTGTAATCTGATAAATTATATATACTCTATTTTCATCATCAAACCACTTATTTTTCATTGATAAACTCATTCTATCTAATAATAATCCATATAATAATCTGGATGCCAATGATAGGGATGCAAAGGCAGCATCCTTCATCATTGCTTTAGGAACTCTTATGAAATTAAATTGATCTGCCTCTGCACCATAATAATAATTAAATAGCATCCTACACTACCTTTCCACGTTCGTTTTCCACTGTTCCAGTAAAGAACAAATAATTTTCTCTATTTCTTCAACCGAATAAGAAGCTTCAAAATATGTATTTAACTTCTTTTCCGATATTGTTACTCTCCTAGTTTCTTTTTTCTTTGCATTGCCACTTATGATACTCTGTACGAACTCTTGATTGAGTTTGTCTTCTTTTCTTAATATATCAATTTTGTCGGATGTGATTTTAACCCCATTATTTATTTCTTCTGCTATCCATTGCTGAACCTCAGTAGTAAGAAAGGATAATTCCACTCCTATTATCATAGTAAGCTTTTTACAATCAACCATTTCTAATAATTCCGGTATCAACTTGGTAAGGCGAATATATCTCTTTACCTGTCTTCCTGATAACCCTAATCCTTCACCTACTACATCACCTGTTTGCTTATCTCCATTAATCTTTCCCTGATGCGATAATGCATCATACTTCATTGCTAATGAAAATGCTCTTTCACTTGGAAGTATATTTTCCCTCTGAATATTTGAATCTACCATAAAAATGACAGCATCGTCATCTGACAAATCTCTAATAATAACCGGTACGCTATCCAAGCCAGCCTTTTGCGCAGCGAATCTTCTTCTATGACCTGCTATTATTTCATATCCTCCTTGTTGTCTTGAACGGACCAAAAGAGGAACTAATACTCCATGCTCAATTATGCTATCAACCAATTCCAACATCTCATCATTTTCGTCTACTCTAAAAGGATGTTTATTAAAATCAAATAACTCATCAAGCTTTACTGTTGTGATATTTTCCATATCGTGTGTTCCAAATAAATCATCAAAACTCACTAATTCTATTTTTCCATTACTTTTCTTCATTATCTAACATCTCCTTTGCTAAACCAATATACATATGGGCAACATATCCATTAGGTTCATAATTAAATATACTCATTCCTTCACTTGATGCTTCTACTGCTCTTACTGAATTAGGAATCCTATTTTTGAAAATTAATACATTAGAACCATATTCCTCTATTAATCGCATCATGGAATCTTTTGTATATCGCTTTCTTTTATCAACCATTGTTGGTAAAATCCCTTCAATTTTAAGTTTTGGATTTATCTGTCGTTTTACCTTGCCAATAGTACGAATTAACTGTTGAAGTCCCTTTATCGGTAAATACTCCATTTCCACCGGGATAAGTACACTATCTGCAGATGCGAACGCATTAATTGTAAGCATTCCTAAACTTGGCATACAATCAATTAATATATAATCGTATTTATCCTTAATTTGTTCTATATACCTTTTTAATACCAATTCTCTACTCATAGCATTTACCAAAGAAACCTCTACTCCTGACAATTCTATATTCGACGGAATTACATCAACCCCTTCGTCATGATGCAAGATGCCTTTGGATAAATCAATCTCTTCGTCATTAATCATCTTTTCCATAATTGATGCCAATGTATCTTCCAATGAATCTACATCCCTATAGCCTAAACTGGATGTCAAATCTCCTTGTGGGTCTGTATCAATCAGTAATACCTTTTTCCCTAAATTTGCTAATCCGATTCCCAGATTAACAGTCGTTGTTGTTTTTCCTACTCCACCTTTTTGATTAGCTAATGCTACTACTTTACACATTACATTTTCTCCTTTATTATTTTTTCCTGTGTCAAAAAGTAAAAAAGCGTTTTCTAAATATACTTTAGAAAACGCTTACGCAATATCTTTCCTTCAATTTTAACAAACTTACTCATTATTACTTATTATCAAGTATTATAAATCCCAAATCTGTAGTAGATTTGTAGTAGAATCCTACTACCCGTATGGTGCAAACATTGATTTTACGAGGTTTTTTAAAAAAACTTGGAATAATTATACACTATGCCAACACTACTCTTCGTCCTCAATCACAATGCGTTCCATCATATGTAAAAACTCACTGTCCACCTTCTTCTCACTGATACCGGTCGTAAGTGACAACACTTTCATTCCTTCAATGGCATACATCATATCCCTTGCTTCATTCTTCGGATCAAAGCATGCGAACTCGCCGCCTTCGGTTCCGCGCTCTAAAATATTCTGCAAAACCAAAACCGCCTTGTCCATCTCTTTTTTCAAAAAGGCAACACGTCTTTTCTCCGCACAGGAAAATGCATACTCATACTTGGCAAGCATCAGACTGTCCTTTTTCTTAAGAATCTCCTTCTTCTGGCTCTTTAAAAACCATAAAAGAATCTCGCCTCCGGATGCATTCTCAAATGCTTCACCTGCAATCTCTTCATCAGCTGCCTTCTCTTTCATCTCAAGCACTGCAAGAAATATATCCTCTACACAGGAAAAATATAAATAGAGTCCGCCCCTGCTGATATCACTGGCTTCTACAATATCCTTCATGGTAACTGCTTTGTAGCCCTTATCGGCAAACACCTTGGCTGCGCTGTCAAGAATCAGCTGCCTCTTCTGATCTGTCTTCTCACTCATAGTATCTGTTCCAAACTCCTTATTATTCCCTGTCCGTCTCCCAGAAATGAATCAATTCATCTGCTTTTTCCACTACGGCAATAAAAACACCATGTCTTGCCGCATCACTCCAAAACATCGCTTTGGTACGGCCGCCCAAAACATACTTAGAAAGGATATCTCCAAGTACATCCATCTGCAAAATCGTACAATTTGCAATCACCTTTAATTCATCTTCTATTGTCTTCATGCGGTATCGGGAATAGGAATAGTGATAATTGCGGTTCATAAACACCGTATTCTCGGCTTCTCTTACAAAGCGTAACAGATTACCGTCATATACCGGAAATGCAAGTGAATGCTCTGACAGCCCATCCTGATTAAAGGTATTGGAACCTCTCTGTCCGCATAATCTCTCCAGATACGGAATATATTCCCTTAACTTTTTGACATCCGGAAAATATTTCTCAATTACTTCATTCGGTGTTAACTGCTCTGTTCCCATACGTTCTCCAATCTTATGTAAAAATATATAGTTCTTATGTCACAATCTTTTATTAATTTTACCATATTTTCTAAAAATGTACAGTATTCTTATGTAAAAAACTGACAAGATATGCTACAATATAGCAAACATAAAAATATGCATCGGATTCAGTGAGGGTAAAAATCTATGGCAGAATTTGAAGCCGGAAGAGAAATTATCTCTTTAGGTACTACCAATAATATGTTTTATATTATAGCGGACGGAAGTGTAACCGCCAAAGTGCGCGGTCACGAAATTACCATAAAAAAGGGGGATATCGTCGGTATTTTTGACATTACCATGCCCGTACATACCTGCAAATACACGGCGGCCGAAAATTGCTCCCTGATTCCGTACTCCTTTGAGAACAAGGAAGCCCTGCTTGCACTCCTTGACCGCAACAGTGACCTTCGCAAATTATTTATTCTTTCATTCTGCCGCAATATAGTATATCTGGTGCGCGATTGCCAGAACGCATACAAGGAATGTGTTTCCCTGTACAATTATGTACAACAGGTGCTTTCTGCTTACCATGATATATGCCATTCCATCGGATTATCCGGAAGAATTCTTCCTTTTATGGACAACATCCAGCAATTGGACTCCGATGATACACCTGATTTTTATCTGGAAGATTTCTATACATCCATGCGCAAAATCATTGCCGAATCCAAGGCTGAGATTTCAGCCAACTTTGTATACGGATTCCTTACAAGAAGTCGTGAAGACACCAATCATATGCTGAGTTTATCCGATAAATATGCCGAGTCTAAAAACACCTACAGCGACTACCTTTTAAACGAAGACAAATTGGATATTTACGATATTTACTGTGACATTTTTTTACGTGCACAAAGTAATGGTGCCGAGGTTTCTTCCATTGATGCCTCCATTACCGGAATCGTGGATAAAATGCGCTCCATTCCATCCATCAGCCAGCAGCTTTTGGCGAAACGTGTATTTGAGTTCCGTTCCAAGACGGCGCAGGCAAGGCAGAAAGGACCTGTTTCCAAAGAAGATGCCGCTATCCGTGAAGAACTTACGAATTCCTTATCCATTATCCTGACTTACGCAGATACCGTGGATACAACGGCCAACGAATTTACTTCTTTACTGGAACAGTTTAAGAAAACCGCTGACCGCAACTCTACCGATAAACAAACGGATACTATCCGCAGACATTTGACCAGAATGTTCTATATTCTTTATAACGAAGTGGTGCAAATCAGTCTGAAACAGGAAAAGGGAAAAGTTCCTACCATTATTAAAATGTTTCTAAATTTCGGCTATATGGATCCTGTATTATGCGGCATTGATAATGCCATTGAACTGTACAAAATCACGGAGGATTACCACGGACTCAAAGAAGAAGGAATTTATACATTTTATGAGTGGATCCGTGAAATTTACGAAGGACGCAAACAACCCAGCCGTAATGAATTTGAACAGGACTACGCTGCGTATATCCGCAACTTAAAGCGGGAACGTAAGATTGATAAAGAAACCGAGACCCGGATGCTTGATGATAATATGGGCAAGGTTATGTATGAATTGCAGAATGTATTTCCACAGGTTAATAAGGTTACCTTTGGACGTATATTCTCGTACTGCCCGATATTAATGGAAGAAAATATCCTGAAATCTTTTGATGAGTCCCTTATGACCCCACGTAAGATTCTGGATACCTTTAACAAAATTCTCTCCATTGACTATTCAGCATTTTATCATGAAATTTTGTTTGAAGATTCCAATGCCAACCTTAAGGAAACGGTTCAGATTGATATCCGTCCGGATGTTATCCTTATGCCAAATGCAGGTTCCAAGGGCATCCTCTGGCAGGAAATTGAGGGTATGTACCGTACCACACCGGGACGTATGATGATATCTGCCCTCCACACCGAGAATATTGACAAAACATTTATCCGTATGACAGGCGAATTCCGTTGGGAGATGTGCAAGCGTACCATGGGTGCGAGATGGAATGACTTTGCTTCCCACTCTCTTACCAGCGATTACTGCAGCTATGCACAATTCTTTAACAAAAACAGGGATCTTTCATTCGATGCCAAAGAAAAAATTAAAGAACTCATGAAACGCTGCAAAAACAGCTACAAAGAAATGTTTGTACGCGATTATATGGTATTTATCCAGAACGAATCCACCGGTTCCAGCCGTCTGAATAAAGTTGTCCGGGGAATTTTATTCCTCTACTGCCCGTTCTCCAAAGATATTTGTCAGAATCTCCAGGGTAACGGTGCCTTTATGGATCTTCTTGAAAAATACCGTATCCGCAAGTCCCAGCACTTGCATCATTTAAACCAGGTATTCTTACGCTACCAGAACTCCGGCAAAGCAATACCGGAAGAGATTTCTTCACAAAAAGAATTGTTAGAACGGTAATTTTTCTTAATATTTATTAAGAATATATGAATCGTCTTGAAAGAACTCCTTTTGTTGCTTTATGATAACCCTAAAGTTACAAAAGGAGTATTTTATGGAATTTTTCACTTTATTTTTAAAAAAATTTCTTCGTTATATTTTAAAACCGTTGTCATTTATTCCCGCATTGGTTATGATGTATTTTATCATTTCTTTTTCATCACAGACCGGAGCCGAATCCGGTTCCTTAAGTTATGACGTTAGTAAGATTCTTATTCTTGCATATAATAAAGTGTTAATGAAGGGCTATGACAATTGGACACTAAATGAGTTGATTGCCTTAATCCATCCCTATGTGCGCAAATTTGCACATGTGGCGGAGTATTTTCTGCTTGCATCATGCGTTTCATTTCCTCTCTATGTGTATCGTTTGAGAGGCTTAGCACTGACTCTGACTGCCGGCATTTTCTGCATCGGGTTTGCCTGTATGGATGAATATTTCCAAACTTTTATCAACGGAAGAGTCGGAACGCCCCGCGATGTCGCAATTGACACCATCGGCATATTGGCAGGTATTATTGCGGTACGCATTGTCGGATTTATCGGACGTAAGACCATCTTTTCATTTTTATCATTGGAAAAAAAGGAGGTTCATTCTTTTTGAACGAACAACAGCAAAATGAAAAAAGCCGGGTATTTTTAGCCGGATTAAATACAGGATATTCTGCCGATGAATTTGAACATTCCATGGAAGAATTGCAGGAACTTGCCAAAGCCTGTGATATGGAGGTGGTAGGCATTTTTACACAGAATCTTCCGAACCCGGTTACTGCAACCTATATCGGAAGCGGTAAAATCGCAGAAATAAAAGAGGCAATAGCCATTCATGAGGCTGATGCCGTTATTTTTGATGAGACATTATCCCCCATCCAGCTTCGCAATCTGGCAGATAATTTGGACGTTTCCGTTATGGACCGTACTGCATTGATTCTTCGGATTTTTAAAGAGCGGGCCCGTACTAAGGAAGCCATGCTTCAGGTAGAACTTGCCAATCTTCAATACATGTTGCCAAGACTTGTCGGACTTCATACTTCTCTTTCCCGTCAGGGTGGCGGAAGCGGAAGTCTCAGCAATAAAGGTGCCGGCGAGACCAAGATAGAATTGGACCGCCGTCATATCGAAAAACGGATTTCAGAACTAAAACGTAATCTGGCAGATGTTGCAAGGGAACGTTCGGTAACCAGAAGCAGCCGGGAGCGTTCCGGTATTCCCAAAGTTGCTCTTGTCGGTTATACCAATGCCGGCAAATCCACTATGATGAACTGGATGATTGATGCTTTTGAAGACAATCCGGAGAAGAAAGTATTAGAAAAAGATATGCTTTTTGCCACTTTGGACACGACCATCCGTAAAATCCGGCCGGGCAATGGCAATCCTGATTTTTTGCTTTCCGATACGGTAGGGTTTATCAACAAGCTCCCCCATTCCCTGGTAAAGGCATTCCATTCCACTTTGGAAGAAGTTACCTTTGCCGATGTTATTCTCCAGATTGTGGATGCTTCCGATGAACATCATGATGACCATATACGAGTGACGCAGGACACTCTTAAAGAATTGGGTGCCCAGACTATTCCATGCATTTATGTATATAACAAAGCCGAGAAAATACATCCAAGAGAAAAGCTCCCCTTTATTGTCGGTGACAAAATCTATTTATCCGCCAAGGAACATATCGGCATGGACGCCTTGCTTTCCCTGCTGTATGAAAAGCTTTTTGATTCACAAAAAAAATGTGATTTCCTTCTGCCACTGTCACGCGGAGATATTTTAAACACCTTATTTAAGACCGCAGTTGTCTCTTCTTATGAATATCGGGCCGACGGAATTTTCTGTTCCTGCCTTTGCTCTGATAAAGAATTAAAGCAATTTGCGCAATATTGTGTTAATAGAGGATAATATATTTCTAGAACAAAAGACATTACTTTACTATAATAAAGACAGTTCAGCGAGAGTTGAGCTTGCTAATTAGCAATTCCGGAAGAATTCCCCTTTTACACAAACAGAACCTCTGAAAGTTCCCCTTTCAGAGGTTTTGTTTTGTCTAGAGCAATTTATTGGTATTTTTCACTTGTCACATCCGCTGTTATTTGTGGATTGTGACATCGTTTTCATTATCCACTCCATCGCGATTTTGTACCAGTTTGTTATACAAATACATATAAATCCAGAGAAGAACCGGGATTGTAACCGTACCAATTAAACAGGCTTTGAACATGACATCACTGCCTTCAAAATCAAAAATGGCAAAGACTAATAATAATACATACAATAATACAAGAAGAGCAACTCCGATGAGGGCTGCAATTTGTTTGGCTGTTTTTTTCATATATGACTCCTTTGGGTAACAAGATTATTATCTGCAATGAGTATACCATAGATTTTGGACAAAAGGTATCTGGACTTTCTAATGAGTTTGTTATATACTGTCAAAGAACATGACAATTCCGTATGCAACCATTTGAGCGTACAGATAACAGAAGAAACGTTAGGAAGGAACAGAATATGACATTATTACAGCAGTGGAGAAATACCGCATATTCAGAAACAGCCAACAAGGGGGATTTACAGAGACTCTGGGCCAAATATTTTGAACAGGAGCAGGAAATTTACTCACAGATTCTTGCAGATCCTGCTACAGAAGTAAAAGGTTCTGTAAAGGAACTGGCAGAAAAATTTGATGTTACTGTAATGACCATGGTAGGATTTTTGGATGGAATCAATGACAGTTTAAAAGAAGCCAACCCAATCGAGACCATGGAAGAAGATACTGTAGTAAGTCTTGCTTATGATACAGAAAAGCTTTATAAGAACATGGTCGCTGCAGGTGCAGACTGGTTATACGGACTTCCGGAATGGGAAGCCATCTATGATGAAGATACCAGAAAAGCTCTTTACAAAGAACAGAAACGTTCTACAACCGTTATTAACGAAGAAGCCAAGGTATATCCGAATGACCCATGCCCATGCGGCTCCGGCAAGAAATATAAGAAATGTTGTGGACGTAACTAATTGATGCCGGATGGGGCCGGCGCGCAGGGGTTGACGCAAACAAGTTATCTAATGCAAGAATGTCTAAGGTCTGTATGGTTTATTCCATGGACACTGTCCCAAAGAAACTCGAAAGAGGACGGGACGTACAGGGGTTTTGTATGACTTTTATACAATTATTAGTTTATCTTCACTTGGAAAAGACCCCATTTGCCGCGTGAGGGTTGTTTGAGCTCTATTTAGGAAAAATCTGAACATGCTGCATAGCAGCATAAAATTCAAAAAAGCACGGTCTGACATGCTAGCATGTACAAGCCGTGCTTTTTGAATTTATTTATTGCGCGTATACGCGCTTTCAGATTTTTCCTAAATGGAGCGAGTTTACCGGAAGCGGCGAATGGAGCCTTTTCCAAGTGTTAGATAATCTTTAATTGTATAATCGGAATAAGAAACCCCTGTACGTCCCTGCCTCTTTCTCAGACAATTTGGGACAAACAGTGTCCATGGAATAAACCATACAACCAAGACATTCTAGGCATTATCTAAAAAGTTTGCGTCAACCCCTGCGCGCCGGCCCCATCCGGATTACTTATGTTTCCTGTTTGGCAACAAATTCATTGTCGGCAAGCATCTTGGTAAATACGTCCAATGGTACCGGTTTGGAATAGTAATAGCCCTGAACAATGTCGCAATCCACATCACGTAAGAATTCGACCTGTTCTTTGGTTTCTACACCTTCGCAGACAACTTCCAGTTTCAGTTTCTTTGCCATTTCGATAATACTTGGAATAATAATCTTTCCATCGGAATCCGTTTCAAAATCTTTTAAGAATTCCTTGTCCAGCTTTAATACGTCAAGCGGAAGCTTGGTTAAAAGATTCAAGGAAGAGTATCCTGAACCGAAATCGTCCATGGAAACCTTTACTCCGAGTTCTCTTAACTTGGTCAGCATTTCAATCGTATCTTCCACTTTTTCAGTGGACATGGTTTCTGTCAACTCAAATTCCAAATATTCCGGTTTAATCTTATATTTTTTAAGAAGACTTCTGATATACTGGACCATCTCGTCAATTGTCTGTAAATGTACACGGGATACATTTACGGAAATATTAACAACCGGATCTCCCTTTTTCACCCGCTTTGCAAGATATTTACATACTTCATCATATACAAAGTAATCCAGAAGGGTAATGGATTTATTCTTCTCAAATACCGGGATAAACTCATTCGGATATAAAATCTCTCCACTTGGTTTTACCCAACGGATTAATGCTTCCGCACCTATAATCTTATGTTGTTTCAAATCCACCTTAGGCTGCATGTATACCACAAATTCCTTATTGCGGAATGCTTCTTCCATCTCATTGGCATACTGCACTTCCTTAAGAAGATTCTCGCCCATGGCCTCATCATACACAACTACATTTGGATTCTCTGGCTTCTTCGCTTCCTTACGCGCCAAATTCGCATTCGAGATAAGATTCTTTAACGGAATCTCGCTGCCATCTACGATAAACGGACAAAGTCCAACGATACAGATGACATTGCTTCCCAAATACTCCTTCTGTACCTTATCAGTAAACAACTGACTGGAACGTTCGGTAAACGCTACCACTTTATCCATATCTATGCCTTTTGCATCGAAAAGACTTACAATATTATCGGAGAATACACGGCTGCCCATAATAAAACGGTTTGTATATGCCGGTATTATCTCAGCATAATTCTTTAATACCTTATCACCGACTTCATATCCGTACATCTCGTTAATATATTTAAAGTTACTGAAATCCTGATACACGATTACATACTGTCCGTGCTCTGCCTCTTCTAAATATTTCTGGGCATTTTCCAAAAACTTCTCATACTTATAAAAGCCGGTAATCGCATCGTATCCGGTGAGACGCTCAATCTCATCCGATGCGTCTTCGTAAGCCTTCATTTTAAGCAAATAGGAAGAAATAACATTGGTAACCGCCTGAATGGTCTGCTTATCTTCCTTGGTCCACTCCCTATCATCTGAATAACTGATGAAATCAAGACTTCCGATATATTCTTCTTTTTCAAAATATGAACACCGTGCATAAGCGCGGATACCCAAACTCTTATATAAAACACTGGAACGTTTGCCTGCATTTTCATCGATTACGCTATAACTGAAATAGCCGTTATTTGCCCTATCCTTTTCTACTATTTCATTCCAGCTTTCTTCTGAGAAATAAATCTCATCCTCATCTGTCGGATAATCTCCCATCATGCAACGATACGGATAATACATCTTATATTCCCGTCCCACACGATGACGCACCCAGATGGCATCCAACCCCATCTGTCTGGCAACCTGACGAAGCAAAAGATTAATTGCACTATCGGTATCCTTGGATTCATCTATTAATTTAAATGCCAGTTCCATCAAAGAATCAGATTCTGTACGTTCATATGTCATATCCAATTCGTGCTGGTACTGAATCTTATTATGCTTCTCCTCTATGTGCAATTTGGCATATTCCGGCTCTTTTTCATGGTCATACAAACCGTATCGGTTCTTACCCTGTTCCTTCTCATATACCAAAGTTTTCTCGGCATTGCGGTATAATTCTTCATAGCATCTTCCATCAACCGGGAAAACAGACGCACCAATGGTTACGGTCGTTGAAAACCGCATTTCCGCTTCTGAATACGTTTTATGTACAACATCCTGAATTTCCTGCATCTTCTTCTCGATATCAGGAACCTTTTTGATGTTCTTCATCAATACAATAAACTGGTCACCGCCGACTCTTCCCAGTATATCGGAAGTGTAAAAGATTTCGTCTAAATCGGTCGCAATACTCTTTAATACTTCATCCGCAAAGGTAGCGCCCATCTCTTCTATCAGACCACTGAAATTATCGACATCAATAAGCAGAAGTCCCGCATATTCCGTTCCTTCCTGATTTGCAAGGAATTCGTCCATTAACTCTTTTGCATGATCACTTTCATACAACTTGGTCAACGGGTCACGCATATTCTCATCGGCAATACGCAATTCCATACGTTTTCTGTCATCGATATTTTCTATGGTACCGATCACATTAACCGGTGTATTATCTTTATCAAATAATGTTCTTGCCTTAAACTGGTACCATAAATAATCCGCCTTATGGTCACGCAGACGCAACTGCGTCTCCAGTATCGGCTTGCCCTCTTTACATTCCTCTACAAAACGGTCCAATTCCTCCCAGTCGGCATAAAGAACATACCTTTGCAATTTAGCCTCTCTTGAAATATGCTCTAATCGCAATTTCTGTTCGTTACTTCCGCCCACATTCTGGGTAATATTTATTCTGTCTTTTTTGATGTCATACTCAAAAATCCACTTTTCATCCACAGATGCAAGTGCCAAAAATCGCTGTTTTTCTTCGTTTACATCCGCCATCTTGGCATTACGTATTGCAACAATAATTCCACTGGAAAAATTGAAAAAGAAAATCATAACCAGAATCAGGCCGGCATCAAAGAAACGACCCGACATCATCTTACCCAGTTCTGATTCTAAATTAATAATTGCAAAGAAAACATGAATACCAAAAACAATTACACCAAGCAACGCCGAAAAACGTATGTCACAATAAATAACCGACATACCAATCATGCAAATAGCATACAGGAAATGGAACGGCTGTTGCTCAAGCAATATCAGATATGCATAGAAAAACAAAGAAGGAAGATACAATGAATATCGAAATTCCACCCTATGTTTACTCTCGGAATAATCCACCATGGCAAGTAAAACCGGAAGGAATAAGAGAATATAATACATAATAGGCTTCCAACTGGCATCATTATACGTCGGATCCTTAAAAATAAAATATCCCATGACAGCGTAAACAAAAGTGCAGATAACATTGCAGATAAAAACAATGCCGTTAACACTTGTTACGTCATCCAGGATATCTATGTACTTTTTTAAAATATTATTTTTCTTCATGCGTCACCTACGGGTCATATTTTTAAAAAAGTCTACTACTCCACTCTATTTCAATAAATATACCATTTATTGTTCATTTTTGCTACTGTTTTCAGACATTTATCCGGTTATTTTACCGATAAATTCGCGGACTCTGACATTTTCGGAAGCAAATATGTCTTCCGGGCTTCCTTCCTGTACAATTACGCCGCCTTCCATAAAGATAATGCGGTCGGAAACCTCTCTTGCAAACTGCATCTCATGAGTAACAATAATCATTGTCATATGCTCTTTTGCAAGCTGTTTGATAACCTTTAACACTTCGCCCGTCAACTCCGGATCCAGTGCGGAGGTAGGTTCATCAAAAAACAAAATCTTAGGCTGCAAAGCCAACGCTCTTGCGATGGAAACTCGCTGCTGCTGTCCTCCCGACAACTGATAAGGATATGCATCTCTCTTGTCTGAAAGTCCTAACTGCTCCAACAATTTTTCTGCGCGCTCTATTGCTTCATTTTTCGGCACCTTATCCACGTTTACCGGTGCATCGATAATATTTTTCAACACCGTATAATGTGGGAACAAATGAAAACTCTGGAAAACCAGTCCAAAGTTTTTGCAAATCATGCGCAGTTCCTTCTTTGGTGCATAAACAAGCTTTGCTTTCCCGTCTTTTTCTTCTTCCCATGCTGCGTTCTGACCAAGATAAGAAAGTGTTCCTCCGTCCATTTCTTCCAACATGGTCGCACAACGCAACAATGTAGACTTACCGGAACCGGACGGCCCGATAATGGATACTACTTCGCCCTCCTTTACAGACAGGGAGATATCCTTAAGCACTTCCAAATCACCGAAGGTCTTTTTCATATTATGTATTTCGAGTAAATTCATAATCCTTCCCTCTCCTTATCTGTAATACGATAATTTCTTTTCAATACGTTCCATTACAAACGCAACCACGTAATTAAATACAAAATAGAATGCACCTGCTACCATAAGCGGGATGACATTTGCTTCTTTTGCGCTAATCTGCTTGGCAATCGTAAACATTTCCGTTACGGCAATTACAAATGCAAGTGAGGTATCTTTTACAAGCGTAATGGTTTCATTGGTTACCGGCGGTAAAATCCGCTTAATTACCTGAGGCAAAATAATTTTAAAGAATGTCTGTACTTTGTTAAAACCAAGTACCTTTGCAGCTTCATACTGGCCAACCGGCATGGACTCGATTCCCGCACGGTAAATCTCCGCAAAATAAGCCGCATAGTTAATGGAAAACGCAATGATGGTTGCCACAAAGCGGTAGGACTGTGAAATCTTAACGCCAAACACATAATACGGCGAAAAATAAACCACAATCAACTGCAGCATAAGTGGGGTTCCTCTCATGATTGCAATATATATTTTTACAAGCGAACTGATTATAAAATTCTTGGACATTCTTCCAAACGAAACAATCAGTCCCAAAGGCAGGGCAAACAAAAGAGTCAGCAGAAAAATCTCTACCGATACAATCATTCCTTCCCCTAATTGCTGTAACATTACCATCGTTTCCATACTGTATATACCTCTGTTATCTTATCATGGAAAAATAAGGGCCCGCAGTACGGACCCTTTATTTTATAATTTACTTCTTTATTTTCCGAGACAAACACTGTCAACAAGACCGAAATCACTATATTTTTCTGCGATTTCCATAAATGTTCCGTCTTCTACCATCTCAAGCAATGTTTCTTCTACCTGATTCTTTAATTCTTCATTACCAAGTAAGAAACCAATACCATACTGCTCAGAAGAAAGGTTTTCATCAAGCATAATGTATGCATCGCCCCTTGAAGCAATCTGATATGCAGCTACACCGATATCAATGGCAAGTGCATCGATAGCACCGGATTCCAAATCCATGAAACCGGTATTGTAATCCGCATACTGGATTAAATCTGCAAAAGAAGCTGCCAAATCAAGATTTTCCTGATTCTCTTCATCCTGTAAAGCTGCAAGTGCGGAAGAATCCTTCTGTACACCTACAATCTTACCTGCAAGGTCTGCCTTTGTAGCAATACCTGCATCTGCCGCAACAACAAATACCTGGCTGTTATCTACATATGGTACAGACCATGTATACTGGTCTTCTCTACCGTTAATGGTAAAACCGTTCCAGATACAATCGATGGAACCTGAAGACAATTCCATATCCTTTGCATCCCAGTCGATAGGCTGTTTCTTAAGTGTCCAACCTCTACGGTTACAAACTTCCTGTGCAAGATCTAAGTCAAATCCAACATATTCACCATTGTCATCCATATATCCGTATGGTGGGAATTCTGCGTCAAAACCTACCGTAAATGTCTTTGCATCGCCATCTGCCGCTGCAGGAGCTGCTTCTTCCTTTGCTCCGCACGCTGTCAAACCAAATACAAGTGTTAAAGCTAATAATAATGCTATTGTCTTTTTCATATACCCTCCTGATTGCTTTATTAATTTATCATAATAAAGTTTTTGACTGCCTTATCTTAACAAAAAAGGGCCATTCTGTCAACCTGTTTACCGACCGGAAGTATAGAGTACATGGGGGCTGGGATGCTGTTACGAGTAGCGTTCCATCATGTCGAGAGCTTCTTTGGAGTACTGTGGGTATTCTGCCACAAATGCCTTTAGTTCTTTTTCGCCTTCTTTGGCCATACGTCTGTTGTAATCCATCTGGGCGCGCAGTTTCTGGCGTCTTACAATGTGTTCATGGCGGATTTCCACCATTTCCCTATGGTCATATAAAGCTAACGGGCTGCGAAGCCAGAGTCTGGCGTCACTCAACTGGTAATTACGGAGAATCTTTAATAACTCGCTCTGCTGGTATTCCAGTTCTTCTTCGTTCATTTCATTAATGGCGCGCGCACGTTTTTCTTCTTCGTAAACATCGCATAATGTTTTCCATTCGCGGGCACTTTTAACATTGTATTTTAAGTACAGATAATCCAATAAGTTGACATTGTTTACATAGCGGATTTTGACCGTATTCTGCAACAGGATAATACGGTTCATTCCTTTTTCCACACGTTTTAATTCTTTACTCTGGTCCATAAAACGCGCATATATCAACGCCAGTGCAATGGCACCTACCACAATCGTAATTACATATCCCACGCCGGTTTTCATTTCAAAACCAAACTGCATTATGGCAAGCATACAAAGCAAAAGGCCCATGGCAAGCATACAGATAAGGGCCATCCCCCTGCTGTCGCTCATGCCGTGCTTTAACTCACTCTTGCGGTACTGGAATGCATGTTTCTCGCCTTCCAAACGGCTCAAATCATCCTTTATCATCTCGCGGTATTTCTCCGCCTTGTGCATATCCTCATATATTCTCGGTGCCGAATCTTCGTATTGCTCCATCCTGTAAAACTGGCTGTCCGTCAGACGGCTTCTTTTATTCTGATAATCCTGTTTTTCTTTCTGGAAATGAAGGATTTTACGGGCGATTTCGGTAATACGGTTCTTTTCTGTCTGCGGCAGGGCATCTAACTCATCCATATCCTTTAACACAGCCGTAACCACATTGTATTCATACGAAAGCTTATCAAGCTGTACCGATGCATCCTTTACCTGTTCCACCAGGCTTCGGATATACTTCTCCCTCTGATACGGATCGTTCATCTTTAAATACGACCTGTCATTTACAATCGTATTCCAGTCCCAGTCTGAATCCTCCGAGCCCATTTCCATTTCCTTTTCGGACAAATAAGAAGTCTCCTCTTCATTGTCCCGGCCGGAACGGTCTTCTTTATAAAAATAATCCTCTTCCCAGAGCTCTTCTTCCATTAAGAAATCGTCATCTTTATTTTTTGAAAAAAGTCTTTTTAGTAAACCCATAGGTTACCCCTTACCTATCATACCTGTATATTCTTCTTTTATCTGCTTTAACAATTTTCCGACCGCCTCGTATTCCGGGATTCCCTCCTGCGTGGAAATTTCTAAAAGACGGTCTTTCTTTACAGCGCCATCCCACATCTCACAAACATCCTGCAGGCGTCTCTCCACCTCCAGCGAATCCTGATAACTCTCCGGATGGTCCGCAAGAAATGCAAGATATTCCTCCTGCGTACAGTGCAGTTTCATGGCAGTTAAAAACTGTACATAACTTTCCGTATTCGGATATATGTCAAAGGCCTCCTTAAACTCCTGTGCTGCACGGTCATATATAAACAAACCTGCATAGCAGACACCCATATTGTGATGCAATCTGGCAAGAAACTTTACATCTTCCTGCGGAGTCAGTAACAGAAGTTCTTCGTACTCGGAAAGGGCCGGTTTATACTTCTGTTTGCGGCAATATACATCCGCACGCATCTTACGCCTCTCTTCCACGGAAAGGGAATTTCCTTCGCTCATAATAGCTTTGACTTTCTCAACTTCCGTCTCCGTATAATATCCCGTTGCCAAAAACAGATATTCTATGGACCTAAACAATGCCTCTTCTTTACTGCGAAGCAAAAGCAGGTTATCCGCAAAAGACGTAAGCCCCAGTTCGTTTCTCATCCAATCAAGAAGTGCATCGCAAAAGAAATCCTCCTGCAAAAAGAATGCATTCTTATAAAGGTAATAGCATACCTCTTCCACGGAAAACAAACGGATATCCTCCGCTGTCAGGCAATATGGAGTTTGGGCATAATTTCCGTTACATAAAATAACCGTACTCATCTTTGTTCTCCGCCACTTAAGTCTATCTGTTGCACAAAATGCATCTTGGATGCCGGGGCAAAATCCCCGAATCCCATATCGGTAATTTCAATCTCCATCATGGTACTGCTCTTCATACATGCCTGTATGTGCAGTCTTGTCATCTTCTCCCTGCGCTTTGGAAGTTCATCCAATACCACTTCCACACTGCGCACATTCCGCCCGTCAAGGGGCGTTAAGCAAAATACCAGTTCATTTCCCTGTGACAAAATCACATCCCATTCTTTACGCGCATCATACCAATTGGCTCCTCCGTCCAATATGGCAAGATAGGATTCTTCCGTCCCGCGCCGTACCTGCATCCCGACATTGGTATGCAATTTATCTTCCGAAAGGAAAATCATTTCGCCCTGTTTTTTACCGGCAATCTGTTCCTGCATTCCGAAACAGGCACCCTTACTGTATAAATCATTTCCTTTAAACACTCTGCGGTTATGGCATAAAAGCCTAAGTGAATCCTGTGTCCAGTCCCCATGAAAACCGTCTCCGAGAAGAAAAACACAGGCATCTGTTTTTTCGGCGCTTTCTTTTACCATTTCCGAAAAAATCCCGTCCATCTGCTCATCATCACCATAAAGTCTTCCGAGTGTTCTTTCCTCTACAAAAGCAACGACCGGCCTGGTGTATCTGTTTAATTTGAAGCGGTAAGAAACCACCTCTTCGGTATTGCTGTCATATATCAATACATTTTCCCGCCAGATTTCTTTGGGCTGTCGGATAATATAATGATAAATGCTTTCTTCCCTTCCCTGAAAAACAATCTTGCATTCGGGAAGATTTAACAGAACAATCATCTGCTGCATGAGCGCAACCGTTTTCTGCGTAATGGCAGGAAGCGTAAACATAATCCCCGCCACCTTCTCAAGGCGGCATTCTTTTCCGGGAAGATAAAGGCTTCTTTTAATAAACAGAGCCAGAAGTGCAATTGTTTCAAACGTTTCTTCCCCAACTGCAATTTCGTCCTGCTCAAATGCCTTATTAAAAAGGTCATCCAAAAAAAGACCTTCTTCCTGCTGTGCTGCCGCAAGTGCTTCCCTGCCTAAAAACCACTGGTTCAGGCCCTCTCTTTTAAACAGGCAAAGCGGAATATTAAACTGTCTTGCCTTATCTGCCGGTGCATAAGTCTGTGGCGCATCCGTACCGACACGACAGTACGATATCTGCGCATACCGGTAAGATAAGTCATATCCGATTATCATCTTGTCACTGTTTATCATTGTTTTTCCTTTACTGAAGGGTAAACAATTCCTTCATCATAAATTCTTTCTGTTCGTATTCACCAAACAATTCCCTGGCCGTGGAATAGTCTTCCAAGGATACGGACAGCGCAATGTCATTAATCAGGGCGTACCGGCCTGCCAGAGCCGATGTAAATTCCTCTTCTTTGCCTATGGTTCCGCTCTCGGTTAACTGCTCCATATTTCCATAGGATTCCGTCACATAATACTGCAACGATTCCCCATAAAATAACAGAATTTCTTTTACAAAAATACCACCGTACATGTTCCGCATTTCTTCACGGATATAGTTGTTCTCCTCTTCGTTTGGTTTGTTAATTATGTAGTGGATTACAACCGTACTGTTCGGATTGCCCCTATACTCAACCATCACATTATCGGCGCTTTCACGCGCTTTAGGGGAAATCATTTTGTAATCTGCAAAAAACGGCATCACAATATTTTTCTGTGTATACAAAAAGTCCAGAAAAGCAACGGCCATCTTTTGCTGATCCTGTGTAAGCCTTTGCGTTTTATCACTATAGTATTTGAGGTATGCCAGCATGCAGACAAAAGGTATGGTCCTGTTGCGGCCATATAACTGCTCCACTGCCTCAAAAATGAACTCTCCTACCACCCTGTCATGAATCAGATATTCATAACTCTTAAATGACAGGTATGCCCTGTTAACATCCGTCTTGGCACCACTTTCTACATAACTGTGGTAAATATCTTTTTCATCACCTATATAGGCACCTGTTTCCAATATCTGCAGCAGAAGCCTTTCAGCAACCTCATGCGTGTCCAAATCAAAACTGGCTGCTGCCCGCCAGACATTACGCAGGTTTTTGGATAACCCTTTGTAATGACGGACAAGATATTCCAATACTTCCTGGTTATATTTGCCCCGTTCAAATGCACTGTATACCATGCATGTAAATCCAGCATCACCGGTTCTGACATTTTCTTCAATCAGACCTGTGGCAAAACGGACGATTGTCTTGGCACTCACATTCTCCGGTCCGATTGCAAGCGTAAAACGGTATGCCTTTTCATTCATTCCGTAAATGGACAAATATTTTACAACCTCACCCCTGCTCTTTGCCGGAACATCCGAAATATCTGTCACCGACAACATTTCTTCCAAATGAATCTTATCATCCTGTTCGTAATAATGCGTAAGCAGGCTCATACGTATCTGCTTGCGGTACTCTTCCTCCAACGCACCGCAATTTACCAAATACCGGCACCGGTCGGCATTTTTACCGGTAATTGCCATTAAATTACTATTGTCACCGCACACAAAAAGATTGAACGCAATGCTGTCTTTTGCGTGCTCACTTAGAAGCGGAACAAATCTTCTTGGGAAGAAATAGCATTCGGTCTGATATTCCCTGGTTCCAAAATACCGGTTACCTAAAGCATCTTCCAGTAAAATAGTATGTTCATTACTAAAAAGCTGTACATAAGCACATCTGTCCGTTACCGGATATACCGCCTCTTCTTTCAGACGTTCATCCAATACCACAATTCCCGTAATATCATCATCCGCCACACGGATACGGTTATAAAATACTATCTCGGCAAACTGCCTGATATTATCAGGCGTTGCCATCTCTTTGAGAAGGATTTCCTGATACAGATATGCAAGGTTTGCATTTATCCTGCCTGCATAGAGCTGTTTTATCACAAAACGTCCGATTTGCGGTGCATACGCCTCGTACAAATCGCCCATCTCTTCCCGGTTCTTCACTACATAATGATACAAATATTCCGTATGTTCTCCCGGAAGCGAACAACGATATGAAAAATACATCAGCGCATTTTTGAGAATCTCCTGTTCCCTGCGGATATCCATGCTCATCATATAATTTTCATATAATTTGGTAAGGGGAAGATTCTCACGGATTCCTCTCTCATACCAGATAAAACTCTCTTTATCGCAACATTCTCCCTTCATCAGCTGCATGCAAATGACACGCAGCATTTCCTGCGTGGGCTTTTTATCATAAAGGGATTTCAGTACTTTCAAAATAGCGGCATTGTATTCTTTGGTACGTGCCACAATCGAAACTGTCTGATTAATCAGTTCCTCTGAAAGATATTGCATTTTCGCGCCAAACAGTAAAATCCTGAGTGTGGCATCCTGCAAATGAATTAACAGCGAAGGCTCCTTATTAAGAAGCATTAACGCTTCCATATACATAATCGGGGAATGACATCCCTGCTGTATCAGATGCAAAACAAAATTCCATTTGGTGCTGACACTGCGGTTATAATCGCCCGGAAGGTACAAAAGCAGCCATCCGATTCTCCAGTTGTCCGGTTGTTTCTTATATATGGCAGTAATCTTATCCGCAATCTGCTGGGAATAATATTCATCCCCGTTATACAGACAGGTCAGATACAGATAATAACAATATCTCGTATCCTCCAATTGTTCCGGATTATCTATTGCCCCATCCAATAAAAACTTCGCCTCATTATAATGCTCTTGCGTAAGAAGCACATGGGCTTCAAACAGACAATTATCAATACCGTCCGCATCAATATTACGTCTGTGATTCAAAATTTCCTTGGTCTGCGTCAGCCATTTGGATGCCGAAAGACGCTTGGTCCTAAAATCAAGATAGTATCTTGTAAGGGCATACATCATTCGCTTTTCCTGATGGGAAATATGGATGGTACGTTTATCCGGCCTGCATACCACCTGTATCTCTACATCCAGATACCCGTATCCGTGCACAAAACGGATACGGCCAAAATTATTGCCCGCATGCAATGCATCCTCTTTTATGTAAAAATCAAACTCACATTTATTGCCCAGAAAATCATCATCTGAGAGCTTTTCTTTTGACAGGACAATAAAATCACCGTCTTTTTGCACCCGGATACCAAGGTATCCCCAGCCGTTTCTGGTGATGTGCACTGTCTGGGGAACCATGTCAGACGGATTCATTATTTTAAGCACTGGTTTATCAACCGAAAAATCCATTGCTTTTTTCTTATTAACACCAATTAAAAACTCGTCCACATTACGGTTCTTATCGCCTTTTACCGTAAGTCCCCTGTACAGATTACGATATCTGGCATCATTACCGTTTAGTATGGAAATAAAGTCTTTATGGTAAAACAGTTTCACCGCTTCTGTCCAATCCGTCTTGGCGAGATTGGCAAAATGGAATACATTCTTAATATTTCCAAGGGAAGATTCCATTGATTCATGGCGGATACTGATAACATACGGTATTACATACTCACCCATATCACTGACAATCTGGAACTCACCTTTGATAACATCACCGGCTACCTTGTCAGCAATATCAACGGTATACGTAACGGTAACTTCCCTGCCCTCATACTCTTCCTTCTCACATTGCATAACAACGTTGGAAGAATAAATCCGTGCATGAAATTCCTTGTCCGATTCTTCTTTTATGGTAAAGGAATCCGTGACATTTTCCCCCAGCGAAAGATTCCATTCAATCTTGGAACAGGAAAATACAAGTGAACCGCCTTCATACTCAAATTCACCTGCAATATATCTTGCTATTTTGTCCGACAACTCCCTCACCTGCCTTTATCCTATAATCCATTTCAGTATACCATTATCCTATATATTTTTGCAACGCCGGGAACACTTTTTCCCATATCCCCATATACATAAAATAAGCATCTATTTATGGAGAATATATGGATATTACATCTACTATTTCCGATTTCCCCGATAACGGTTCACTTCAGATAAATGTTTACTCGCAAAATGCATTATTTCCCATCTCCGACGCTACTGTTGTAGTAACAAGTGAAACCGGAAACACCCCTGTCAGCGAGCGAGTGACAACCAACTCATCCGGACAGACACAAGCCCTGACACTGCCGACACCACCATTGGAATACAGTATGATTCCACAGGAGCAGCAGCCCTACTCCCAATATGACATTACCATCAGCGCACCGGGCTATGAAACCACAACCATCACCGGTGCACAGCTTCTGGCAAACGAACTGGCTATACAGAACGTACGCCTTACCCCTCTTCCCGAAAACACTCCGTCAAACGAAGAAATAACACAGGATATTATCATCGGTCCGCACACCTTAAACTATGATTATCCTCCTAAAATTCCGGAAGAAGAAATCAAACCGCTTCCCGATACCGGCGAAATCGTATTAAGCCAGGTAGTCATCCCGGAATATATAATTGTTCATGACGGTCTTCCGGACGATGATTCCGCACCAAATTACTATATCCCATACAAGGATTACATTAAAAATGTTGCCAGCAGTGAAATCTATGCCACATGGCCGGAAAGCACAATTTATGCCAATATCCTGGCGATTATGTCCTTTACATTGAACCGGGTGTACACGGAATGGTATACCGGAAAAGGGAAAAATTTCACCATTACCTCCAGCACGGCATTTGACCAGAAATGGATTTACGGACGAAATATTTACTCTAAAATTGATTACCTTGTCGACTCTATTTTTGCAAACTATTTGTCAAGGCCCGGCGTCCGCCAGCCGATTCTGACCTCCTACTGTGACGGCAGGCGTGTCACATGCAGCGGTTTGAGCCAGTGGGGCAGTAAATACTTAGGCGATGAGGGATATAGTGCCATCGAAATCATCCGCTATTATTACGGAAATGACATGTATATCAATACCGCACAGGCAATTAGCGGTGTCCCTTCTTCCTATCCCGGTTATACCCTGACCATTGGTTCTTCCGGCCAAAAGGTATACCAGTTGCAGGAACAGTTAAACCGCATTGCACGAAATTTTCCTGCCATCCCGCGCATAAATGCAGACGGCGCATATGGTCCCGCCACTGCTGAAGCTGTACGGACATTCCAAAGTGTTTTTGATTTACCTGCTACAGGCAATACCGATTATCCAACCTGGTACGCCATTTCCGACATCTACGTCGGTGTCAGCCGTATTGCCGAACCGGGGCAATAATCATATTAGCAATTACAATTTCCTCCCAATAAAAATATGCCCCTGTCTTACTGACAGAGGCATATTGCATATTCTGTTATAAAATTACATCTGACTGCTCAGATAATAGATAAACGGACTGTTCCAGTAAATCGTCACTTCGTTAGTGGAGAAACTCTGGTTATTGTCCAAATAACATTTTGCAGGTGGCATGTCTGCAAGAAGTGCCTTTGCAAACGGGTCTTCCAAATTCTGGTTCGGACCTCCGATTACCATACCTTTCATTACCTTACCTGTTACAATACATGGTCTGTGGTGCGCATTCACCGGTGATAATGTTCCGTAACCGGTTACATAGCAGTAGGAAAGGACGTTCTCGCCAAGCAGATACTGTAACTGGTCCTTTGCACATTCGCCATATTCTGAATTGCCGGTTAACTCTTGTGCAAAAAGAAGCTGTCTGGCATTGCTGCAAATTGTCAGGTTACTTCCCCAATTATAAGTAGCAATCGCCGCACCGTAACCGTCTGCCTGTGCAGAATCAAGTATCCTGTCTGCTTTTTCTGCTACCATCTGTTTGATTTTTTCTACATAAACCGGATTCTGCAGGGATTCATCCAAAGAAAGGTATGCATGCAAGCCGTAACTTCCCATTTCTGACCAACCATATCCCTGAAGAATGTATTTTTCCATAGTTTCTTCCAAATGGATTTTGTATTTCTCGTCCTGTGTTACCTTATATAATTCTGCTGCCGCCCAGAATCTCTCGTCCTTATCCTGGCCGTCCGGATACTCTCCGGTTAAAATATCATCCGGATTACGGTAACCGGAAACATTATTGGTCACTTCCAGATATCCCCATGCTTTTACTGCCGCTTTCAGACATTCACTTGCAAATTCAGGGTCAATCTCTTTATATACATCCGAACTTTTTGCCATAACGGCTGCAAAATCTGCTGTTGCTGCTGTTGAAACCGGAGCAAGATACAGGGTATCCGTTTCTTCCTGCGGCATTACAAACTCAGGGAAATCCAGACAGGTAATCTTATGATATACACCACCGGTTTTTTCATCCTGCATCTGAATCATCCAATCCAGTTCATATCTTGCCTCGTCCAAAATATCCGGTATTCCGTTACCGCTTTCCGGAATATCCATATTGTCTGCATCCGGTCCGTTCCAGATTTCAGGATAATCCTCAAATGCCATAAATAAATCCTGAATGGTCTGTGCTCCCGGTACTACATAACGGCCATAATCGCCGGCATCGTGCCAGCCGCCGGTAATGGTTTTCACTTCGCCCGTATCATATACAACCACCTGCTGTGTATGGCACTCAGGATGTGCAAAATCACCTGCCAAATCCGTTGTCAGTTCCATACCGCAACGCTGTAAATAAAGCATACGGAATGTATCTTTTAACAATTCATCATATACATTTTCTGCAATCGTAAACGGATAGGACTCAGCGCCATCCCTGCTGACAACCTTATAGGTTCCCGGAGTTGTAAAATCCGTAAACTCACCATAGTAAAGAATCTCACCGGAAATCAATGTGTCATCATAACCTTCTGAAAGAGTTCCCGTATAGACCACTTTTCCGGCCTCGTCCACAATATCAAACTCATTTCCCGGATTCGCACTGCTAATCGTAACCGTCTTCTTTGCATCCGGCAAAAAGCCTACCTGATTTACATTGCAATCTACCGATAAATCTACTACTTCCTCTTCAATAATGTTAGAAGCGTCCACCAGTTTTACTTCTACATTATCAATCATAACCTTATGTCCGTCCGTATATTCTGACATTTCCTTCGGTGTTCCGAGGTTAAAGCAAAGTCTCGGAAGCGGGTCCGTATCAAACATTTCAAATGTATAAGAATAACTCTGCATTTCGGTTGAAATATCAAATGTATCCTCTACATACCCTTTATAATCGCCACCGTTTAACTGGATTCTGGCAGAACCGATACGCGGCATATCCGATGCCATATCAAACGAAAACTCATAAATTCCGCCAACCTTTAACGGGAACTCATCATAATACAGCTGTACGGCATAGTCCTCGACTCCGGTAGTAATAATATTGAAGGTTCCGACGCCTTCCTCAACCGTAAATTCGGCAACACCACCCTTGGTAATATACGTTCCCCAATTCTCACTGCCTGCAGAAAAATCACCGTTTGAAAGCAGATTCATCCCTACAATATTCTGCTTTGCAGGATCGATTTCTTCTTCTGTTGCAGGTTCTTCTACAACCGGTTCTGCTTCCACAGCAGCCTCCACGGAAGTTTCTTCCACTGCTTCCGTTTCCGGCATCTCTGCAATTATCTGCTTTGTTCCGCATGCAACCGCAAACAAAGCCATACATAACACTAACACCAATGACAATACTCGTCTTTTCATAAAAACCTCTTTTGAATACCTCTTATTCTTCATTTAATGCACACATAATATCGTTACTTCTTTGCACAAATCTGGTCATCGCCTCACCATCAAGCGGTGCATGCTGTAATTTGGCAAGATCATAAAGCTGTTCACAGAACATCTTTGTATTTTTGCCTTCCTGATTTGCCAGGATATACTGTACAAGTGGATGGTTGGCATTAAGTACCAATGTTTCTCCTTCGTTACCGAACATATCTGCTCCCATTCCATTCATGGCATACATTCTCATCATATCCTGCATTCTTCTGGCTTCTTCCGAAACCGTAATCATGGAAGAAATCTTTTTGTTCTTTAATTTTTCTACCTTTACGGTAATGTTTTCTTTCTTAAGCGCCTTCTTAAATATCTTCTGCAGTGCCTCTGCCTGTGCTTTCATTTCTTCCTGAGCCTTCTTGCTGGTCTTGCTCATAAAAGAATCGGTTAAGTCTGCATCAATACGCATAAACTTAATGCCTTCATTCTTGGCTTCCAACTGGGAAACAAACGGCTGGTCAATGTTGTGATTTAAAATCACGGCATCCATCTTAGCCTGACGGAACATATTGATATACTGGCTCTGCTGCACCTCATCCGTTACGTAGTAGATAACTTTTTCTTTTGCTGCATCATCGGCATCCGCTGCTTCTGCCTCTTCTACGCTGTCTTCAATGGTATCTGCTTCCTCATCTTCCACATCGATTGGCTTAACCTCTAAACATTCCGGCAATGTCATGTATTTACCGTCTAAGTTCTTAAAGAGGATGTAATCCGTCATCTTTTCGCAGAATTTATCATCCCTTAAGCACCCGAATTTGATGAACGGGCTGATATCATCCCAGTACTTTTCGTATTCTTCTTTTTCTGTTTTGCACATACCGGAAAGTTTGTCTGCCACTTTCTTGGTGATGTACTCAGAAATTTTCCTGACAAATCCGTCATTCTGCAAAGCAGATCTGGATACGTTAAGCGGAAGGTCCGGACAATCAATCACACCCTTTAACAAGAGCAAGAATTCCGGAATGACTTCCTTAATGTTGTCCGCGATAAACACCTGATTGTTGTATAACTTAATGGTTCCTTCGATGGATTCGTATTCCATATTAATCTTAGGGAAGTATAAAATACCCTTTAAATTAAACGGATAGTCCATATTCAGATGAATCCAGAACAGAGGCTCCTTGTAGTCCATAAATACCTTGCGGTAAAACTCAAGGTAATCCTCCTTGGTACACTCACTTGCACTCTTTGTCCAGAGCGGCTGTGTCTCATTTAACAACTCAGGCTCTTTTTCTTTATCATCTGCCTTAACCAGATAAATCTCTGTCGGCATGAAGGAACAATATTTCTTAATTACTTCCCTTGCCTTGTATTCGTTGCAGAATTCCAAAACATCTTCATTTAAGAATAAAGTAATCTCGGTACCGACTTCTGCTCTATCTCCATCTGTCATAGAGAACTCAGTACCACCGTCACATTCCCAATGCACCGCCTGTGCACCGTCCTGATAAGAGAGGGTATCAATATGCACTTCATCTGCCACCATAAATGCAGAATAAAATCCCAAACCGAAATGACCGATAATCTGGTCATCGTTTGTCTTATCTTTGTATTTGCTGATAAAATCCGTTGCACCGGAAAAAGCAATCTGGTTAATGTATTCTTCTACCTCATCAGCTGTCATACCAAGACCATTGTCAATAAACTTAAGCGTCTTATTAGCCGGGTCAACCACCACCTGAATCTTTGCTTTATAATCGTTTGGCAAAGTATATTCGCCCATCATATCCAGTTTTTTCAGTTTTGTGATAGCATCACATCCGTTTGAAATTAACTCTCTGTAAAAAATGTCATGGTCGGAATACAACCACTTCTTAATAATCGGAAAAATGTTTTCGCTGTTAATGGATAAACTTCCATGCTTTTCTGCCATAAAAATCACTGTCCTTTCTTACTTACTATAGTCATGCATATAAAACATGTCATTTTTCACTAAACAAAAGTTTAATGCCGCCCAAAATAAAAGTCAATATCATCCGGCATCCTCAAAATAGCGGTTGTAAATTTCAAAGAAATTATTTGTCTGTACTTCTTCATCCCGGATAAAGGTAACGGCTTCCCATAATTCCTTATTTAAATTACGGGTAAGGGAACTTACAAAACTGTCGTATTCTTCCCCAAATACTTCTTCCCTACGTTCTTCCACAATTTTTTTCTTATTCTCATCCGTTACTTCCCTATTAAAAGTACTGATGCATTTGATAATATGATATCCGTATTGAGTCTCCACAATATCGCTGATTTCATTATTTCCAAGGTCAAATGCCGCCGATTCAAATCCGTTTTCCATCTCCCCCTTACCAAAGGAATACGTCAGTGTCTTATCCTCACTGTATTCTCCTGCAAGTATATGGAAATCCTCTCCTGCCTTTGCCTTCTTTAGTACTTCCTGCGCCCTTTCTTTTGCCAACTGCTTAGAATACGTTGAATATTCTTCCCGGTTTCCGTTCTCATCCACATTATAGGTTTTAATCAAAATATGCTCCACCGTTATCGTTCTGGCTTCATCATCACTAATTTCCGGATTTATATCTTTGATTAAGTAATGATAGAGTTTATTTGCCAGTGCGAATTCACTGTATAACGATACAATGGTGTCTTCATTCACTCCCATTAACGAAATTTCGGTTTCGTTTAAGGATTCAAAATATTCCTTTGCCGCTTCCTTTACCAGCTCTGATTCTTCTTTGGTCAATGTAACCTCATGCTTATTTGCAAGCAGGGTCATGGCCTTTACCTGTGCCATATTGGCAAGTGCAATTTCCTTTACATTTTCTTCCAATGTGACTCCTTCTATCTGAGTATCTAAAATCTCACTACCGTAAACACTCTCATACCGGTTCTGCATATTGGTAAGATAGACCATGATTTCTGCCTTTGAACAGGACAATTCCTCTATACGGAAAATCTCATCCTTATCAAATCCTGTGGTCAGTACTACTTTTTTATTATCTGTATTGTTTTGGCATGCACAAAGAAAAGCACATACCCAAATTACGGCAAGAAAATATACCGCTTTTCGGATTCTTTTTTTCATTCTCATACTCCCTGAAAACCAAACATTCCTTACGCCCGGACTGTTACACTGCTTCCGTAGTTTTTCTTTTCAATAATTATCTGGCTCTCAATCCTCTCCCTAAGTTCCGGCACATGGGAAATAATTCCAATCATACGGTTGGAACCCGCCAGAGACTGCAGTACACTACAGGACTGTTCCAAAGACTCCTCATCCAGCGCCCCGAAGCCTTCATCAATAAAAAGTGTCTCCACCGTAGTCCCGCCATTGCGTGCCTGGATACAATCGCTCATCCCAAGAGCCAGGGCTAAGGATGCTTTAAATGTCTCTCCTCCGGATAAGGTTTTTACAGAACGCTCTTTTCCTGTATAATAATCCATAACCAGAATTTCTAAATTATCTTTCCTGCGGCCGTCACTGACCTGTTTGGCACGGATTAATTCATATCTTCCGTCCGTCATTTCAAAAAGACGCAGATTCGCCGCTTTCAAAATCTGTTCAAAATATCCTGCCAGTACAAACTGTTCAAACACCAGACGTCTGGCATTGTTTCCGTTTGCCAGTTCATCCAAATCCTTGACAATACCATACTCTGCCCTGATATTCTCTGCTTCCCTGCGGTTTTTGCATATTCCCAAAAGGCTTCTTTCTACCTGCTTTGCCTGTGCCAATTCCTTGTGCAACACATTGCGGATGTTTCCTGCCTCTTTTTGTTTTTCCAAAAATTCCTGCTCAATAGCTGCCTGTTCCAGACGCTTCTTACCTTTAAGGGAAGCTTTCAGATGTACTAAAACTTCCTTGGCTGCCAGTAATTTCTCATGACCCTCCGTCACTTTCTTTGCAAGTACTTCCAATTCGGTCAGGGCATCCGCAGAAAAGACAGTCTTTGCCTTTATATCTGCCGCATCCTGCTTCGTACATTTTGCTACCGGTATACCTGTCTGCTTTTGTATCGCTTCCAATTTGGACTGACTCTTTACATAGGACAGAAGATTTTTTTCAAAATCATCCTGTGTCACGCTCTCGATATACCCTTTGATATCCTTTGAAAGAGCCTCTTCCCGTTTTACCAATTCTTCCTCTTTAGCGCGTAATCCTTCTAAATTCTCCCCAAGCACCTGACCGTCATTTTTGTGGCGGAGTGCTCTTTCATATACCTTTGCCAAAGATTCTCTTGCCTCTTCCATCTTCTGCTGCAAATATTCTAACTGCTTCTCATCCGGCACTTCCTTGGCAAGTTCTGCCACCTTCGGATGCTCCAAAGAACCGCATACTGGACAGGGTTTGCCCTCTTCCACATATCCGGCCGCAATTCCGATTACGGCATTCTTATATATTTTATCTGCCTCTTCGTATCGTTTTTTGGCTTCTTCAAAATACTTCTGCGCAGATAAATACTCTTCCTGCGCTTTAGCCAAGAGTTCATTGTTTTGCTTAATCTTTTGGGAAATCTGTGCAATTGCCTGCGCATTTTCTTTTCTTTGCATACGCAAAGCAAACGCATCCCTGATATCTTCTTTTTGTGTATAAAATGCATCCCATGCCTTTATTTCTTTTAGACACTGCGAATACATCTCTGTTAACTGTTTCCGGTATATATCCTGTCTGCCTTCCAGCTCCTCTACCCGCAATTTGCCCGCTTCCAACTCATCAAAGCGCTTATTTAACTCCCTTGCTTTGGTCAGTTCTTCTTTCAGTTTCAGCAGATTTTTCTGCGATTGTTCATCCTCTTTTTGAAGGTTGTGGGTTTTCTCCTTAAGTGCCTCCAAACAGCCTGTCAGATACTTCTCTATTTCCTCATAATCCGGTTGTGCATGGGATATCATATTTACCCACGCCTCTTCCTGTAAGAATAAAAGAGCAACATCTTCTTCCATCTTGTGCCTGTAATTCATATAATCACGGTACAAACGCGCCGAACGGTCTTTGAGCCCGTTTTGGACAGAGGCATAAATACCCGTACCAAACAGTTCCCTGAAAATTGCTGTTTTCTCAGAGGGGCTTGCCAAAAGCATCCTTGCAAACTCTCCCTGGGCTATCATCGATATCTGCCGAAACTGCCTGCTATCGAGTCCCAAAACTTCTTCCATTTTAGCCGTAACATCCTGATTGCCGGCTATCATACTGCCATCCGGAAGAGTCACTGCCGCATTCTCTTTTTCCTTGGTATATGTGTTCTCTCCGCCTTTTTTCTTCTTGGGGCGCATGTATTCGGGATTACGGACAATATGATAGGCCTCCCCTTTGTGCGTCATATACAATTCCACAAAGGTAGCTGTATTCTCATCCGCAAAATCACTTCTGACCGTTCCTTTTTCGCGCACTTCACCACTTAACGTACCGTACAATGCATACGCAATGGCATCAAACAGGGTGGTCTTCCCTGCTCCCGTCTGACCTGTTATCAGAAAAAGTTCCGTATTCAATTTTGTAAAATCAATCACGGTTTCATCCTTATACGGCCCCCAGCCGCAAAGAATCAGTTTCTGCGGTTTCATACTATCTCTTCTATAACCTCTTTAATCACGTTTTCCCTTACTTCGTCCGGCTTCTGCCCCCGTAGCAATTCATAAAAATCCGAGAACAATTCTGCAATCGGCTTGTCTTCTATTCCACTCACCGCCTTAAACGGACCTGCACTTTCTTTTTCCCTTTTTTCAAACAATAACTGCATCACATTCGGATAGACTCTCCGAAGCGTTCCGATTGGGTCAATCAGTTCTTCCTCATCCGTAAGCGTAATCTGCAGATAATCCTCACAAGGTTCCATTGATACTACCATTGGGTCTGTCAGGTTAGTTAAATCTCCCTTTAACTTTCTCATCTTTCTAAGTGGTGTCAGTGGCAGATTTTCAACTACGGTATTACCGTCTTTATCCATCTGTACATATACCACTCCCTTTTGCTGTCCGCATTCCGAAAAAGAATAGGCCAGCGGGGAACCTGCGTATACCACCGGACCATATGCCGGGTTCTCTTTGTCCATGCGCTGCGGCTTATGGATATGTCCCAATGCCGTATAATGGAAACCTGCAAAAAGAGAACAATCCACATTATCCAGACCGCCCACCAGGACATGGGACTCCGAATCGGACAGTTCCGGCTGTACTCCTGCATTCGTTACAAAATAATGCGTAATCAGAACCTGTCGTTCCTTCTTCGCACAATTTAATATCTTTTCGGTTACCTGTGAAAAATCTACCTGCCCACTACCGCAGAACGTGTCAGTCAACATATGTCTGACAGCCGTGTCAGATGAATTTTCTGAAAGAATGGCAGGCTTTACAAATGGCATAAGCGTAAAAACAACAGGTCCGTCTTCATCCGTAATACGTACCTGCTTACATTTACCATTATAAACTCCTGCAAAATGTACTCCCTTTTTCTCCAGTATTTCCTGTGCAAAAGAAAGTCTCTCAGGAGAATCATGATTCCCGCTGATGCAAAGAATCGTAACTCCCGTCTCATGTAACTTGCCGATAAAATCATCAAAAACACGAACCGCCTCCGCTGTCGGAATGGCCCTGTCATACACATCACCGGCAATAATGAAAACCTCGGCATGTTTCTCCTTAACAAGGTCGACCATCTGGGTCAACACATGTTTCTGGTCTTCCAGCATATTAAAATTGTTCACGGTTTTTCCAATGTGCAAATCACCGGTGTGAAGTATTCTCATGTGTACAACAATTCCTTCTATTTCTTACGTTCATATTTTACAAAAGCATAGGTAATATCAAAATATACCTGCTCATCACTCTCGGCTGTTATCTCCCACTCATCATCCTCATCCAGATTTGGGAAATAGGCATCCGCCTCATACGCCATATCAATCTTTGTCATATGGCACACATCCGCATACGGAAGCAGCTGACGGTAAATCGTCTCGCCGCCGATGATATATACATCATTCGTATCGTACTTCTTAAGTTCTTCCAAAAGTTCCTCAATGGAGTAAACAATAATTGCCCCATCCGCCTTGTATGACTTATTCTGTGTCAATACGATATTGGTCCGGTTCGGAAGCGGTTTTTGGTTCGGAAAAGACTCCAAAGTCTTTCTTCCCATTACCACTACCTTACCTGTCGTCTCCTGACGGAACATCTTCATATCCGCAGGAATACTTACCAATAATTTATTCTTATTGCCGATAGCCCAGTTGCTATCCACTGCCGCAATCATATTCATAAAAGCATTCTCCTCTAAATCGCAATCGGAATATCCGTAATCTGTTCACCCGTCACATAATTCTCTACAGAAACATCATGACGTGTGAATTCATAGAAATCCTTCACATCCGGATTCAAAGTAAACTTAGGCGCATCGTACTGCGGGCGCTTAATCAGTTCTTCGATAATCGGAATATGACGGTCATAAATATGCGCGTCCGCGATTACATGCACAAGTTCACCGACATTCATGTCACATACTTGGGCAAGCATATGTAACAATACGGAATACTGTACGACATTCCAGTTATTCGCAGCCAATACATCCTGGGAACGTTGGTTTAAAATTCCGTTCAGTGTCAGTTTGTCCTCGCCCTTTTTCTGGGTTACATTAAATGTCATACTGTAAGCACACGGATAAAGATTCATCTCATGCAAATCCTGATGCACATAGATATTGGTCATGATACGGCGACTGAACGGATTGTTCTTCAAATCATAAATAACCCTGTCAACCTGGTCCATCATACCTTCTTTGTACTGATGCTTCACACCAAGCTGATAACCGTATGCTTTACCGATGGAACCGTCTTCATCTGCCCATTCATCCCAAATATGGCTGTGAAGATCATTAATATTATTGGACTTCTGCTGCCAAATCCAAAGCATCTCATCCGTTGCACTCTTAAGAGCCGTACGGCGCAGTGTCAGAAGCGGAAACTCCTTAGATAAATCATAGCGGTTTACAACGCCGAATTTCTTAACTGTATAGGCACTTGTCCCATCCGGCCATTTCGGTCTGACCTTTTCTCCTTCCGTGCTTGTTCCGTTTTCCAAAATATCCTTGCACATATCCACAAAGATACGATCTGCCATACTCATGATATCGCCCTCACTTTATCAATAGTTAAATCTAAATATAATTTATGAATCCCATTTGTCACAAAGGGAATTAATCTGATCTGCAAATTTAGCCAGGTCTTTATTTGCATATCCTTCGCACTTCTTAATAACACCAAGCAATCTCTGGCCTGCTGCAACCAGACGCTGGTATACACCTGAAACAACCTGTGATTTCTTGGATGTAGTAATACGCACACCTGCTGCCTCGTAATCAAAGGTACCGCTGATTAAATCAAATTTTGTACCGCTAAACGGTGCATATGCATCAATATCACATTCATCAATCAATGCCTGTGCAAAAGTATCCGTAACCGCATCCTCACCATGGACAACAAATACTTTCTTCGGTTTATTCTCAAATCCGCGTACCCAGTCAATCAGGCCGAGTCTGTCCGCATGTCCGCTGATACCTGCCAATTTCTCTATGGTTGCACGCACTTCAATATGCTCACCAAACAATTTGATATCCGTTGCACCTTCTAAAAGATTACGTCCGAGTGTTCCCACTGACTGGTATCCCACGAACAAAATCGTGCTTTCCGGTCTCCAGAGATTATGCTTTAAGTGATGACGGATACGTCCCGCTTCACACATACCGGATGCCGAAATAATTACCTTCGGAGTCATATCAAAATTAATTGCCTTGGATTCATCCGCGGTAATACTCAGGCGCAGTCCCGGGAATCGGATAGGGTTGATTCCCTTCTGTACCAGTGCATAAGCCTCATCATCATAACAGGTGAGTTCATTCTCATTAAAAATACCGGTTGCTTCCACCGCAAGCGGGGAGTCCACATAAACAGGAAAATCATCAAATCCCTGAATCAATTTATCTTCTTTAATTTTGCGGATGAAATACAGCATCTCCTGTGTTCTTCCGACAGCAAACGAAGGAATAACCACATTACCGCCGCGGTTAAACGTCTCCTGGATAATACGGGTTAATTCACCAATGTAATCCGGGCGTTCCGTAGAATGTACACGGTCGCCGTATGTGGATTCCACAACCACATAATCCGCTTCTTTTGTCTTAATCGGATCACGCAAAAGCGGCTGTTCAATATTACCGATATCTCCGGAGAAAACAACCTTTCTGGTCTCATTTTCTTCCGTCATCCATACTTCAATACTTGCTGAGCCTAGTAAATGTCCGATGTCCGTAAAACGAATATCAACGCCTTCACAGACATTTATCTTTTCATCATATGACACAGGAATAATATTGCGGATAACTCCGTCCGCATCTTCCATCGTAAATAACGGCTCCTGCTCTGCCACCTTGGAGCTTCTCTTAGCCTTACGGTTACGCCACTCTGCCTCCTGCATCTGGATATGCGCACAGTCACGCAACATAATGCTGCAAAGGTCCGCACTGGCTTCTGTCATAAATACTTTTCCGCGGAATCCTCTTGCATATAATAATGGTAAATAACCCGAATGATCCACATGTGCATGTGTCAAAAATACATAATCAATAAGCGGTGCCTCTACAGGAATACCTACATTCTCATACAGGTTCTGTCCCTGCTCCATACCGTAATCCACCAACATATGCTTACCGCAAGCATTCAGATAATGACAACTTCCCGTAACCTCATGTGCCGCGCCGACAAACATTAATTTCATAGAAATACCTCCTGTATAATACACTTCATAAACCCCTATGTATATATTTTACCATTTATTATTATTTTATGGTAGTCGATTATTTTCATATCGCATCTTGTTTTTTTATTCTTTTTCACACATACAAGTGGTATAATATTAAAAGTTTATTAAGATGAATGTACAAGCATTGAAATAATAGTCATAAAGTACTATAATTATGGTAAGATATTATAGGAAACTGTTTGATTCATATTTAGGAGTATTCATTTATGAAGAAAAAAATTGCTGTATGCGGCAATGGCTGGAGCAATGAGTATATTGAGATTGCTTTATCCGGTATCCGCAAATGTGCAAAACTAAATAACGCAGACGTCTTTTTTCTATATAACTTTTCAGTAAGTAATACAGAAGAATACACCCAGATAGGGCATATCAATATCAACCGTTTACTTGAATTTGGTAATTTTGACGGTGTTATTCTGCTCGCCAATACTTTCCATCTGCAGCCGGAATTTGACTATTTGTGTGAGACGGTAAAAAGACTCGGCATTCCGTCCGTCAGTCTGGAATATCCGCTTCCGGATATTGATTTTATGGGTTCGGACAATTATTCCGGCATGCACGAATTGTGCACACATCTGGTAGAGCATCACGGATACCGCCATTTCGTATATGTAAGCGGTCCTGCCGGCAATACCGAAAGTGACAGCCGCCGCAAGGCTCTTGAAGATGTTTTGAGCGCACACGGGCTTTCTTTAGACGAAGACAATATTATATACGGCAACTGGAATTATTATGATGTCCAGGATAAGTTACCGCTTTGGATAGCCGCACACGATTCCCTTCCGGATGTCTTTGTATGCGCCAATGACGTTATGGCACTTGCTGCCTGCTCTACTTTGCGCACTCTGGATTTAACCGTTCCCGGCGATGTCAAAGTCACCGGTTTTGACCATCTGATTTCCACCAGAACCTATTATCCGACCATTGCATCCGTAGACCGCAACTGGGATAATATGGGATTCCAGAGTTTGGAATATCTTTTGGGCAAAATAGAAGGCAAAGAGGCAATTCCGAGCCGTTATGTGAATTCCTACGCTGTATACGGTGAAAGTTGCGGTTGTAATCCGACGGATACTTTACCGATTAACCGGCGTATCGGCGCTACCTCTTCTTATGAAAATTATGTACGCAGTTCCTTCTGGTCCGGACATTTATGTGATATTGCCGACTCTTTCTCCATGATTGCATCTGAAGAAGAGTTGCACAAGCGTTTCAATGACTATCTGTCCAAAGACCACGCACATGAAGGCGATGAACTATACATTTGTCTGGTGGATAATTTCTTCACCTCATTAACAGGCGGTCCAAAACTTTCCTTAACCGGTTACACGGACAAAATGAATGTCATCTGCGGCTTAAAGGACGGCCTTCCGCAGGAACAGGTTATTATCGACACCTCTGAATTATTACCGGGTTACGAACCGGAGGGCGAATGTGGCCGTATGTATACCTTTTTCCCTTTGTCCAGTATCGAAGGATGCTATGGTTATGTTGTTCTCGGGGACGAAGTTCCGATGTTATACGATTATTCCGCTTACAACTGGATGCGCAGTATTGCCCAGAATCTAAGCCGTATACGCCAGAATATCACCATTGCCGAATTGAACAAACAGCTGGAGAAACTTTCCGTAACAGACGGACTGACCGGTGTATATAACCGTTTCGGATGTGAAAAATTTGCATATCCATATCTGCAGCAATGCCACGCCCAGGGAAAAGATTCGGTTCTTATGTTTGCCGATATCAATAAAATGAAGGTTATCAACGATAAATACGGACACCTTGCCGGTGACAACGCCATCTGTACCGTTGCCAATGTCATCCGCGAAGCATTACATGATTCCTGGATTGTAGTACGCTACGGCGGTGATGAATTCTTAATGGTTGGTGAGTATTCCTCTGAGGAACACCCTTCCAAAATGATTCAGGAAATTAATGATTTATTGCAGATAACCGCTGAGAAAATGCAGCTTCCGTACAGTCTAAAGACCGGTATCGGTTATGTTATCATCGACGCCAATGAATCCTTAAACTTATCCGAATGCCTCAAAAAAGCGGATGAAGCCATGTATCTGATGAAAAAGCAACAACACGAGGTATAGTGTTACGGTAATTATATAAAAAAGGACGGTACAATAAATGTACCGTCCTTTTTTTACTGCTTACTCTGTTCTTTTTTCTTCCGTTTTCTCTCATACATATTCTTATCGACAGCAAGAATACAGTCTTCCAAAGACGTTTTTGCTTCCATGCTAAACACATCATATCCGAAACTTAAAGAGAGGAATGCGCCCTCATGCGTGCGGTTATATTCATCAACCCGCCGCTGTACACGGCTCCAATACTCTTCCGGCTCCTTCCCATCGCGTGCAGTACCAATTACAATAAATTCGTCGCCGCCATATCTTGCCACAGAACATTTACCGGCCTCCTCCTGTAAAATAGAAGCCGCCGATGAAATGATTTCATCACCCATTTCATGCCCGTACTTATCATTGATGCCCTTCAAATCGTCCAAATCAACAAATGACAGTTGCATCATAATACGGGATATCATACTTTTCTGCTTAATGTCTGCAAAACTGCGGTTAAGACCAAACCGGTTATATACGCCCGTCAGTGAATCCCTGACATACATATCCTCCAAACGTCGCATTGCATTATGGAGCATGCTCTGCCTTCGTATATTCTCAACCGAACTTCCCATTCCGATTAGCCAGCTGATAAATAACTGATTGGAAATTGCGAACCCGCTGTCTGCAAATACCAGATAGCCAAAGGTTCTTTCCAAATAATGCAATGGGGCAAAAATATACAATTTACATCTGTCGGAATCCCGAAACAGTTCATCCAGTGCATAGCAGGATTCAAATTCTTTTTTGGTTCTGAAAATCCCGTCCTTATACGAGATTACCGGATATACCATTTTGGAATACGCAAGTCGCTGTACGAGAGTCATCTCCTCCTGCTCCATCGCATCCATTTCAAAGAATTTATTTACAAATCCTTCATTTACGCAACAGTAAAATTCCGACACATCCACCTTTGAAACAAATTCCCGGACAGCCCCAAACCAGTCCCCGATATTCTCACACTCCGTATATGTCTTTTCAAGTGTAATCAACTGATGTATCATCTTTCGTTTGGCAATTTCTTCGCTATGTATTGCATGCGCATTTCTCTCAAAGACACCTTCCGACTTTGCATGACATCCACAACTTTCATCAAGTACCACTTCATCAGGAAGAAACGTATCCTCAGGTACCTCCTTACCGTTTACCAAATCCAGAAGCACTTCACATGCCTTGTTTCCCATGTCACGTACCCGCATACGCACGGTTGTAATATGTGGGGTATGGCTCTGTGCCTCTATACTGTAATCATAACCGGATATCATCACATCTTCCGGAATCCGATATCCGTTCTCAATAAGAATATCGCATATGGTAATCGCCGTAATATCATTTGCACAAATTATTGCTTCCGGGAACGGCAATACACAATTTAAAATCTCCTCCGCAGCCTTTTCAGCACCTGTTACATAAAAATCCCCCTGGCTGACTCTCTGCGGTAAAATCGGAAGCCCGTTCTCTCTCATTACATCTTCAAATGCCCGATACCGCGCCTCTGCTTCAATGCTTCCCGCGACACCTTTTACAAAATGAATATCCTTCACTTTATGATCCAAAACAAAATGCTCTACAATCTTACGCATTGCCGTATAAGTATCCGTCTGGACCGAATAATAATTCTTTATTTTACAGCCGACACAGACTATCGGACATGTCAGTTTCTCAAGTTTTTCTTCAATCAGTCTGCGATTATAATCGATATGGAGCGCATTTCCGACAACAATCACTCCATCAAACAGATTAAAATCCGGGAGATTCACAATATTTACTTCTCCAAGATTATGCTTTTCCTTTTCAAACGCTCCTGTTGACCACACAAAGGTTGCAATATTACATCCGTTTTCTTTCGCACGGGCTTCTATTCCCCTAAGTATATCCGCCTGTGCATCCGAATCCACCGCCGTCATCAAAACAGCTATATTCTTAAATCTCATAGGCACCTCCCCATTCACAAATAATCGAAGTATCCTATGACTATTGTACTACTTTCCAATATAGTTCTCAAGTACTATATGTTGTGTTTGTACATCTCCATACGGCAATAAAAAAGGACATCCTTTTGGATGTCCCAAGAGCACGAGACGGGATTCGAAAAGAGGGTAGTTTCGCAAACCCAGTATTTATGCGGGTTTGCGGGCTCTCATTTTTGAGAGTAACCAAAAAAGTAACCAAATCCACCCAAAAATCCTCATTCCGTGCGTGATGGTTTATCGATTAAATATTCACACACAATTTATTGTTTTGGTTCAATGCTTCCTTAATGGCAGCTTCTTTCTTTGTACTGAAATAGTAATGACCTTTTGTCGTTGCGATATCTGCATGTCGCATCTGGTTCTGTACTATCTTCTCACTGATTCCAAGGTCAAGCAACTCACTGCAGTATGTCTTGCGCAGTTTATGACAACTTCTTACCGGAATATCCAGTTCCGTACAAAGTTTTCGCATTGTCTTATCAAAAATAGTGTCTGCAATATATGTTCCCTTTTCAGAAAACAGAAACTCATCCGTAACTCCCTTTTCTTTCCTCAGTTTCATTATCTGCTGATATACCGTTACCGCATCATCAGAAAGATATATTACGGAGTCACTGGTAGGAGTCTTTGGGAAGTCCGATATTATCCTGTGGGACTTACCGCTTTCATCCTTTGCCTTGCTTATCGTTCTCTGAATATGGAGTTTGTTTCCGGGCAGAAAATCGAACGTTTTGAGTGTGGCAAGTTCTCCTACTCTCACACCCGTAAAAAGCATAAATAACAGCCCTAAATGCCTCTCACTGTCCCAATACAGGGATGTAATGCGGTTAATAATCATTTCCACCTCATCATCCGCAAATACCTGTAAATACACCTTAGGACGCTTAAACTGTCTTGGGGACGGACTGTAGGAACCCATCAGTTCCCTTGTATAAATACAGTTAATCCGCCTGATAACCTTCGCATATACAAAAGTTCCCGTTATCAGTGATTTCATGTTATTAAATGCTTTTCTTGCTATCTGTCCGCCAAACCGTTTTAACACGTCATCCAGAAACAATATGATATCCGTCTCCGTGATCCTGTCGATGGATGTCCTGTCCATCTTGGAACCCTTAATGAAACGGTTATAATCACACTCTCTTCTGTCATACGTGTTCTTTGATACTTTCCCACATTCCAAAGAATACTTCTGCCAGGAAATAAAACATTCCCCGAATCTCGGTATCCTGTCTTTCTCCTTATAGTACTCAACAATAGCATCCTCTAACTTCTCTCTGGTGCTTTTCTTAATCTTCTTCCTTTGGGAGGGGGAATTTTCATCGCACAGGTTTGTATACCAATAGCCGTTCTTACCCTGCCAGATATTGTATGTATGCCGCTTTAAATATTCTTCTCGTTTGCTCATTTCGACATCTATTTTCAATCTGGATATATCAATTATACCATTACGTTCTGCGTAATTCAATAACTCAATGTATTCTGCATCCTGTGACAAGTCTATTCCTCCTTCCCTTCTTCATTTTGAAAAAAACACCCCGCTCAAAGCGGAATGCTTTTCACAATTTCAGTATATCGGGTTTAGAGGATAAAAGGAAAATACACCAGGTAGAAAATCTCCTCTTCTTTTTTCAGTTCTACCTTTTTGGTATGATATATACAAATTTGAAATTGCAAACATTAGGAGAAGAGATTATGAAAGTATTTTTGTGTGGTGGTGGACCAGGC
>JAZMZZ010000118.1:0-9249 GCA_045586245.1 Lachnospiraceae bacterium | reverse complement strand
AAGTGCCTCATAACCGACATTAACCGTCGGGCTGTCGGAAAGAACCGTTCCAAGTTCTTCTTCCAATGCCACAAGTTCATCGTATAACGCATCGTATTCATAATTACTCATAATCTCTTTGTCTTCTGCGTAATATGCCTTTGATGCTTCATTTAAAAGAGCAATCAGCTCCTTCATGCGTTCCATTCTATTCATTGCACTATCTTCCTATCATCCCATACAAGGTTTCCAGTTCCTCCCCGTTTACACGGCGGAAGGTTCCCGGTCTTAATTTACCGAGTGTAACATTGGCTACACGCACTCTTTGCAGGGCGTTTACCTTAAATCCCAATTCCTGACACATACGGCGGATTTGTCTGTTAAGCCCCTGCGTCAGTATAATACGAAATGTATATTTACCGAGGATTTCCACCTGACAGGGCTTCGTCCTGCGGTTTAACTCGCTTAAAAACACGCCGCTTTCCATCTTTTCCTTAAAATCAGCCGGCAATTCCTTCGTAACCTTTACAATATATTCCTTCTCCTGATGCTCCGTTCCGCGCATCAGTTTCTGAATCAAATCTCCGTCATTGGTCATTAAAAGAAGCCCTTCGGTCTCCTTATCCAGACGTCCCGCGTAAGTTACGCGGATGGGATAGGAAAATGCGTCCTTAAGCGTCTTATCCGCAAACCTATCCTTCTCGGTACAGGTCACTCCCAGAGGCTTATAATATGCCAAAACCACCTTCTCATTGCGGTTTTGCAATTTCTTGCCCTGGCATATGACTTCATCTGAATCACTCACACGCATACCTGCCCGCGCAATCTTACCATTAACGGTAACCTTTCCCTGCTCTATCAGTATATCCGCTTCCCTTCGGGAACAGACACCGCATTCTGCCAGATATTTATTTAAACGTACAGCCGTCGTCTCCATACGCATTTACCACCTTATAACTCTTAATTATGCTTGCAGTTTTCTGCCATACACAAAATTCATTATATCAAAATCTTTCCCCTCTGACTACGCAATTCTTTACGAATTGTTGACGCTCTTTTTTGTGCCAGATAGACGGTATCACCATTTTTCATCATCAGCTCCTGCGTCCCGATTCCGGCTATTGCATACAGATTTACCACAAAGCTCTGGTGGCACATGGAAAATCCGTACGGTTTCATCCTTTTTGCGATGTCCCCTATCTTTTCATTGATACAGATATAATCCGTATCCTTTGTTACAATTCTGATTTTCCGTTCAAAATATTCAAAGTATAAGATATCCCTGCACCGTAACCGTATCAAAGAATAGTCCTTTGACAAAAAAGTAACCATACACCGCATGGCGAAAATTTCATTGTCCACCGTAATCGTAATCATGACTCTCCCCCCAATAAAGCCGTTTCTTTTATTATGTAAAAAACGGCTCTGTGTTCAAATCCGATATCCGTGTTCAATCCTGCTATGGAACTGTTAGTTCACGTTCTACTTTCCTGTTTAGCACAAAATAAAAAACTACGTTCTCCACAGAACCTGTTTTAAACGTAGTCTTTTCACTCTATAAATTACAAATATCTTTTATTACTTCTCCGGCTATAATCAGACCGGCAACGGATGGCACAAAGGAGATACTGCCCGGAGCAATTTTCTTTCTGCCTGCAGCTGCTTCATTCTGCTCACCGCACTGTGATGTAACATCTTCCTCTAACGGCGTCATCGCTTCTTCCTTGGAATATACTACCTTCACATGGGAAATGCCGCGCTTTTTAAGTTCCCTGCGCATCACTTTGGCAAGCGGACAGACACTGGTCTTGCTGATATCTGCCACTTCAAACTTCGTCGGGTCTAATTTATTGCCCGTTCCCATACTGGAGATTACAGGCACACCGGCCTTCTTAGCCTCTTCAATAATTGTCAGTTTGGCTGTAACCGTATCCACTGCATCCACCACATAAGTATACTTGGAAAAATCAAAATCATCCTTATTCTCCGGAAGGAAAAAGCATTTGTGTGTAATGACTTTTGCATCCGGATTAATGGACAAAATACGCTCTTTCATCACATCTGTTTTATCTTTTCCGATTGTATCCTGCGTTGCTATAATCTGACGGTTCAGATTGCTGAGAGCCACTGTATCGTGGTCAATCAGTTCAATATGACCGATACCGCTTCGTGCCAATGCTTCTACGGTAAATCCACCGACTCCGCCGACACCGAATACTGCCACACGGGCGGATGAAAGTTTGTCTATATTTTCTTTTCCGATTAATTTTGCAGTTCTGCTAAGTTGTTCCGTCATATATCTACCTATCAAAACTATTCCATATTATCCAGCAATTCCTGATAGAATCTGGAGTAATCCAATCTCTTATCCTTCATAAAACGGATCGCTGACGATGGATGGGAGTTCATGACTCCCGTCAACAGAAAAGGGATGTCGTACCCCCAGATACTGCCTTTTTCCAGTTCTTCCATAATATGCTTCTGTACAAAGTCCATAATCGGAACCAGATTGTATCGGGGATTACGAAGGAATGCAAGCAGGGACTCCATGTAACAGTTACCTGCTCCGCGTCCCATACCGCTTATGGTTGCATCCAGCATACTCGCTCCGTTACTCAATGCTTCAATCGTATTGGCAAATGCCAGCTGCTGGTTATTATGTGCATGGATACCGATTCTCTTACCATGCGCTTCCGCAATATTCATGTATTTATCCGTCAGTCTGCGAATCTGCTCCGGATAAAAAGCACCAAAACTGTCTACCAGGTAAATGTAGTCCACATCGCTCTCTGCCAAAATCTCAAGACCGTTGTCCAACTCTTCTTCACGCACTTTGGAAATCGCCATAATATTAACCGTTGTCTCATATCCCTTATCATGTGCGTCCTGAATCATCTCTATAGCTGCCGGAATCTGGTGAATGTAAGCCGCGGTACGGACCATATCAATCACACTGTCCTTCTTTGGCAGAATATCATTCTTATAATCCGTTCTTCCAACATCGGTCATAACCGCAATCTTTAAATCAAAATCGTTCTCTCCGACAACGGCTCGGATATCCTCTTCGTCACAGAATTTCCACTTGCCGTAATCTTCTTTGCTAAAAATATCCTTGGAAGCCTTATAACCGAATTCCATATAATCTACGCCGGCTTTAATATTGGTACGATACAAATCTTTTACAAATTCATCGCTGAATCCGAAATTGTTTACCAATCCGCCGTCACGCAATGTACAATCCACCACTTTAATGTCGGGTCTGAATGAAATTAAGTTACCGTTATTTCTTTTCATAATAGCCTCCGTTTGTCGTCAAGTTCTACTAATTCACTTTAAAGCGTTACGCTTTAAAGTGGTAAAGTACCTTTAGGATACCCCTATTTTTTTCAAATGTCAATATTATTAAAAAAAATTATGCATCCTTCTTTACAAGACGACAGCACATACTATACACATAACTTGCACTGATTTCAAGTTGTTTTCTGGAAAGAATTCCGGTTTTTATTGCATCCAGTACTTCCTCATAGTCCCTTTTTGCGCCCGGCATAAACAGATTGTTGCCTGCCGCCGCCACTTTTCCGGCATGCGGTTCCGGATATTTGGCCTCTTTGGATAATACGCCCTGACCGGTTACCCAGTCGGTCATAACAATACCGTCAAAGCCCCATTCACATCTGAGAATATCCGTCGTTAAATCCTTTAACTCAGAGGTATGCACGGTATTAATCAAATTGTACGATGTCATCAGCGCACATGGATGAGACTCTTTGACACAGATTTCAAAGCCTCTTAAATAGATTTCACGCAATGCTCTTTCACTGAGCATACTGTTATTGTTATATCTGCAGTTTTCCTGGTTATTTGCCGCAAAATGCTTAATCGTCACGCCGCATCCCGGATGTGCCTGCACACCTTTGGTAAGTGCCGCTGCAAACTTGCCGCTCACATACGGGTCTTCGGAATAATACTCAAAATTACGTCCGCATAAAATGCTTCTGTGGATATTCAAAGCCGGTGCCAGCCATAAATGTATGCCGAAACGCTCCATTTCCGCGCCTACAATATCCCCGCACATCTGCGCAAATTCCAAATTGAAGGACTGCGCAAGTGCCGTTCCGATCGGAATAGCGGTTGTATACTGTTCTTTTACTTCTACTCCTTTAGGAACCCTTGGTGCACGTCCGATAAGCCATTTCATCGGCGCCGGTAAAAATTCCAGCAAACTCTTTGGAAGTGCCGGTTCCATACCATGAACTCCCTTTTTGTCCACGAAATATTTCTGGCTGATACGCACACCTGCCGGGCCGTCCGCCATAACCAATACCGGGAAGCCATGCTCTTTTAACTTAGAGGTACTCTCTCCTGCCGCTCCTGCCACCTGTCTGGAAGCATTACCGATAACACTGGCAATCCCGCCCGATGTGTAATTACCAATGTTAAGAAGCGCCAACTGTTCATCGGAAAGTTTTTTTGCCGCTTCGCATACCGTTTTTTCCAATTCGTAACGGATACTCTTAGTTTCAAATGCCTGTGGCATAATCTTTAAAACCGGAATATCCATAGGAACCGCTTCCACTCTTGCCTGTTGCGGCTTCCAGTCTTCAAAATCCGGCTTGCCGCATTTGTTTGCTACTTTAGATATAATAACATCCTCTTCCAGCCATACCAACGCACATGCTTTGGTATCGACGCTGTTGCAACCGATTCGGATAATATAGTTACCTTTTTCCAGAACAAAAACAGCACTTGCGGTATCATAAGAAGCCAGCTCGTCCAGATTAAATACTACCTGCACCTGTTCTTCTTCGCCCTGCTGTAATTCCTTTGTTTTGGCAAAACCGGCCAGCGCCTGATACGGCTTGTCCAACTTACCCTGCGGAGAAGAAACATATACCTGCACTACTTCTTTTCCTGCAAAACTACCTGTATTCTTTACAGTTGCAGACACCGTAACCTGTTTACCTTCCACGCTGACTTTCTCATCCGATACGGCAAACTGCGTAAATCCGAGCCCGTATCCGAATGGGAACATCGCCTTTTTTCCTACCGTATCAAAATAGCGGTATCCCACATAAACGCCTTCTTTGTACCGCGTATCGTCCTTGTCTCCAAACTCACCGATATCGCAATACTCATTCCATGCCGTCCATGTGGTTGCCAGTTTGCCGGAAGGATAATTCTTTCCGCATAAAATGTCTGCAAGTGCCGCACCTGTTTCCACACCAAGCTGGGATATAAGTAAAATATTTTCCACTTCCATAACAGGGGATAAATCCACCGGACCACCCACATTTAATACCAGCATGAACTTTTTGTATTTCTTATGCAAAGCCAGAATATCCCTCTGCTCAGATACATTTAAAAGCACATCTCCGGCTTCGTTTCTTCTGTCATTTCCCTCTCCTGAAATTCTGGAAACCACATAAATTGCCACATCGCCTTTTCCGTCAATCGGCAAATCATATTCCGGCGTCGGCATAACCGCTCCCATACCTTCCATAATGACATTGGTATGATTCTGCTTCGCCCTCATCTTAATTGTTTTCTTAAACTGCAGATAAGCTTCCTCATACACTTTGTCGTAAGCATCCAGCCAACTGCCTGTTGTAATAGTAAAGCCCGCTTCCAATAGACCTTCTTCCACGGTTGTAAAATAGCGGGAATTTACCTCTCCCGAACCGGTACCGCCCTTGATGGTTTTGCGGATACCACTACCGTATGCGGCAATTTCACCAATCTCATTTATCGGGAAATCACCGTTACTTTTGAGCAATACACAACACTCTGACAAGTGCTTGCGTAACATTTCAAGATGTTTTTTTTCATAATCGTATAACTGCATGCCTATACTCCTTCCGATACCGTGACGGTATCTTTATCTTCTAATTTACGGTACAAAGTAAACCACATCGTCACAAAACATGCCAACCCACCGATGGCGTTGGAAATCGGTTCCGCCAGGAAAACGCCAATTACACCAAATCCCATTTGGGGGAGAATTAATGTGAGTGGTACTACAATAAAAACTTTACGGAAGAGGGAAAAGAAAATAGCCCTCTTGGCTTTCCCAAGTGCCTGGAACACCGACTGTCCTGCAAACTGGAACGCCATAAAACAAAAGCCGAAGAAATAAATGTGTAAAGCCTCCGTTCCCGGAACAAGCACACTATTATCTCCCGAAAAAATGGAAATCAAAAACTTCGGACAAAGCATTACTAAAATCCATGCAAGTGTCGTATAGGTAAATCCTACCAATGCCGAGAAACGGATGCCGGCTTTTACACGGCCCATCTTATTGGCACCGTAGTTATAGCCAAGCACCGGCTGCGCACCGTTTGCAATTCCGCCGACCGGCAAGGACAGAATCTCCCTTACGGAATTGAGAATCGTCATAATTCCGACATACAAATCGCCACCCCAGGTCTGTAATGTGGCATTACACACAATCTGTACCACACAGTTGGTACCCTGCATAATAAAACCGGGCGTACCAAGCATAATGATATCCTTTACAAGCGGTAACTTGAGCGGTAGATATCTCTTTTTGATATGTAAAATGGCTTTTTTACCGGTAAGGAAACGCATTACCCACACCGCCGACACAAACTGGCTGATAATCGTAGCCAGTGCCGCACCGCGAACACCCATACCAAAGCCAAAGATAAATACCGGATCCAATACCAGATTTAAAACCGCCCCGATAACCGTTGTCAGCATCCCCACTTTTGGGAATCCCTGTCCGTTTATAAAGCCGTTCAGTCCTGATGTCAGCATCGAAAAGAGGGTTCCAAGCAGATATATCTGTAAATACGCATCTGCGTACGGATAGGATACATCACTTGCTCCAAAAAGATACAATATCGGCTTGCGGAATGCATAGCAAACCACCATAAGTACTGCCGAAAACAAAATTAACAGGGAAACCGCATTCCCCATAATCTGCTCTGCCCGCTCCTCTTCCTTTGCTCCTCGGGCAATTGCAAACAGCGTGGAGCCTCCCATTCCGACCAAACTGGTAAATGCCATTATCAAAGTAATAATCGGAAATGTCAGGCCGACACCCGTAAGTGCTATATTATTCTCTCCCGGCAGATGCCCGATATATACCCTGTCCACCACATTGTACAGAATCTGGACCATCTGCGCCATTATTAAGGGAATGGCCTACGCAACAATATTGCGCCAGACCTTTCCCTGTGAAAAATCAGTAGCCATTGTAAGCCTTCTTTCAAAATCTATACATATTTTTTCATAAAAAAGTCCTGTAACCCTTAGTTTACAGGACTTTTATTAATTATTCAACTTGGATGTACAAGTACTATCTTCCGTTACCGGAAAACAACACCTGCATGGTTTTATAAAATTCCTTATCTTCGCGCAGTATCCGGCTTGCAATTGCCTTTGCATCTGCAATCATCTGTGCTTCTGACACATCGGATATATCCGCATATTTCTCCGTAAACTCTTCAACGGCCATCGTAAGCATCTGCGTAATTCTATCCTGATAATCCTGCGGCAGTTCAACCGGAAGTTTTTCTTCTCCATGGAAAATATGCCGAATCTGCCAGTTCTGTTCCCTAATACTTGCAATCATGGATACATTCCTTGCCGAACGCTCAAAGGCCTGTTGCAAATACTGTAAATCCTCCTCTGCCTCTACTTTGTGGTATTCTTCTAAGGAATCCATCACATAGATATCCCGGCTTCCGTCCTCCTGACCAAGCACAGTATTGCGGTACTGAATCGCATACGCCTCCATTCTAACCGCAAATAACTCTTCCAGACCATACTCTTCATTGTATTCTTTAATTTTTGCAAGAGCATCATTGCTGTAGGCATTCAGGTTTTCATAATGCGCTCCAACAGGATCCATCTGCAGTTTCGGCAGAATCTTTCGGAATGCCATCTCTTTTTCCCAATCTATACGCCCAGGCATGGACTGCACTTCTTTTCGCAATGCTTCCATACCTTCTTTGGAAATATCAACTGCAACCGCTATCTCTTTATCCTGTAACTGGGGTATGGCATCCTTTGCCCTCACCGGTTCTTTCAGAATATTTAAATTTCCCTCAAAAGAAAAACCATTGATAGTTGTTATATTCATAAATATGCCTCCGTGCAAAAACAGAAATCCGTTTCATCATTTATATCGGCACATTTTAGCTAAAAATTAAGTAAATCCTTGTCTGTACTTGTACTTTTTAAGTATAATTCAGGCAAAGAAAATCCACTTCTTTAGGAGGTTTTATGCGTAAAATAGTTGCATTTTTAGGAAGTCCGAGAAAAAACGGCTATACTGCCAAATTGATTAATCGTATATTAGATGGGGCCAAATCCGTAGGTGCCGATGTTGTTATCTATGATTTGAATGCAGAAGGAATCAAAGGCTGTCAGGGCTGTTTCTACTGCCGCGTCCACGAAGACTGCGCAACAAAGGATGCCCTGTATCCCATGTATGAAGATATCAAAACGGCGGATGGAATCGTATTCGGCTCTCCAATCTATTTTGGTACGGTCAGCGGACAGGCAAAGATATGGCTGGACCGCATGTATCCGATGTACGCCCTTGATTTTTCACCGCGCTTTCCGGGCAAAAAAGCAGTTACCGTATATGCGCAGGCCAATCCGGACGATACGCGTTTTACCGATGCGATTGAGACTACCAACAACTTTATGAAAGACTACGGCTGGGACGTTATAGAAAGTCTTCTTGTATATGGGAATGTGGCAGAAAATTATACACTTCCGGAAGAGTTACTTGACAGGGCATATGAAGCCGGCAAGGCATTAGCAAAGGCATCCGATTAATCGGATGCCTTTTTATACCCTTTTACATTACTTCTATTCTGCCCTTTTCTTAAGTTCTGCAAATCTTCTATCTATCTCCTGCTGCATGCGTTCTACAACATCCCTATACTCTTCCTTTTGCAGATGTTTGGTTCTGCCCATCATGGAAAGCCAATCCAGAATCGGAATTTTCTTTCCCATTTTTTCGGGATCGTAGGATAAAGTAGTAACGCCCTGCTCCACTTCGTACAATGGGAAATAGCAGGAGTTTACTGCCGCCTCGATGACTTTGCGTTCGGTTGCCGGTTTGTCATTCCAGTTAAGCGGGCAGGCGGAAATGGCCTTTACATAAGCGGTTCCTGTTGTCTTTGCATAGTGGGCTGCCTTTGCGGCTTTTTTCATAAAATCCGTCGGATTGGATTCGGCTACGGTTGCCACATAGGGAATTCCGGTTGCAGCCATAATACGCGGCATATCCTTGTG
>JAZMZZ010000117.1:0-4235 GCA_045586245.1 Lachnospiraceae bacterium | reverse complement strand
AAAGGAACCCTCCATTAATACTATTTACATCTTTACCAAACAAACATCCTCACATTTTCCGCCTGTCAATGTAAGTTCTGCCTTGTTCTCCCCATTTTCAAGAACATACTGGCCTTTAAATCCTTCCAAAGTAACGATACCGTTATCATCGGTGCAAACTTCGATGTCGGTCCACCATTCGCCACGGATGATTTCTTTTAATCTGCGGTAAACAGGTTTTAAGGTGTTGTCTGCATGAATCACTCCACTCGGTGCCTTAAGCCACATACCGTCTGCAAAATCCCATCCTGTTACGGCTTCTACCAATGGATGCTCGAATAAGATACGGTACATCTCTTCCCACTCATTAATCTGGCGCTCTTCAAGTTCAGGAGTTGATGGCCATACATCTACCTGATGGTCATTTAAGTCCTCAATATGCGCCGGAACCAATTCGCCGGAAACCAAAGTATTTTCCGTAAAATGAATCGGAAGTCCGAAATGGTCGAATCTCTCCAGAACGCTATGTAATTTCTCAGCGCCCCAATATCCCTGATGCTGATGAGACTGGATACCGATAACGTCAATCGGTGCACCTGCATTTAACGCGCCGTCAATCAAAATTTCATAAGAAATGGATGTATTAAAGTCATTTAATAAAAGAGTGGAATCCGGATTAGCCGCTTTGGCTTCCTCAAATACCTTCTTAATCAAATCCACACGGCCAAGTTCCTTACAAATACGTGTAATTGCATTGTCATATTTATCAAAAATAGGCATGATGACTACTTCGTTAATTACGTCCCATTTATCGATAACACCCTTAAACTGTGTAACATCTCTTTCGATACGCTTTAACTGCTTGTCTAAGATGGTTGCATTATCATAGTCCATAAGCCAGTCTGCACAGGATGTATGCCAGCAAAGAGGATGTCCTTTTACATCCACGCCGCGTTCCTTCATAAACTTAGCAGCTGCCATTCTGCTTTCCCACTGTGGCTTACCTTCTTCCGGCTCATATCTTCCCAAATAAAACGGAAGTGTACCGTAGTTAAACAGTTCCAACCAGATATCGATTCTCTCCTGCATATTTGCTTTTACGGCAGGGTCATCAGTTGCGAAATACTCATTAATATCAAATGCTCCGCATCCAAATAAGAATTCATGATTCGTCTGTCTCAAACGCATTTTTGTATTTGCTACCGGTGCTCCGTTTGCATCTACAACCTTTACCACCTTGCTTGCCCTACGGTGAGCAACCTTATCAAATTGTCCCATGTCAATATCCTCCTAGTCTTTTCCCCAAATAAAAAGTGTGACAGTACAACACTTGTTGTAAGTATTGTACTATCACACAAAACTTGTCCGCAATGAAAACAAGTAGCTGACACATTATTGTTTTTCTACCGGCAAATATTTCTCCAGCATCTCTTCTAACCGTAAAACCTCTACCGGTTTGGAAAGATAATCTTCAAAGCCTTCTTTCAGATACTCTTCGCGCATCCCCTCGATAGCATTTGCCGTAAGAACGATTACCTTGGTATCACAGTTTACATTATCCTTATTCTCACGCAACATATGTAAGGTTTGTATACCGTCCGGTTCCGGCATCATATGGTCCATCAGAATCAAATCGTATTTCTTGTCCTTTGTCATCTGAAGGCATTCATTACCACCGCCTGCCATATCCAATTGAATGGCCGTGTTCTTCATAAGTGCCTGCATAACCTTAAGATTCATTTTATTGTCATCTACTACCAGCACTTTCGCATCCGGAGCATACAGGCGCTTCTTTTCTTCCGATGGTGCTTTTGGTTCTTCCGGTATCACATTCTTCTCACTCAGCGGAGTATCATCCACTATCTGCTGCGGAATCTCAACCGTAAAGCAACTGCCTTCACCATATTCACTCTGCACATCAATCGTACCGCCCATGGCAGTTACCAATTGCTTGGCTATATTAAGTCCCAATCCCGTCCCCTGAATATATCGGTTCTTTGAAAGTTCTAAACGCTCAAAACTTCCAAATAATTTATCCATATCTTCTTTGCGGATACCGATGCCCGTATCTTTTACGGTAAAACAAAGACTAAACTTATCATCCATATCCACCCGTTCCGCTGAAAAAGTAACGTTTCCTTTTTCAGTGTATTTTACGGCATTGGATAAAAGATTATTCAGTACCTGCTTAATACGAATATCATCCCCATACAAAACCGCAGGCAATGATTCATCAATCCGACTGATAATCTGTAACTGTTTTTGTTTTGCCCTAACTTCCGCTCCCAGCAATACATCTGTAATTAACGATGCCATCGGATACTCATTCGGTACAATTTCCAGTTTGCCTGCTTCTATTTTTGAAAAATCCAAAACATCATTAATCAGGCTTAGAAGCATGCGGCTCGCATTCTTAATATTATGCGCATACTCGTTTATTACCGGCTCCTTGTTTTCCCTCAAAATCATCTCATTCATACCGATAACCACGTTAATTGGTGTACGGATTTCATGGGACATATTTGCCAAAAACTTAGCCTTGGATTCACTGGCTGCTATCGCAAGTTGTTTTTCTTTCTCAATTGCTATCAAATCCCGGACTGTCTTAAATACTGCCATAGCCAGCAAGCCTATCAGTCCGAGACACAAACCGATTCCATTAAGCGGTGTATCCACAACATATACAAGACTGAGTTCACAAACGCCGCCTACAACCGCAATAACAAAGCCGATTGCAACCTCTTTGTATTCCTTAATATATCCTTTCACAGCATCACGAACAAGCGTAACTACCATCGTTACTATCAGCACTACGATAATCACATGGGAATTGATTAAAGTATCCATGACATCACGGATATTCAGTACCTGCAAAATAACAACTACCGCAAAATGTATAGCCGTAAGCAATTCAATTAATGTGTATACTTTACGGTATCTGCCTTTCTGTACACTGTTAATATACGAAGCAAACGGATACGGCAATAAGGCGATCATCAGATATCCCATCCACATTGCTACGGTACTGCTTGGGAATACAAACTGCCTCAACTTAGACTCTGCCATTAACCATGCAGAGCAAATCATCACGATATTGCCCAAATATCCCAAATCCACTTCCCTCTGATAATAGCGACGGATCATAATACTACCAAATACTACCATCAATCCGGTAATAAACATCAAAGTCGCAATAATAAATCCGGGACCGTAAACCTCCCAGAAATGATTCCGGATATCATTCTTATCCCCTGCATGAAAATCACTTACATAATTGTAATACTGGGACTTGCTCATAAATTCAACACGCAGTTCTTTTCCCGCATCTACGCTATATAAAGGAATCAGAACATAAGTCATTGTGCTGGACCTTCCAACCTTCTGGATATCCAAAGTAGAATACTCTTTTCGAAGTTCCCCGCCAACAAAAAATTTCATCTCCTGCTGCATACTCCGTACACAAATCCAAGTATCCTCCTGATTCTGCGGAAGAATCGTCTTAATGGTTCCCCATTCGCCAAACTCCACATCACAGTTACCGGGAACCTCTACCGGCACTTCCTCTCCATCCTGCAGAACCTGTACCCAGTCTGCCTCCAGTACATGGAAAGTACTTTCCTCTTTTCTGTTTTCGTTTGGCATTACCCATTGTCCTACCCAGAAAAGAACCAAAGAACCTACCATCATACACCATAGTATTTTCCGTAATAATGTTTTCTTTTGTACGTTATTATTTTCCATCTGCATCCCACATCTTATTTAAAGATTTCTTTTGCAAAGTTATAAAGACCGTTTTTCCATACTGTAAAATCATGGCCGCCTTCTGTTACATAAAATACACTCTCAACACCATTTTCCTCTAATGTATCATAATATGTCTGCGGAAACTGCTTTACAATATCATCACTTTCTCCGGCATTAATCATCACAAAATTATCACTGCCTTCCGGTAATTTGAATGTTTCTTTTGTAAACATGCCATCTTCCGATACACCAAAATTAGTATACGCCAAAAGCCCCGGTGCCGGCGTAAAAGCCCCTATATAACCAAATGTTTCCGGCATAGAAAAACCAATAAAAAGGGATTCTCTTCCTCCCATGGAAAGACCTGCTATTGCCGTATTCTCTTTTCCTGTTAACACGGGATAATTGGCTTCTATATAAGGCATCAAATCATCTCTCAAATCATTAATAAAGTTGTCAAATGCCTTATAATGCTCCAGTGTATATATATCCGAAGGATTGCCTTCGTCATT
>JAZMZZ010000116.1:0-2023 GCA_045586245.1 Lachnospiraceae bacterium | reverse complement strand
GTTCTTACCGGAACGCCTATCCGTAGCGAACTTACCAAGGGCAATAAGATTGCAGCTTTGGATATCTGTGGATTTACTGCAGATAAGCCTGTTATTATGGTAGTCGGCGGTTCCCAGGGTTCCGCTGCCATTAATCAGGTGGTGCGAGAAGCACTTCCTAAATTATTGGAAGATTTTCAGATTATCCATATCTGTGGTAAGGATAAAGTGGATAATCTTATGTTATCCATTCCGGGATATAAGCAGTTTGAATATGTAAAAACAGAACTTAAAGATTTCTTTGCACTTGCAGATTTGGTTATTTCCAGAGCCGGTGCCAATGCCATCTGCGAATTGCTCGCACTCAAGAAACCAAACATTCTGATTCCTCTTTCTGTCGGAAGCCGTGGTGACCAGATTTTGAATGCCGCTTCTTTTGAAGAACAGGGTTTTTCTATTGTAATCCGTGAAGAGGCTCTGGATTGTTCTATATTGGTTGACAAGGTTCACGAATTGTACGAACAGAAGAATAACTATATTGAAACAATGAACGAAAGCGGCAGAACCGACGCTATTCCAATGATTATGGGACTCATTAATGAAGCCGCCGGCAACAACTAACCGGAGACTATTACAAAATAAGAAATGGCAGGGGATATTTCCTCTGCCATTCTTATTATTCTTTTTTGAATTTTTTACATTATTAAGTTGTTAAATTTGTTTCTTATAATCTAATACATCTATAAATTAATTGAACAGTGATGTGCCATATCTTGCTTTTCGCATAATCTTATAACCCAGTACCACAAAAATAGACACGCAAAGATAACCGGTAGTTAAAACTGCAAGCCCACCGCCAAAAATCATAAGTAAAATCATTCCAATATTCATTTTTCAAATCTCCATCTCAATTTTTTCATGCTCAAATAAGCCTATTATTCATAGACTTTTTCCTAAGTGCCTCTATGTAATTGAGACGTTATACTTTCTCTCCATCCTGCTTATGGATGTAGTCCAGTATCGCAACAGAGCACAGGTTATCATAATACAACCTTTCCTCAATTGCAGATATAAAATGGAATTTCTGCGGAAGAATATCCGCAACCAAAGACACAGGAACTAACTCCTGCTCTGTTCTTGAATTCGTTCTTCTGCTATAGGTCCGCACCTGTCGGATTGAACTGATGACTTCTCTTTCGCTTAACTGCTCCGTACGATATATGGAGCCTTTTTCTATTAACCTGTCAGGCGCAGAGATACTGCTTTCTTTGTGACATGAGAAAAAGGAATTTGCCTGTATCCCATTAAGACAAATCCCGGAAATCATAATCGCTGCCATCAGCGCTATGCAAATCCACTTATGATTCCTTGTTTTTCCCATAAACTCCTCTTATTCTGCCGCCTGCAGAATTAATTTGTCATTCGCTTTACTAAGATAAAATCTTAGCAAAGGAATTCTACCTGGTCAAATAAACTTTTCTTTAAAATATAGTTTAAAAATATCGGGTTGTACTTTGTCTCTACTTGCGAAGCCCCTTAGGATAGTGATTTTTCATAATTTCGCCGGCAAGTTTACCCCAGCCGATACTGTAACCATCAACCGTAATCAGATACCAGCCTTTTTCTCCTTCTGCCGGGAAAGTATTTCCCTTCAGATAGCCTCGCGCCTCTTCACTGTCTGCGCTAAGATTCCATGTATGAATAACCTCATCCGGTCTAAGTGCCAATGCCAACGCATGCGCCGGCTCAAAGCGGTTCTTTAAAAGCATTCCCAACTGCAATCCGGAGCGTTGCACTTTTAAGCCTTTCATCGCCGGCATATCCTTTGGCAATAAATAAACATTATCATGGAATTTAAAATATCCGCTTTTTGCATCCGGTCTTAACCAGTCCGCTTTTATCTCGTTTTTAATAAATTCTTCAAATTCCTTGCAACCCTTTAAATCCGTTGTTTTCTCCAACCCGTTCCGTGGAAGAACAACAGATTTTCCGTCTTCCGCCATAGAGCCTGCTTTTTGCAAAACTGCTACAAAATGTCCTTCTC
>JAZMZZ010000115.1:0-1806 GCA_045586245.1 Lachnospiraceae bacterium | reverse complement strand
CTGATATATGATTTGTTAGATGCACCTCATGATTTTGGAGAAAATGGAAGAAGTGAGATATCAGATTGTTTGAGGGATATTAAGCTATCAGATTCATAAATTTTCTTTTATAAGATATTTTTTGACGGGAGCGCATTTTACGTACATCAAAGGAGAAAACACCATGAATATCAACGGATATCTGGATTATATTAAAACGCCGTGGGGCCGGTTGTTTTACAGACTGGTTTGGCATAATCTTGAATTCAAAAACAGAAAAATCTTAGATTTCGGAAGCGGTTTCGGTGCTACTGCAAACCATTTGGCTAAAGACAACGAAGTGACGGCAGTGGAACCGAATAATGAACTGCTCACACATAGAATATGCGATTATCACTACGAGCAGATAAAAGGAAGCATTGATGCACTGAAAGGAATGGAAGATGGCAGTTTTGATGTGATTCTTTGTCATAATGTTTTGGAGTATGTTGAGAACCGTGCTGACCTGATTGCCGAGTTTCACCGGCTGTTAAAAAAAGGCGGCATTTTATCCATTGTAAAACATAATAAAAACGGCAAGGTAATGCATAAGGCGGTATTTGAAAATAACATTGACGAAGCCCTGGCACTTTTGAATGGTGAGAATGCTGTTTCAATGAATTTCGGGACGATTAACGAATACGAGATAGAGGATTTGCAGGACTGTATTGCAGAAAGATTTGTTACTGATAAAGTATACGGCATCCGCACCTTCTACGGAATACAACCCAACGCCTTTAAAGAAGAGCCTGATTGGGAAGAGAAGTTATTCATGCTCGAATGTGCCGTGGAGAGTGATGCTGTTTATAAGAACGTAGCGTTTTTTCAACATCTGCATTTGGTACGAAAATGAGTAACCGGACATACTGTGTCAGGTAAGAAAAAACGGCATTTCTCGCTTTGTGTCGTGGATTTTACCTGAGAAATTTTTTATCATTCAAACATTCGGCGGAATAAGGAGGCGTAATTCATTGGACCAGCAGAAGGCAGGCAGATTTTTATGATGTGGATGTAAGAGAAATTATTGAAGGAGAAAGAAAAAGCGAGATGATGGACAAAGATGTAAGAGAAGTGGCCACGGAAATGGCAGATTCCATGGAAGTTGAAGATTTCAAGATGGTTTATTATAACCCGTGGGATGCGCAGTATCTGGGATATCTGGTTGTTGACTATTCACCGGAAGCATATGCAGATGAGGTGAAAAGACTGAAGGCATACGACTCAACGGAGTATGTCGGATATTACGGTGTTGTAGAAGAACAGACCTATGAGCTTCTTGCAGTAAATGCCGATTCCTATCAAGGTTTTGTATACGCATTGACAGACGGAGAAGGAAGAATCATCTACGCAGAGCAGATATTCTGTAATTATTTCATGGATTTGGATTACAACAAATATATTCCGGAAGAATATCTCCTGGATGGTTTTGATGCAACAACAGACAATGCATATCAGGAAAAGATGCTGGATGGGAACTAAGAGTGACGTTTAACAGGTGAGAGCGGCTCATGTTTGTTTCTAAACAAGAATGAGGTTGCAATTGCATTTTTACAACATTAATATTAATACAGAATGAGAAAAAGGAGGCGCGTTATATGCTGAAAAGATACGTTATCGCTCAGTAGTCTGAGCTTAAAATAACAGGAATCGTTAAGCTCAGATGAATCCCCGTAAAAGAAAAAGGAGGATTAAAATGAGCTATATCAGTGCGGAAGAAGTTCTGCCGCAGGAGTTAATAGAAGCGATTCAGCAATATGTAAGCGGAAAGAATATCTATATTCCGTGTAA
>JAZMZZ010000114.1:0-4373 GCA_045586245.1 Lachnospiraceae bacterium | reverse complement strand
GGCGATGGCAGCGATTGGGTTGAATACGGACATTGTGAAGCTTGTGAAGACAGGTGGTAAGCCGATTATTATGGGCGCAAGTTGTTGGATTGGAATTACGGTAGTGAGCTTGATTTTGCAGAGAATTATGGGGATTTGGTAGAAAATAATATCAAGAAGAATAGGTAAGAAGAGGAAGTTAGAAATGAAAAAGAAAACTACTAACGGATTTGGAACAAAACTTTTTCTTGTATTTTTATTTATCTGCGGTTTCTTTATGTTTTGCAATCTGTTTATGGCATTTGAAGAGACGGAAGAAATAGAAGGAACTGTAGAACATACTTATATCAGTCAATCTTATAATAGTATCACTAAGAGAAGTAGCAATAGTGTCCCGATGTGCAGGGTTGTTTGGTATGATAAAGACGGTGAGAAAGTTACCTACGGAATGCCAAATGATTTAGGATATGAGGTTGGAGATTCTTATTACGTAGAGGTGGATGTGGATACAAACCGAATACCAAAACGTTCTGTTGGAGAAGGTATTGTTGCTGGTATTATTGGGTTGATAATATGTGCGGTTTCGGTTATAAGTTGGAGAATTAAGTTTAAATCTTTAAAACATTATGATGTGAATGAAGTGAAGAAAGAATGATAATTATTCATTGTATTGTACAGAGTCCTATAAAATGGACTCTGTTTTTGTTAGTTTGGTATTGTAAACAAAAAGCATATACCAAAGGTAGGTGAAGCGAATGAGTAAATATATCAAATGTCCAAGATGCCGTTGTACAGATTTGTATGTTGTGGAAGATAACAGAAATGATTTTGGAAGAGGTGTATTAGGTTATAAACTCACCGGTACTTTGTACGGTGCAATGGCTTTTGCTAATAGTGGTAAAAGTGTATTTCAGTGTGCAAATTGTGGAAATGTATTTGAAAAAATATGGTAATAAAGACAGAAAAAATAATAGCATAAAATTCTAAAAAAATTATGCCAATTTTCCTCCAAGAAAGTGATTTTTTGGAGGATTTTTTTATGCCAATAAGTATATGGAAAAATGCTAAGAGCTGTGATATATTAACACTAAACCATGTCACAGCTCTTTGATAATGAAAGGAGAATTATTATGAATGATGCAAAGAGACGTGACAGTAAAGGTAGAGTTTTGCAGAATGGCGAATCGCAAGATTCTACAGGGCGATATTGTTATCGCTATCAAAATGCTTTTGGGCAAAGAAAGGCGGTGTACAGTTGGCGACTAACTGCTGCAGACCCTACGCCTGCAGGAAAGCGCAAAGATAAGTCCTTAAGAGAAAAAATAAGAGATATTGAACTGGAACTTAGAAAAGGCATTTATTGTGATGATACAACTGTTTGTGAATTGGTAGAGAAATACCTGAGTTTAAAAACCGGTGTAAAACATAATACCAGAGCAAATTATAAGTTTGTTCAAAATGTTTTGGCTAAGGAAGAATTTGGACACAGGCTGATTCGGAAAGTAAAAATATCGGATGCGAAGCTATTTTTGATAAAGTTACAGAGCGACGGTAGGGGATATAGTAGTATCCACAGTATACGTGGGGTGCTTCGTCCGGCTTTTCAGATGGCAGTAGATGATGAGATGCTTCTGCGGAATCCTTTTGAGTTTCAACTTCATACGGTGGTGGTAAATGATAGTGTGAAGAGAGAAGCTATTACAAGAGAAGAGGAAAGAAAATTTTTAAGATTTATTGAAGAAGATCCTCATTTTAGTCAATATTATGAAGCTGTCTTTATTCTTTTTAAAACAGGTCTTCGAATCAGTGAGTTTTGTGGTCTAACCGTAAAGGATATTGATTTTAAGAAAAATATTATCAAAGTAACACATCAACTACAGAGGACAAGGGATATGGAATATGTGATTGAAACACCCAAGACGGAGAGTGGCATAAGAAACATTCCGATGAGTGAAGAGGTGGCATATACATTTCGTCAAATCATTAAATTTCGACCGAGACCAAGGGTTGAAGTGAATGTTGATGGATATACAGGATTTCTCTATTTGGACAAGAAGGGAATGCCGTTAGTGGCTCAACATTGGGAGAAGTACTTCCAACAAGCATTGAGAAAGTATAACAGTATTTACCGCGTGCAATTACCTAAAATCACGCCGCATGTATGTAGGCACACATACTGTAGCAACATGGCAAAGTCAGGAATGAACCCAAAAACTTTACAATATTTAATGGGGCATTCTGAGATTGGAGTAACACTTGATACCTATACCCATATCGGTGAAGAAGATGCGAGAGCAGAGCTTGAAAGGCTCGGTTTTATGGGAAAAACTGACGATTCTCTTACTTGTAAGAATGTTAAGATGTCTGGTTAAAAATGCTGGCATAAAAATTCTCAATTTATGCCAATTTTATGCCAAATGCCTGAAAAAGTATGAGAATTTATGAAAAGATATGAAATTGCAAAAATCTCGCAAGCCCAGTAAAATCAATGTTTGAGACGATTTGAAAGGAAATGTAAAAAATATGAAAAACAAGATAAAAGTGCTAATGGTTTGCCACGGCAATATCTGCCGCTCAACAATGGCGGAATCCGTCTTTACCCACATGGTAAAGCAGCGCCATATGGAGCATTTATTTGAAATAGATTCCGCGGCGACAAGCCGTGAGGAGATAGGTAACGGACCTCACTACGGAACCGTAAATAAATTACGTCAGGTAGGCGTTCCCGTAGTGCCGCACCGCGCAGTCCAGATGACGCAGGCAGACTATGATTATTACGATTATCTGATTGGCATGGATACTGCCAATATCCGCAATATGAATCGTATCGCGGGTGGTGATCCGGATGGTAAGATTTACAAATTATTATCGTTTGCGGGTTCAGGACGCGATGTGGCAGACCCGTGGTACACGGGTGATTTTGACTCCACGTACCGCGATGTGGTGGAAGGTTTGGAAGGGTTCTTTGAGTTCCTCCGTGAGCAGAAATAGAAAAGACGGTGTCATTTGACGCCGTCTTTTCTAATAATTACATCCCCGGTCTTCCGAGTGATTTCTTAAAATCATTAACAACTTGCTGGAATTGGCGATACATTTCTCCGCTGTCGCCATGCGCGCCCTTTGTCAGGGTGGATATTAATACATAGAGAGAAAGTGGGATGTCCTTACCTTCATAAGCAAAGGTGTCGCCGTTTTTGCTTCTGATTGCATCAGCAAGTTTATTCACATGGTCCATATCTTTGGAATCGGTCAGCAGGATGAATTCGTCACCGCCGATGCGGAAAACGATATCGTTTTCACCGGCTACATCATTCATACGTTTGATGGCTTCAATAATGGCAAGGTCGCCTGCTGCGTGGGAAATGTCATTAATAGGAATCAGGCCTTCGATATCACATACTATGTAGTGGCAGCCGATTCGTTCGCGTAATACATCATATAATTCAGAAATATCTACTTTTTTCATGATTTGTTCTCCTTTATCAAGGTCAAATGCATACCTTGGGAAAAGTTCCGAATAGCGTGTATTATTACGGAATTCGGAAGGTGTACAGTTCCAGACCTGCTTGAATGCGCGGGTAAAGGCCTCATTGCTGTTATAGCCGTAGAGGACGGCAACATCGAGAATGCTGATTTCACGGTGGGAAAAAAGCATTTTGGCGGCCTTATTCATACGCCTGCGGATGATATAGTCATGCACGGAGGTATGGCTGACGCATCGAAACAGTTTTTCAAGGGTGGATTTGGAGCAATAACAGACCTTTGCCACGTCTTCGGTGGTGATTTTCTCGGTCAGGTTATCTTCCATAAAAGATAATGCAGTTGTCAGAAGTTCCAAACTGTTTGCACTCATAAATTCACTCCTTTTACTTACGGTACCGTAAGTACATAATAGCATACAATCCGAAAAGGTATTTGATTTTTTGCGTAAACATTATATAATAAATTCGTGACTTTATGTTCATATCAAAGGAGTGTTAACAGAGAAGTTATGGTTAAGTTATACGATTTGGACGCATATGCAACGGAATTTGATGCCAAGGTGGTCAGCTGCGAGGCGGTTACCTATAATAAGCAGGATGTATATGCAGTTATTTTAGATAGGACTTTGTTTTTCCCTGAAGAGGGCGGACAGAGCCCGGATAAAGGGACATTGGACGGTAAGACCGTATTGGATGCACAGATTAAGAAGGACATTGTGACGCATTATCTGGCACAGCCGGTGGAGGTTGGTGCCACGGTGCATGGTATCCTTGACTGGAAGCATCGTTTTTCGAATATGCAGCAGCATTCGGGCGAGCATATTTTTTCGGGAATTGTACATAGGGAGTATGGTTTTAATAATGTCGGTTTCCATTTGAGTGACAATATCGTAACGATGGATTTTGACGGTG
>JAZMZZ010000113.1:0-24238 GCA_045586245.1 Lachnospiraceae bacterium | reverse complement strand
GCATTATGCCTTGCCCTCGGTATCTTATTACCGCAGGTATTTCATGTGATTCCGGTAGCGAATACGGGAAATGTCTTTTTGCCGATGCACATACCGGTTATTTTGTGCGGCTATTTTGTCGGCGCGGGATATGGTGCGCTGGTAGGGGCAATTTGTCCGTTTTTAAGCTTTCTGTTTACGGGAATGCCGAATGCGGCAAGACTCCCGTTTATGATTGTGGAGTTGATGGCTTACGGAGCGGCGGCAGGTCTTTTTTACCACGTATTTGCCAAACTGCATAAGACAATCCGTATTTATCTGACATTGATACTTACGATGTTTTGCGGAAGAGTGGCTTATTTTTTAGGACTTGTTGTAGCAATATACATACTTGGGATGAAGGATTTGTCAGTAATGGCTGTAATTTCTGCAATTGCACTTGGTGTTCCCGGTATCATTATCCAGATTATACTGATTCCGGTGATAATTTTTTCAATTGATAAATTGCTAAATGGCAAACATCTGTTATAATGTTCTTTGGAAAAAAGAAGATTGAGGAAAGAATGCATGAACAAATTGAAGAAATTGTTTGAACCAACGGATATGACGGTCGGTACACCATGGAAGAGTATTGTGCTGTTTTCACTACCGATGCTTATCGGAAATATTGCACAGCAGCTATACAGTACGGTTGACAGTATTGTGGTTGGACATTACATAGGGGATAATGCACTTGCGGCAGTCGGAAGTGCAACGCCGTTATTTAACCTACTGTTGGTGCTGTTTGTAGGTATATCGTCCGGTGTGGGAATTATGGTATCCCAGTATTTTGGGGCAAAGGCAAGGGAAGAATTGTCTAAGACCATCGGTACCAGTATCACCTTAACCGTATTGGTGTCCTTATTTATGATGGTTGCGGCACCTCCGGTCATTAAGCCGTTTTTACGACTGTTGAATACGCCGGAATCCATTTTAGAGGATTGTACGGCATACCTTGTGATTTTGATGTATGGTATTGCCGGAATGGCTTTTTATAATATTTTAAGCGGTATTCTGCGTGGAATGGGCGATTCCTTTTCGGCATTGTACTATTTACTGATTGCTACGGTAATCAATATTGTATTAGATGTATTGTTTGTTGCGAAGTTTAACATGGGAGTAGCCGGTGTTTCGCTTGCTACGGCTATTGCACAGGGAATTTCATCCGCCATGTGTCTTTGGAAACTGGTGCATATGAGAGAGTTCTTTGACCTTGGTAAAAAAGAACTTAAAATGTCCGGAGAACATATTTCGCAAATTGTCAAACTGGGAATTCCCTCCGGTATGACGCAGGCGATTTTTTCATCAGCAATGATTATTGTACAGTCTCTGACCAACAGTTTTGGTGAGATGTTTATTGCGGCCAATGTAATCGTTATGCGTGTGGACGGATTTGCGATGATGCCGAATTTCTCGTTCGGTATGGCAATGACAACATATGCCGGTCAGAATGTTGGTGCCGGTAAGTACGACCGTGTTACCAAGGGCGCAAAGCAGGGAACGGCAATTGCGGTTGGTTGTGCGATTGCGATTACTTCCTGTATTTTGATATTCGGTAAATATTTGATGGCGATTTTCACCAAGACCCCGGAGCTGGTAGAGATGAGCGTATATGTCATGAGTATTCTGGCTGTCGGCTATATTGCGATGGCAGTAACGCAGAGTTTGTCCGGTATTATGCGAGGCGCGGGAGATACTTTGACGCCGATGTGGATTTCCCTTTGTACAACGGTTATTGTCCGCGTGCCGGTTGCTTACGGCATTTCCTATCTGACAAGAAGCGAAGAGTTGCCGTTTGGCCGTTTTGAATGTATTCCGACTTCCCTTTTGCTGGCATGGATTATGGGAGCTACGCTGACGACAATTTTCTATAAGCGCGGTAAATGGAAAGAAAAAGCGATTATGCCGGTTGTTGAAGATGTTGAAACAGAAGATATTATGAACGAGTATTAGAATAAAACCTTCACCATTTTAATTAAATGGTGGAGGTTTTTTTTATATTTGCAGAAAAAACAGCATGCTTTTTGAATTGCAATATAAATTTATCGAAATACAATAAAAACATATTGCAATTCAATTGAAAAGGTGGTATGGTATAGAAAGAAAAGGAGGATAGTACTTTTATGAAAGATGAAAATGTAATCCGGATTACAAAGTTTTTATTGGATTTTATGTATTTTACAGGGATGGCGGTTACCGTCAGTCTGATATGGTCGGTTAAATGGATCGCAGACTTTTTTAATTATGAACCGTTTGCTGTTAATTACAAAGAAATCGTGATTATCTATACAGTACTTGGAATATTGGCAATACTGATTATCGGGGAATTGCGTAAGATATTCCGGACGGTTTTACAGAATGATTCATTTGTAATGGCAAATGTAGTCAGTTTGAAGCGCATGGGTACATACAGTTTTATTATTGCAGTCATTTGTCTGGTAAGGACATTTTTATATCTGACCATTGCAATGGGCGTATTGATATTGGTTTTTGTGATTGCCGGTTTGTTCAGTAAGGTTTTGGCATTTGTATTTGAACAGGCGATTACATACAAAGAAGAGAATGACTTAACCATTTAGAAAAGAGGACATATGGCGATAATAATAAATCTTGATGTGATGATGGCAAAGCGTAAGAAGGGACTGACCGAACTTGCCGGCGAAGTGGATATTACGCTAGCCAATCTATCCATTCTTAAAAATAACAAAGCAAAAGCAATCAGGCTATCCACGTTGGATGCCATCTGCAAAGCCCTGAATTGTCAACCGGGCGACATCCTGGAATTTGTAGAAGACGAAGAGTAAAAAGGAGAATCAGATATGGAAAATTATTATGGCAGTCTGCCGAATCAGCAGGCTTTCTTAAGTGCACCCCAAAATCAGGAAAACAATACGGAAACCAAAACGGCATATGTGCCAAGGCCGATGCAGAATAATCCGCAGGTATTGCATAACAGTGAGGAGCAAAAAAGAGCGGAAGCCGAGAAAATGGAGAAATCTGCGCAGTGGTTTAAAACAGTCGCACCGGGAGCATTTTTATATGCGATTGTGTATGCAATCTGCATGTATAAGAATCCGGAGGGAATCGGCATCCCTTTTTGCGTAGGCGCTACCCTTTACTTTTTTTACTATTATGCGAAAAAGTTCTACGGTACTGCGCGAAAATGCGACATATTTTTGATGATAGCGACGGTGATTCTTGGAGGCCTTACCTGTACGACGGATTCTGATGTTTTGGTGAATCTGAATAAGATGGGTATCATTCTTTTAGTGGGAATATATCTGTTAGAGTTATTCTTTGACGTTGCGGGATGGAGCTTTGCGGCATATATGAAGGCTCTTTGGTATGCCTTTTGGGGCGGTGTTTCCATGATGTTTACGCCTTTTTCTGAAGGGAAAGCATTCCTTAAAGTGAGAAAAAATAATAAAGAAAAGTCGTCCATGGATGAGAAGACAAAAGAAAAATTCATCGCCATTTTAATCGGTTTGGTTGTAGCGGTACCAATGGTGTGTATTCTGCTTCTTTTGCTTGGCAGTGCGGATTTGCTGTTTGGGGAAATGCTTGACAATATACTGGAAGCGATTGAACGTATGGAACTTTTGGAGCTGCTTGACCGTGATTTCTTTGGTTTTGCGGGAACGACTTTGGTAATCTTTTTGTTTGGATACGGCATCATAACCTATATCAACACTAAGGATACAATTTTAAAAGAAACGGAAAAAAAGGGAACGAAAGCCAATCCGTATATTGCAATTTCCTGTAGCGGCGTGATTGCATTTGTATATGTTATTTTTACAGGAATCCAGATATTCGGTTTATTTATGGGAGCGCTCGCATTACCGGAAGGATATACTTATGCGGAATATGCAAGGCAGGGCTTTTTCCAGCTGGCATTTGTATGCTTCTTTAATGTGTGCATGGTGCTCATTGTTATGGGATGTTTTGAAGATAATATAGCACTCAAATGGATTATGACGGTGATTACGGCCTGCACCTATGTCATGCTGGTATCGGCAGCGTATCGAATGCTTTTATATATCAGTGTGTATCATCTGACATTTTTGCGAGTATTTGTACTTTGGGCAATTGTTGTTATGGCAGTTGTGATGATTGGAACGACAGTATTTATTTTTCAAAAGAAATTCCCGGTTTTTAAATATATGCTTGTAAGCATTACGGTTTTGTATATTGGATTTGCGGCGGCGCACCCGGACTATTGGATTGCAAAATATAATATTGCACAGGCAGAAGCGGAGAAAGAAATCGACGAATACCATTTACTGTTCAATCTTTCGTTGGATGCGGCAGGCCCTGTTTTGAAATATTATGAGGATATTCTTGGAAGCCCGGAACGTTATTACAATGAATATAAGGAGGAGTATTGTTTAACAGATATTTCTCTGCGCGCCAGGGATTATTGTATCCGGATAGAAGAGGCGAAAGAGGATATGAATGCGCGCACTTACAATCTCAGTAAGGCGGTTGCGTCATATAAATTGCAGGAAATCTATATTCCGCAGGATGCGGAACTTTTGGTTAGATAATGAAATTGACAAGAGATTTCTGGTATATAAAACAGAAAAACACTCCAAATGTGATAATACATTTGGAGTGTTTTTCTATTTATAAAATTAGGAACCGGATTCTTCCTTACAGATTAAATCATATAAAGTGGGCTTAAAATGGAACTCTTCGCATAACGCATTTACTTCGGTGAGTGCTTTTTCGCGGGCATTCTTAGGTGTTATCGGGCGTTTGATAGCACGAATCAGAATATTCTTCGGCGTATGTGCAAAATCAATAAATTCCAATAACTGTGTCTTATAACCGCAATATTCCAAAAGTTTGCCGCGGATGGCATCGGTAGCCAGCGCACTGAAGCGTTCTTTGATAATTCCGTAACCGGTAAGTATCGAAAATGCATCCGTCTGAATCTGCGAATTCAGTTCATGCTGGCAGCATGGAACGGAGAAAATCATTTTGGCATTCCAAGTAATCGCATTGTACAGGGCGTAGTCGGTAGCGGTGTCGCATGCGTGGAGAGTAATGACCATATCCACATCAAACGGCGCTTTATAGCCGTTGATATCACCCATTTCAAAGGAAAGTCCATCATAGCCGTATTTGCGGGCTACCTCATTGCAATGCCGGATGACATCAGCCTTTAAATCCAGTCCGATAATACGGGCTTTCATTTTTTTAACCTCAGTCAGATAGTAGTACAAAATAAAAGTCAGGTACGATTTGCCGCATCCGAAATCAATGACATGGATTTCGTCGAGGAAAGAAACTTTAACAGCATCATCAATCATTTCGATAAAACGGTTGATTTGCTTGAATTTGTCGTACATGGAGCGGACAACTTTGCCTTCTTTGGTAAAAACACCCATATCAACGAGGGGAGGAATCGGAGTGCCTTCCTCAAGAATATAGTTCTTCTTGCGATTGTGGGAGTCGGTTGTGTTGGTAACGGTCTGTCCGCTTTTGATCTTACTGTGCTTAAGTGTGGCACTTCCTTTTTTGGAAATCAGGATGTAGGATTCACGCTTTGCAGACCAGGCATTCACTTGGGAAAAATGACCGTATGTCAGGGCAGTGCATGCAGCCAAAAGCCCATCTTTTGGTACATTTTCATGAAAAACCTGTTTGTCGGTATATTTGGAAATCTGATAAAAGGTTTTCTTTTTCTCGATAACAATTTTCTTATAAAGTTCTGATGCAGTGCGGGGCTTGCTGATAATCAGTTTGTGGGCATCCCCTGCGATTATTTCATTGAAAAAAGACTCTAACTGCTGCATAAAAATAGTCTGTATACGGAACCATGTCCTATATAAGGTCCGCATTCCTTTCAAAAAATAGGTAAAAACGGATGGTTAAATCCAAGAGTATTGTAACGTGTTTTATTACGGGGAGCAATAAGAATAATTTTAGGGCAAAAACAAGATGTTTTTCATTGTAAAAAAAGACGTAAAATAGTAAAATATAATAGGAATATTCTGTAAATAAGGAATATTGGGTTTCCATATAAGACGGAGGTGGAAAAGATGGAAAATCGCACGTATATTGCCATTGATTTGAAGTCGTTTTACGCATCCGTTGAGTGTGTGGAAAGAGGGCTTGACCCCATCACAACAAGACTGGTGGTAGCGGATAAGGCAAGAACCGAAAAGACGATTTGTCTTGCTGTTTCACCGGCACTTAAAAAATATGGAATTCCCGGAAGAGCCAGATTATTTGAGGTGGTACAAAAGGCCGGGCAACTGCATCTGGATTATATTGTTGCTAAGCCTCGGATGGCTCTTTATCTGGAATACAGTACGAAAATTTATGAGATTTATTTACGATATATTGCACCCGAAGATATCCATGTTTATTCCATAGACGAGGTTTTTATGGATGTGACACAGTATCTGGATACCTATAAGATGACGGCAAAAGAACTGGCATCTAAGATGATACGGAATGTCAGTGAAGAAACCGGAATTATGGCAACGGCAGGAATTGGTACCAATATGTATCTGTGCAAGGTGGCGCTGGATATTATGGCAAAGCGCGTAACGCCGGATGAAAACGGAATTTGCGTGGCCGAATTGGATGAAATGAGTTACCGCAGACTTTTGTGGAATCACAGGCCGCTTACGGATTTTTGGAGAGTAGGGAACGGCTATCGGAAAAAATTAGAGGAGCATGGTCTGTTTACCATGGGGGATATTGCCCGGTGTTCTTTGGGTGGACCCATGGATTATCACAATGAAGATTTGCTCTACAAATTATTCGGTGTTAATGCAGAACTTCTGATTGACCATGCGTGGGGATGGGAACCTACGACAATTGAACTTGTGAAGCAGTATAAGCCGGAAGTAAATTGTGTCAGTTCCGGACAGGTGCTACAAAGTCCGTATGATTATGAGAAGGCGAAACTGATTGTGCGTGAGATGACCGATTTGCTGGTACTGGATTTGGTGGATAAAGGACTGATGACGGATCAGATGGTGTTAACGGTCGGTTATGATATTGAGAATCTTTCCAATCCGGAAATCCGTAAGAAATACACAGGGGAAGTTACAACGGATCATTACGGGAGAAAAGTTCCGAAGCATGCACACGGTACGGCCAATCTTTTGCGGATGACTTCTTCCACAAAGCTGATTACGGATGCGGTGATGGAGTTGTATGAAAGAATTGTAAATCCCGATTTATTGGTACGCAGGGTTACCATTGTAGCCAACCGCCTTACGCAAGAGGGAAGCGTAGAGGTAAATGACGCATATGAGCAGTTAACACTTTTTACGGATTATGACGCTTTGCAAAAAGAGCGTGAAGAAGAGAGGGAGGCGCTTAGTAAAGAGAGGCGTTTGCAGGAGGCAATGCTTTCGGTTAAGAAACGCTACGGTAAGAATGCAATGTTAAAAGGGATGAACCTGCAGGAGGGTGCAACAACAATAGAACGGAATAATCAAATAGGGGGACACAGGGCGTGAATACAAATGAGGAAAAAAAGTATGATGATATTATCCATTTGCCCCATCATGTATCGGATACACATCCTCAGATGCCGCTTATTGACAGGGCAGCACAGTTTGCGCCATTTGCAGCATTAACGGGGCATACCGAGGCCATTAATAAAACCGAGCAACAGGTGGTTGAAAGAGTATTACTGGCAGAAAAAGGGGAGAAGGTAGATGGATTTTTTGAATTTGGGGAAGAACAATCATGATAAACAGAATATAATGCCGATAGCATTTCAGACTTTGCTGGATCATACAAAGGATATGATGTTTGTTAAAGATACGAATCTGGTATATGTTGCGGCATCCCTGCCGTTTGCACAGATGGTAGGAAAAGAAAGCGTGGAAGAAATTGTAGGCAGGACGGATTTTGAGATATTTTCAGATGAAGGACTGGCGAAGCGCTATGTGGCAGACGATAGAAAGATTCTTGCCGGAAATAAGGATCTTGTAGATTATATAGAGCCGATTACGGATGAGGGCGGAAGAGCGCGGTATGGTTCCACATCCAAGCATATTTTGCGGGATGAAGAGGGGAATCATATCGGAATTTTGGGTATTACAAGGGATATTACCAGAGAATATATTAACCGCCAGCAACAGCAAAGGGAACTCAAATATTTGTTTGATTTACCGGGAGATACGTATGCAATTACTTATGTGGATATAGATGCATGGCGTATTATCAGCCAGAGAAGGCAGGAAATCTCAAACGGTGCCTTCCAATCCTGCTACACGGTGGAAAGTCTTGTGGAAGCAGCGTTGGATTCCATTGTTGACAGGGATAGCGATGCGATTAAGTTTTACCGGCGGTTTAATCCTTCGTATCTGCATGAGATATACGAAAGCGGAAGAAGAAGGATTACGTTTAAATACCAAAGAAGAGTGTCCGACGGGGCCGTTCACTGGGTATATAATATTGTGCGTTTTATGACGGATGCAGACAGCGGGCATTTATGTGTTATGCTTTCTGCACAGAACATAGACGGACAGAAGAAGGAAGAAGAAAAACTGATTCTGTCTGCTAAGATGGATAAGATGACCATGCTTCTAAACCGTGAAACCACGATGGAGATGATCCAGAAAGTACTAAAAGAACAGCCGGATAAGATGCATGCACTCTTTATGATTGATGCGGATAATTTTAAGAAGCTGAATGATACATATGGCCATCAGGCCGGGGATGAATTCCTAGTGCGTTTCGCAAAAGAAATTAAGGATTGTTTTGATGATGAATCGATTGCAGGCCGTATCGGAGGGGATGAGTTCTTTGCATTGATGCCGGATGTTCCCGATGTCGAAGCGGTACAGACAAGAGCAGAGGAACTGCTTATAAATGTCAGGAAGATATGCGGTAAATATTCCGATATCCATGTGTCGGCAAGTATCGGTATCGGATTATATCCGACCAACGGACGCTCCATCGGACAGTTGTATGCGTATGCCGATAAAGCCATGTATCAGGCCAAGCGAAAAGGAAAGAACCAGATTGTGTTTGAGTACACTCATCCGGAAAAAGAATTGAAATTTGATATGTGGGAGAGCACAAAGAAAGAAGATATTAAACAGATTAAAATATAGGGCAGTCTATTGCGACTGCAAGGAGGTAACATAATTGGAACTTAACCCGATTACCAAAACGGATTATCCGGACCCGGATGTTATTCGTGTGGGTGATACGTATTACATGGCATCCACAACGATGCATTTTATGCCGGGATGCGAGATTTTACGTTCCTATGATTTGATTCACTGGGAGCATCTGACTTTTGTTTATGACAGACTGGATTCAACTCCGGCACAGATGCTTGAAGGGGATAAGAATGTTTACGGACAGGGAATGTGGGCAACCAGTATCCGTTATCATAAGGGCAGGTTTTATATCTGTTTTGTGGCAAATGACACGGGAAAGACCTATCTGTATACGGCTGATAATATAACGGGACCTTGGAAAAAGAGTAATATCGACGGATTTTTCCATGACTGTTCGATCTTATTTGATGATGATGACAGGGTGTACATAGTATACGGCAATAGGGAAATCTACCTTACCCAACTCAATGAGGATTTGACAGCGGCAAAGGACGGTGGTATTCACCGCATGATTGTCAAAGACAGCGATGAGACAAGACTTGGCTATGAAGGTGCCCATTTTTATAAGATTAACGGCAAATATTATGTGTTCTTTATCCATTCACTGGTTGGGGAATGGAGACGAACACAGGCTTGTTTTGTTGCAGATTCCATAGATGGTGAATTTAAGGGCTGTGATGTATTAAATGATGATGTGGGCTATGCTTATCAGGGAGTTGCCCAGGGCGGTATTGTAGACACACCGGATGGTGACTGGTATGCGATATTATTCCAGGACAGAGGTGCCGTCGGAAGAACGCCGATGTTACTTCCTGTTCATTGGGAGAATGATTTTCCTGTTTTTGGGGATGACGGTAAGATTCCTTCTTCCTTTGAGACGGTAAGTACCAGACCCGGATATAAATATGTACCGCTTTTGCTGAGTGATGATTTTAAGGTTCCTGCAGATATGTCTGAGGAAGACAGGACACGATTATACGGCAGTTTCGGATTTAAGAGCGTATGGCAGTTTAACCATGAGCCGGATTTATCTTTAGTAAAGCATGACAGCGAAGCGGGAAGTGTGGAGATTACGACCGGTAAGGTATGTGCCAATCTCACGCAGGCGAAGAACATGCTGACCCAGAGAACGATGTATCCGGGATGCAGTGGCGAAGTAACCGTGGATGTGAGTAAATTGCAGGAAGGCGATTATGCCGGACTTTGTGCATTGCAGGGGTACTACGGATTTGTCGGCGTGACAAAGAAAGACGGTAGGAATTATCTGGTCATGCTTAACCGTGAGACGCCGTACGGCGAGAAGATGGGGTATGTAAGAGATACACAACCGGGAAATGAATGCGAAGCGGTTTTATTTGACGGTGACAGTGTCCGCCTTAAGATAGAGGTTGAGTTTACGGATATGAAGGACGAGGCGAAGTTCTATTACTTTGATACAAAGACAGGAGAGTACCGGTCCATCGGCAAAACACATAAGTTATTCTTTAAACTGGACCACTTTGCGGGATGCCGCTTCGGTTTGGTAGTGTATTCAACCAAGGAAGCCGGCGCAAGTGCTACATTTACTGATTTTACATTTAAGGGGAGAGAGAATGATTAGAATAGCAACTACAGAAAACGGAACCGTAAGAGGTTTACCGGGTAATAACAACCGGATTACAGTATTTAAAGGAATCCCGTTTGCGGCACCGCCGGTCGGTAAAAACAGATGGCGTGCACCACAGCCTTGTGAGAATTGGGAAGGAATCAGGGATGCTTATACATTCGGACCGATTTCCGTACAGGACACACCGGGACTGGGTACCGATATTTATTGCCGTGAATGGCATGTGGACCCTGAAATACCGATGGGAGAAGACTGTTTGTATCTGAATATATGGACACCTGCCAAGAAGACGGATGAGAAACTTCCTGTACTGGTATGGTTTTTTGGTGGCGGATTCCAGTGCGGTTATACACCGGAGATGGAATTTAACGGCGAGAGAATTGCAAGCAGGGGCGTAATCCTGGTAACAGTGAATTACAGACTTGGTGTGCTCGGATTCTTATCCCATCCGGAACTTACCGCAACACAGCCGGAAGCACCTGCTAATTTTGGTAGTTTGGACCAGCAGGCAGGTCTTAAATGGGTGAGCCGCAATATCGAAGCATTTGGCGGTGACCCTGAGAGGATTACCATTGCCGGCCAGTCTGCAGGCGGCGCAAGTACATTGGCACAGTTAACCTGCAAAGAGAACTTCGGTATTGTAAAAGGCGCTATGATTCTTAGCGGTCTGATCCGTAATATTTACAATCCGGACCCGTTTATTACACCGCGCCACATTCGTGAGACCGGTAAAAACGGCGAAGCGTTCTTTGATTTTATCGGTGTTAAGACACTGGAAGAAGCAAGGGCATTGGATGCATTTTATATCCGTGACAAATATGCGGAATTTGCACAGACACATCCGAGATTTGCCATTTCCATTGATGATACATTCTGTATTGATGACCCGATTAAGCTTCTTGCGCGCGGCCATTTTGCAAATGTACCGGTTATGGCGGGTAATACCGTAGATGAATTCCCGGGATTTCTTCCTGTTGGCAGTGAAGAAGAACTGCAGGCAAAAGCAAAAGAATTATTTGGTGATGATGCGGATGCTTTCCTTGCCTTTGAAGAAGCAAAAGTGAAAAACGATATGGGCTATGCACCTTTGAATATTATCGAAAGCGGCATTAAAGCAACTTTCCTTGAAAAATTAAAATGCAACGATAAGCCATGCTATTATTACCGTTTCAATCCGGATATTCCGGGCTGGGACAATCCGGGTTCTTTCCACTCCGTGGATTTATGGTTCTTCTTTGAAACACTCGGAATGTGCTGGAGACCGTTTAAAGGCAGACATTTTGATTTGGCAAGACTGATGTGTAATTATTGGACCAACTTTGTAAAGACCGGTAATCCAAACGGCAATGATGCGGACGGAGAAGCCATGCCTGAGTGGAAGCCATACATGGACAATGCAAGGGATGAGATGCAATTTTTATCCGAAGGCGCCGTTCCAAGTGTGGAAAATGATGATTTCATGGCATTTATGATTAAGATGGTACAGAAGGATTTGCAGAAATAGAGTGAGCACAAGGAGATTTTACAGACATGAAAAAACAGGCTTTTAATCCATATTTACCGTCATGGGAGTATATTCCGGACGGAGAACCCTATGTATTTGACGGAAGGGTATATGTATACGGTTCCCATGATTTTTACAATGGGTATGTATTCTGTATGGGAGATTATGTATGCTGGTCAGCGCCGGTAGATGACCTTGGTAACTGGCGTTATGAGGGTGTGATTTATCCGAAGACGGCAGACCCGATGAATAAAGAAGGCAAGATGTGCCTCTATGCACCGGATGTAACGATCGGACCGGACGGCAGATACTATTTGTATTATGCACTGGATAAGATGCCGGTTATTTCTGTAGCAGTATGTGATACACCGGCCGGAGAGTATCAGTTCCACGGCTATGTACATTATGAGGACGGTACACGTCTTGGGGAAAAAGAAGGCGACGAACCGCAGTTTGACCCGGGTGTATTAACAGAAGGTAATACCACTTATCTTTACACAGGATTCTGCGGACGCGGTGACAAGAGCAGAACCGGTGCCAAAGTAGTGGAACTGGCAGAGGATATGCTTACCATTAAGGCAGGACCAAAGCTTGTGGTTCCGGGCTGTGAATATTCCGAAGGCAGTACATTTGTGGGACATGAATATTTTGAAGCGGCTTCCATCCGTAAAGTGGAAGATACCTATTATTTCATTTATTCATCCATCGTAATGCACGAACTTTGTTATGCAACAAGTAAGAGCCCGACAGAAGGTTTTACTTATGGCGGCGTGCTCGTAAGTAACTGTGATTTACATATTGATACTTATAAACCTGCGGATATGCCGGCAGCATATGGCGCAAATAACCACGGCAGTATGGTTCAGATTAACGATGACTGGTATATTTTCTACCATCGTCAGACCAATGGTGACTGGTACAGCCGTCAGGGATGTGCCGAGAAACTGACGATTGCCGAAGATGGAAGCATTGCACAGGTTGAGATTACTTCATGTGGTCTTAATGGTGGTCCGCTTGTCGGAAAAGGCGAATATCCGGCATACCTTGCATGTAATTTATTTACAGACAAACCATCCATGTATGTGGGCGGTGAAGAATTCCCGAGAGTTATGCAGGATGGCCGGGACGGCGATGAAGAGATTGGTTATGTCGGAAGAATCCAGAATTCTGCAACAGCCGGATTTAAATATTTTGACTGTAAGGGTGTGACAGAGTTCCGCCTTACAACAAGAGGTTATGCCGACGGTATTTTTGAAGTAAAAACCGCCTGGGATGGCGAAGTACTTGCAACGATTAAGATTGAATACACCAATGTATGGGAAACATACAGTGCACCGATTGCAATACCGGATGGAGTGCATGCAATTTATCTGACTTATAGGGGAAATGGTTTGACAGCACTTAAGTCATTTGAATTGGTTTAACAAATTTTTAAATGTACGTATGATAAAGGAGCAAATGCATGACACATTTAAACCTGTCCTATGACTATGCCGCGGCGTTCTTTTTATTGATGTTGATGGTTTGGTATATAACGGAAAAGAAGGTTCCATTAAAGAGTTACCGTCTCTTTTTCTATGTTATCGTATCCGCTTTTTTGGCAACGATGCTGGAAATTGTGACATTTGAATTGCTGTATCGCGGAGAACGGATACCTTATAACGTGACGTATACGGTGATGTCCTGGCATATGTTTTTCCTTCACGGGTTTGTTACCTGCCTGGCTTATTGTATGCTTAGCATGGCGCATGTGGATGTGAAAAAGAATAAGAATATCCTGTATTTTTTTATCGCCACATGGATTACATTGTGTGTGGTATGTCTGTTTAATCCGCAGATGCAATGGGCAGCAACCCTTGGAAAGACAGGGTATACGGAGACAGGAATCGGCTATATACTCTATGCGATTGATATTTATATGTTATTAATCATTGCATGGTTATTAATCAGGAGAAAGAATGACTTTAAATTTTTAACGACTCCGCTGATTGCCTTTTTAATTATCAGTGCAGCTGTTGCGGCGATTGTACAGGCGATGAATTATGCATTAATGCTTAATCTTATCATTACGGTATTCTTATTGGTAATGTACTTATTCCAGCAAAGTCCGGATGCGGTTACGGATAAACTGACAGGGCAGTTCAGCCGTCTGTTTTTGGGGGAATATCTCAAAGACTGTTTTATTGATGAGAAGATTTTTTCCGTGATTGTTGTGGATTTGGATGATTTTAAATTTATCAACCAGAATTTCGGAATCGAAGCCGGAGACGCACTTTTGCGTATGGTTGGTAAATATTTGGAAAGTATGAAACCGGGCGGCAGAGTCTTTCATTTTGATGCAGACCAGTTTTGTGTGATTGTTGACAGAAGAAAGTATTCGCCCGCAGAAATAACAGAAGAGATTAGAGAACGGTTTCAGATTCCGTGGCGTTTGGACAATCAGGAAGTCATGATGTCGGCAACAATCTGTATTGTGGATTGTCCGGAAGATGCAAATAATACGGAGAGTCTTATTGAAGTAATAGATTACGCAATGGAGTCCTGTAAGAAGAACCATAAGGGAACTATTACCCATGCGCACGAAATTGATTTGGCAAAAATCCAGATGGCAAAAAACATTGAAAAGGCGGTAAAGAAAGCTGTTGCTGAAGATAGCGTAATGGTATATTACCAGCCGATATATTCCGTTGAAAAGGAATGTTACAATTCAGCGGAAGCACTTGCAAGACTTTATGATGAAAAGTTGGGTTGGATTTCACCGGATGTTTTCATTACCATTGCTGAAAAGAAGGGTTTAATTATCGAATTGGGAGAGCAGATTCTGCATAAGGTGTGCCGGTTTATCCAGGAGAATAATCTGGCAAATACACCGATTGACTACATCGAGATTAATGTCAGCCCGGTTCAGTTAATGCAGCAGGGATTTGCACAAAAAATGCTGGATATTATGAAACAGTACGAGGTGTCACCTTCCCAGATTAACGTAGAAATTACGGAAACAGCCATGATGACCTCGTTCGCAACGGTAGATGAGAATCTTTCCAAACTGGTAAAGAATCATATAGCGATTTCATTGGATGATTACGGTTCCGGATATGCAACCATCAATTATATCAATAAACTGCCGTTTGAATTAATTAAAATTGACAGGGCAATTATTCAGGATGCATTTAAGGAACGTAAAGCCGGTATTACGCTTGCACATACGGTTTCCATGATGAATGCTTTGGAATTAAATATTGTGGCAGAAGGTGTAGAGACCGAACAGATGCATGATATATTGATTGACTTCGGTTGTCAGTATTTACAGGGATGGTATTATTCCAAGGCTGTTGAGGAAACGGAATTCATGCAGATGATACAAAAGGGAACTAAGAGAGGATAAGGCATCATGTTGTACACGATTCCCGATTATTATGATGATTTTACATGTATTGCGGATGCATGTGAGGATACCTGCTGTGCAGGCTGGCAGATAGTGATTGATAAAGAAAGCCTGCAGAAATATAAACGGATACGCGGAAGTTTCAGAAAGCGCATGCTTAAAAGCGTGAATTGGTTTAACTCTACATTCCGCCAGGATAAGGACAAAAGATGCGCTTTCCTAAACGGAAACAATCTCTGCGATTTATATCTGGCGCAGGGAGAGAACGGTTTTTGTAAAACCTGCCGTGAATATCCGCGTCACACGGAAGAATTTGAAGGGGTGAGAGAAATCACCCTTTCTTTATCCTGTCCGGAAGTGGCAAGAATTGTGATGAACCGTAAAGAGCCGGTACAATTTATCAGTTATGAAAAAGACGGGGATGAAGAATTTGAGGATTTTGATCCGTTCCTGTATTCGGTTTTGGATGATGCCAGAGCCAAAATGATTCATTTGCTGCAAAACAGAAGCCTTACGGTGGCGGAAAGAGCCGTGCTGGTATTGGGCATGGCACATGATATGCAGGGGCGCATGAACCGTAGGGAATTATTTGCTTGTGCGGATGTGACAGATAAATACGGAACGGATAAAGCACTGGCTTATGTACGGGAGTATCTTGAAAAAGAGCCGGTGAAGGAAAAAGAGATTGTACTTGCCGGTAAGATGTTCCAGCATTTGTATGAACTGGAACTTTTGCGTGAAGAGTGGGGCGTACTGCTGGATGAAACGACGGATATTCTCTATAGTGATTTGGAACGCTACCGGAGCCTGAAAGCAGAGTTTGCGGCATACCAGGCGATGAATGAGGATGTGGATATCCATTTGGAGCAGTTGCTGGTGTATTTTTTGTTCACGTATTTTCCGGGAGCTGTATATGATGGTGAAATTTATGCCAAAGCACAACTGGCGGTCTACTGTGTGTGGATGATTTGGGAGTTGTGGATGGCACGTTTTATAAAGAATGAAAAATCCCTGAATCTGGAAGAAATGACGGAGCTTGTATACCGTTTTTCCAGAGAAGTGGAGCATTCGGATTTGAATTTAAAAACAATAGAAAAGATTTTAGAGAAGAAATGGTTTCTTAAGGAGGATAAATAAAATGGCAATGATGGAAAGACCGGTTGTTACAACGCTTGCTGACGGTGCAAAATACTGGGAGCATGAATATGACAGCTTCTTTTTAAAGGCTTATGTGCCGGAAAGCGGAATTGACGGGCAGGTGAATAACTATAGTTTCCGTTCGCCTCTTTTGCTGGTGTTTGAGGAACAGAAAAAGAGCATGGAAGAGGCAGCTGCGTTTGCCAAAGAAAGCGGATTGGCAAAGATTGCGGCAAGAGTGGATGCAAGTGTACTTTTTGTATATCCGACATGTGAAGGCGGATGGAAGAATGCCACGGAGCAGTTGTATGCGGATGTCATTGCAGAGGTGAAAATGGATCCCCGTTTTGAGGACGGAATTGTGAAACTTGACGATTTCTTTACCCGTGAATTCAAGGGTTATTTTATCAAGGGTGCAAAGTTCAGGGCAGATATTTACAGTTACGGGGAATCTGCGGACTATGTAGCTACATATTTACTGAAGACCTTACAGGGCGATTATCTCTGGGGACCGGGCGAGATTACGCCGGCAATGTGTTCCATGGAAAAACTGAGTGTGGTACCTAAGGTAGAACGTAAGGATATTGCGGTACTCAGTGTTGGCAATACCGATGAGGTGAATGCAGCATTTGCGGATTGTGAGAACCTGCTTATTAAGGACAACGCAGATTATGTAGCAGATTTTGATGCATTTGTATGGAAGTTTAAAATGTGGTGCGGCGAAATGCAGTTCGAGCCGGATTTTGCTAAGCTGCAGATGCGTGAGGAAGCAGGCGCAGTGACCGTGCCCACATCAGAGGACCACTGGAGCATTTTTAAAGATGAAAAAGAGCATGAGGTGGGTTATTTTGCGTACTATAACAATGGTCTGCTTGATAACGGACCGGTGCCGCTTTTGCTTGGATTCCACGGAGGCGGGGACTCTACAATGTATCTGACCTTTGTATCGGAATGGTACCGGGTAGCCAATAAATACGGCTTCCTCTATGTGGCAATTGAGAACCATCAGCATGTGACGGCAACGGAAGCAGTGGCCGTTCTGGAAGAGTTAAAGAAACGCTATCCGATTGATGAGAAACGTATCTATGCAACGGGATTTTCCATGGGAAGCGGAAAAACATGGGATTTATTCCAGGAATATCCGGAGATTTTTGCGGCTCTTGCACCGGCGAGTGCATTGTTCCCGGTAAAGAATAATCCGTTTGGCAGGCCACTTGGTGACAGACTGAATATGACCGTGCCGGTTCCGATTTTTTATTCGGGTGGGGAAGAATCTCCGTTGCCGGAACTTCCGTGCCAGGCACCAACCGCGTTAGAGCGTGTACAGTATGCGGCAGAAGTGAATAGATTAAAAGTAAAATTTGACTTGGATTACGATAAGAAGGATACCTGGGAAGACCCTGTCTGGGGAGAAAAAGCGGATCGCGTAGAGAAACTTTATGATGAGAGCAGGGACAGCTATCTGACCATCCGTTATTATGACAGCGTGGACGGTGTTTGCCGTACCGCATTTGCAAGTGTGAGCGGTCAGGGGCATGAGTTCAGGCATCATTCCTGTGAGAACGCATGGAAGTTTATTTCACAGTTCGAAAAAGAGTGAAAAAATACAAAAACAAAATAAAATAAACTGACAATTTACGGCTAAAACCTTGTTTTTATCTAAAATTTAGTCTATAATATACACATTATAAAGTAAGAACGGGGGCACGGGGAATGTTAAAGAAAAAGGCAAAAGATAAGGTGGCCAAGCCGGCTAAAGGGAAAAAGGTCAGAAACAAATCCAAGGCTGTGCAGAATGCGGTTTTAACGATTGGCCAGCATATTAAGAGCAGTAATGCAATTATGATTAAGATTATGATATTCTTAATTATTTTCTCAGTTCTTAATCTGGGAATTTCTGCATTTTTCTCTAAGAATATGAGAGATTTATCAGAACGTTCTTCCAGTGTGGAAAGTGCAAGAAATTATGTGAATACCTGGGTGACAGACCTTATCATTTCCATTTCGGAAGGATCTGAGTTTGATAATGTAACAAGCCTGGACAACTGTGAGTATGCTAAATGGAGAATGGCATTTGATATCACGGATATTAAGAAGGATAAGGAAGCAAAGGCAGCGTTTGATAAGGCATTGGAACTTCACGACGAGATTCATTTGACTTATAAGAACAACTTAGATGTTACGCTTCAGGACAAACCGGAACAGGGACTTAAACTGGTTAATTCCATTACTGCAAAATACGAAGAATTTTCGGATAATATTGATATTGTGACGGCATTTTATGCAAAGCAGGCAGATACCAGTTACAGGGTAACCGTAATACAGGTAATCGTATCCATTATTCTTAGTTTGATTTTGATGGTGGTTACATCACGCATTATCAAGACACATTCCGACAAACTCGCCAACCAGATTGCAGAGCCGGTTAATAAAGTGGCGAAGTGGGCCGGAGAATTGGCACTTGGTTCCGATCAGATTGAGTTTGGTAATGCCAATACTACGATTGAAGAAATTAATGTCATGATTGATGCATTTAAGACCATGACATCCGGCGTTCAAGAGAATGTACATGTTATGGAACGTGTAGCAGAAGGCGACATGACCGCATTTGTTAATATCCGTTCCGAACAGGACAGATTGTCACAGAACCTGTATAAGATGGTACAGAATAATGACATCATGTTTAACGAGATAACACAGATTGCCAATGAAGTGGCAGGCGGTGCAGACGAAATTGCCAATGCGAGCGGTCTTTTGGCATCTAACTGTACGCAGCAGATACATAGTATTACAGACTTTAAAGATACCATTATTGAGACGGTCGGTTTGATTAATAAGAATGTTGAAAAGATTGAAAAATCCAAAGAACTTACCGGTGACATCAAGAATGAAGTTGCACTTAATAATGAGAAGATTGAGCAGTTAATCAAAGCGATGGAAGATATTACGGACTCCTCCGAAAAGATTAATGCCGTAATTGCAACCATCGAACAGATTGCTTCACAGACCAACCTCCTTGCACTGAATGCTTCCATTGAAGCGGCAAGAGCCGGAGAAGCAGGAAGAGGTTTTGCGGTAGTTGCTAATGAAGTAGGAAGTCTTGCAGCACAGAGTGCTACGGCAGTAATAGAGAGCCGCCAGTTAATCGAGGATACGATTTCCAAAGCAAACATCGGTAATGCCATTACAAATGAGACATCGCAGACATTTAATAAGATTGTAGAGAGTGTGGATGCCATCTATCGTTTCAATGATGAAATGAGTATTGCCGGACAGGAACAGAAGGATAAGATGAGCAAGATTGAGAGCGGTATTGAAGGCATTGTGGAAGCAGTTGATACCAATGCGGCAATCTCTCAGGAAACCTCCGCATCCTGTGACTTACTTAATGAGAATGCGAACAGATTGCGTACGGCAATGGATCGTTTCAACTTAAGAAAGAGAATTCCGGGACAGGCGTATATCCCACCGGAAAAAGAAGATGACGAAGAATTCATCAAACAGGCGCAGGCAAACTACGAAAAAGCAGTTGCAGAAGGAAGAGTAAAAATTTAAAAGAGTAATTAGTTAATGTATGTTATAACAGAGCCCTGAAATCGGGGCTCTGTTTTTGGTTTGTGGGCTTGACAAACCATATTTAATTTTCTATAATAGGAATGTTCCTAGAAATAGTAATGTGAGAGAGGGAATAGTGAACACCAGATACAAAATTTTACTTTGTGCAACAAAGCTTTTCTTAGAAAAGGGATACACGAATACATATGTAACCAATATAACGAATATGCTTAAGATAAGTACGGGTAATCTTACATTCCATTTTCCGACCAAGGAGCATATTCTTGCGGAACTGATAGGGGAGTTGAATGCTTTTCAGAAGCAGACAGAGAGGGGCATGGAACAGACCGAGTATGGTCTTCCTATTGCGTATCTTCAGGAACTGGCAATGTTTGCTTCGGTATGTGAGGAGAATCCGAATATAAGGGATTTGGTTATAGCAGCATATACACATACATTATCACTTGAGATTATCCGTGAGAACGATACCATCCGGACAAAGCATACGTTTGGTGAGTTTTGTACAAACTGGACGGATGAACATTTTATCCAGGCGGAGAATGTGGTGTCCGGTATTGAATATGCCATGTACCGGTTGGAGAATACACAGGACATTTCTTTTGAGCAGAGGGTGACAAGTGGCATAGACGCCATCATGAAAATATATGAAGTACCTGAACATATCAGACAAAGAATTGTTGCAGAAGTGATGTCTTCGGATTACAGGGACAGGGGAAGCCATGTGTTTGAAGAGTTTTGCCGCCATGTAGAGAACAGTTTTTCAGGGGACTAGAATTTAACACAGATTACAGGAACGGTTGCGGTAAGTGTAGAAGGGGTTATTATATTACCATATGCAATCGTATGACATAAGTAAATAGGGGAAGAAATACCGGCCGGAGCAATCCGGTCGGTATTTTTTTGTGTTGAAAAAAAGGAAGAAATATGTTACTATTTTTATCGGAAAAAGATCTTGTATTCGGTACAGTGGCTACCGGGAAGATAATGTGTTTTTTTTTTGCGTATTAGCGGACCGGAGCGGCTGTTTTACAGCTTTCTCGGTCCCTTTTTTTATAAAAACGGACGAATCGCAAAATACCGCTATACAGGAGTAAAACTACAAAAAGAAAAGGAGAACAAAATGTCTGTTGAAAACAAAAAAGTCGATATCGATTACACGAACGAGGTAGTTCCTTCAAAAGCCCGCAAAGGTTTCTTCCCTATGTTTGCTATTATGCTTGGATTTACCTTCTTCTCAGCCAGCATGTGGACTGGTGTAGACCTTGCAAACGGTCTTGATTTAAAAGGATTTATGCTCGCAATCCTGATTGGTGGTGTGATTCTTGCCGCATATACAGGAGCGCTTGGTTATATCGGAAGTGCAACAGGTCTTTCTTACGACCTTCTTTCACGCCGTGCGTTTGGTAAAAACGGTTCTAAGCTTCCTTCTGCCATGATCGGTCTTACCCAGATCGGTTGGTTCGGTGTAGGTGCTGCAATGTTTGCAATTCCTGCTGCTGAAGTATTAGCTCCGGAATCAAAAGCATTACCGTATATTTTAGTTCTTATTGTTGGTATTTGTATGACATCTTCCGCATATTTCGGAATCAAAGGACTTGAAATCGTAAGTTATATTTCCGTTCCGCTTATTGCAATCCTCGGAACATATGCCATGATCGTTGCTACTATCCAGGGTGGCGGTTTAAATGCTATCTTTAGTAAGTCTACAGGCGGATTAACTTTATTTGCTGCTGTAGGTCTTGTAATCGGTTCTTTCGTAAGTGGTGGTACAGCAACTCCTAACTTTACACGTTTTTCAAAGAACAATAAGATTGCTGTTTGGACAACTGTTATCGCATTCTTTATCGGTAACTCATTGATGTTCTGCTTCGGTGGTGTAGCAGGTGCTTTCACAGGAAGCAACGATATTTTCTGGGTTATGATTGAATTAAATCTCGGTATCTGGGCATTCCTTGTACTTGGTGCAAATATCTGGACAACAAACGATAACGCACTTTACACAGGTGCACTCGGTCTTTCCAATATTACAGGTAAGGCTAAGAAGCCAATGGTTATTTTATCCGGTATTATCGGTACAGTAGCAGCTATGTGGTTATACTACAACTTCTGTAACTGGTTAACCATCCTTAATGCAACACTTCCTGCAGTAGGTGTTATCCTTATCGCTGACTACTTCTTAGACAAGAAGAAATATGCAGAAGATGCGGCAGTTCCGGAAGGAACTAACTGGGCAGCTATTATCGGTGTTATCGCAGGTGCTGTAGTTGGTAACTTAACAGGTGGTAATATTATTCCTGGATTTACATTCGGTATCGCAGCTATTAACAATGCAGTTGTTTCATTAGCTTGCTACTTTGTAGGTAAGAAATTAGCAAAATAATTTTTGATAGAATCAGATGGAGAAGAGGAAACTATGCTTTATCAGAATCTGTATATAGAAAATGCGGATACAACAAGTGATATCCGTGTAACAGACGGAAAGTTTGAAGAAATAGCGGCTCATTTAGAGCCACGCGCAGGCGAAGAATGCGTGGATTTTGGCGGTAAGCTGGCACTTCCTCCGTTTATTGAGTCCCATGTTCATCTGGACACCTGCCTTACAGCAGGCGACCCGGTATGGAATATGAGCGGAACCTTATTTGAAGGAATTGAATGTTGGTCTTTGCGTAAAGAGAAACTGACCAAGGAAGACGTAAAAGAGCGTGTGAACCGTGTAGTCCGTAAATATGCGGTAAACGGTATCCAGCATATCCGTACGCATGTAGACGTAACCGATCCGAAGCTGACAGCAATGGAAGCGTTGATTGAACTGAGAGAAGAGTTAAAAGATGTGATGAACATCCAGATTGTTGCATTCCCTCAGGAAGGTATCGAGAGTTATCCGAACGGACGCCAGCTGATGGAAGATGCGGTCCGCATGGGAGCGGATTGTGTCGGTGCGATTCCTCATTTTGAATTTACCAGGGAGTACAGCGTATCTTCCCTGAATTATGCCATGGAGCTTGCTGAGAAATACGACAAACTCGTAGACGTTCACTGTGACGAAATCGATGACGAGGCTTCCAGAGGCCTGGAGACCCTCGCAGCACGTGCACTCGAAAGCGGACTTAGAGACCGTGTAACAGCAAGCCATACGACTGCCATGCATTCCTACAACAATGCATATGTGCAGAGACTCATGCGTCTGTTAAAGATGAGCGGTATTAACTTTGTTGCCAATCCGCTTGTTAATACCCATTTACAGGGCCGTATCGATACGTATCCGAAGCGCCGCGGTATTACCCGTGTAAAGGAACTGAGAGAAAACGGAATCAATGTTTCTTTCGGACATGATGACATCTTTGACCCATGGTACCCGATGGGAACCGGTTCCATGCGTGACGTAGTATTTATGGGACTTCATGTATGCCAGATGATGGGATATGATGATATCCGTTCTTCTTATAACTTTATTTCCAACAATGCTGCACGTACCCTTCATCTTGGTGAAAAGTACGGTATCGCGGCAGGACGTCCTGCAGACTTTATTGTCTTGGATGCAAAGGACTATTATGACGCACTCAACACCAATGCCCCTGTACTGGCATCCGTAAAAGGCGGTGTAAAGATTGCCGAGTCCGTACCGGGAACCAAGAACGCGCTGTTTTAGGTGTGGTTGGAAGTGTCACGGCAGCACTATCCGTTTTTCAAAATAGCCAGTAAAATCGGGCCTTGCGAGATTTTGAAAAGGTGATTTTATGCCAAAAATATGCCAAAAAAATGAGGATTTTTGAGCTGTGACATGGTTTACATAATTGAAAGAAAGTATAGGGAATTTGCCCCTAATAAACAAAAAGTAGCCGTCCTGCTCCCTGCAAAGTTTAGGCCGACTACTTTTTGTAGTTAGTAAAATTTTCGCCGGGACGGGTGAA
>JAZMZZ010000112.1:0-2393 GCA_045586245.1 Lachnospiraceae bacterium | reverse complement strand
CTCGGATTCCTTATTATTCCTGAACTTAAAAACAAGCCCTCTATGTAATTACGTCTGTAAAAATCCATCGTCAGTGTGCATATCTCTTCCGGCGTAAAGGTAGCCCTCTCAATATCATTCGATGCACGGTTCCTGCAATACTTACAGTCATATATGCACTCATTACTCATCAAAATCTTAAGCAGGCTGATACAGCGTCCATCCGTAGAAAAACTATGGCAGATACCGGCGGCAATTGAATTCCCCATGCCGGTGCCGTCGCCCCTGCGGTCCACTCCACTGGAGGTACAGGCCACATCATACTTAGCCGCATCCGCCAATATGCCAAGTTTCTCCTTAATACTCTCCCTATCCTGATGCACGGAGACGGAACAGGTACGAGGCAGCGCGATTCCGGTATTTACTTTTGCCAAATTATAATCCATTCCAACCTCCAAACATACGTTTGTGTATATGATAGCAAACATTTGTTCGGTTTGCAAGCGTAAAAAAGAATCCGCAGAACTTTTTCTACGGATTCTTTTATCATATAAAATATATTTATTATTTTTCCTGCAAATACTCTTTTACCAGCTTATATACCGTACCGGACAATAAGAATACACCGATTAAGTTCGGAATCGCCATCAAACCGTTACAGGTATCGGAGATGCTCCAGATTAATCCCAAGTCTATCGTTGCACCAACAATAGCCACCAGTGAATACGCAACCATGAATGGCTTTACAACTTTGGAAGAGAAAAGGAACTCAATACATCTTGCACCGTATAAGCCCCATCCGATAATGGTTGAGAATGCAAAACAGCACATTGCAACCGCTGTAAAAATGGACACCCAGTTACCATATGTAGAAGTAAAACCAAGAATGGTAAGCTCGGCACCTGCTGCCTCGCCGTATGCAATCGGCACACCACTGGAAAGAATGGTAAGCGCTGTCAATGTACAAATAATAATCGTATCTGCAAATACTTCAAAGATACCGAAGAATCCCTGTTTTACAGGTTCATTGGTATCCGCACAGGCATGCGCGATAGAACCTGTACCAAGTCCTGCTTCGTTTGAGAAAATACCTCTGGATACGCCCTTTGTCATACTTGTAAAAAAGCTTCCTACCACACCACCGGTAATCGCTGCCGGATTAAAGGCACCGTACACAATGGAATACAAAACATCCGGCACACGTCCGATATTTAAAACAACAACGCCGACTGCAAGAATGATATACAGAATAGCCATGAACGGAACTAATTTTTCAGCCACTTTTCCGATACGCTTAACACCGCCAAGCAGTACACTTCCTACCAAAAGCATAATGACCACACCAATAATCAAATTGCTGGTCGATAAATTTGCTTCTGAAACAAGGTTGTAATTTAACAATGCTGAATTAATCGCCGCCGTAATGGTATTTACCTGTGTTGCATTACCGGTACCGAATACCGTAAGTACGCCAAATGCCGCAAATAATACCGCAAGGAAATGCCACTTCTTAGAAAGACCGTTCTTGATGTAATACATCGGTCCGCCAACCAATTCGCCCTGCTCATTACGTTCTCTATAGTGAACTGCAAGGATAACTTCCGAAAACTTGGTACACATACCCAAGAAAGCAGAAATCCACATCCAGAAAACAGCACCCGGGCCACCAATTGCAATTGCTCCGGCAACACCGGCGATATTTCCGGTTCCTACCGTTGCGGAAAGCGCTGTACAAACCGCCTGGAAAGGAGTCATAGCTCCTTCTTTGGCTTCTTTCTTTTCAAATATTTTTCCGATTGTCTGCTTCATTGCAAGCCCAAACTTACGGAACTGGATAAAGCGTAAACGGATACTGAGGTACAAACCGACACCAATGATACAAATCATTGCCGGGACACCCCAAATAAAATTATTGATAACCGTATTCACGGATTCAATTGTCTGTAACATATACTAGTCTCCTTTTTTCGACAAACATCTTGCTAATAGTACCATAAAAAGTACCATACTGCCAAGAAAAGTTCCTAAATTCATACAAGTTTTCTGCAAAACAGGAACAGAAGTCACTACATATACAAACACATTGGCCGCACTGTGTATAATAACCGGCACTGCAAACGAAGCATATTTCTCATATAAAACCGCAATCAGTAAACCGAGCATAAATCCGTATAATGCCTGGACAATGTTTCCATGGTACAGACCAAATAAAAGTGCAGAACCGATTATTGCTATCCATTTGCCATACTGCCTGTGCATACGGTTATACACGATACCACGGAATACAATCTCCTCTGCGATGGGCGATACAATTCCGTACAGTATAATACCTGCCCATAGCGGCAGCGCAAACTGCTTTTCAGCCACCTGCTCATAAGTAGCAGAACTACCCGTAAATCCAATCAGTGAAAATA
>JAZMZZ010000111.1:0-11659 GCA_045586245.1 Lachnospiraceae bacterium | reverse complement strand
CTTCAGTATATGAAGGAGCATTCTATGAAGACTCCTGTAGTTTACGAAGCAGACGAAGATGCGGAATATGATGAAGTAATTACAATTGATTTGAGCACCTTAAAACCGACAATCGCATTCCCTCATCTCCCTGAAAATACTAAGACAATTGATGAAATTACAGAAGATGTAATAATTGACCAGGTTGTGATCGGTTCCTGTACAAATGGTCGTGAAGAAGATTTACGAATTGCCGCTGAAATTTTAAAGGGACAGAAGGTTAAAACAGGTCTTCGTTGTATCATTATCCCTGCAACACAGAAGATTTATTTAAAAGCCATTGAAGAAGGCTGGGTAACTATCTTTATCGAAGCAGGTGCAGTTGTTTCCACACCGACTTGCGGACCTTGCCTTGGTGGTTACATGGGTATCTTAGCAGAAAATGAACGTTGTGTATCCACAACAAACCGTAACTTCGTAGGACGTATGGGACATATTACTTCCGAAATTTATCTTGCTTCTCCTGCAGTTGCGGCGGCAAGTGCTATAACGGGTAAGATTTCTTCCCCTGAAGAACTGTAATTATTGGAATGACTTTTGAATATTTGTAAATAGGAGATTAATATACATGAAAAACGCACATGGAAAAGTAATAAAATACGGGGACAATGTCGATACAGACGTAATTATCCCTGCAAGATATCTGAATTCTTCCGACCCTGCCGAACTTGCAGTGCATTGTATGGAAGATATTGATGCTGATTTCCACAAAAAAATGAATGCCGGCGATATTATGGTGGCTACTAAGAATTTTGGCTGCGGTTCTTCGAGGGAACATGCTCCGATTGCCATCAAAGCAAGCGGTATATCCTGCGTAATTGCAGAGACTTTTGCAAGAATTTTTTACCGTAATGCCATCAATATCGGACTTCCGATTATCGAATGTAAAGAAGCATCTGAGCGAATCGAAGAAGGCGATGATGTGGAAATCGATTTCGATACAGGAATTATTAAGAACAATACGAAGAATGAAGAATATAAGGGACAACCATTCCCGGAATTCATGCAGAAAATCATTGATTCCGAAGGTTTGATTAATTATATTAATGCAAAATAATTTTTATTTTGGTAAAGAACACACGGGATGCCGGTTTTGTGAAAACAAGCCGGCATTTTGTGTTATCATCTTTTAGAACATTTGTTCGCAAAATACTTGCGTTTTTGTATTTGATATTCTATAATGAAAGACAGGATAACGGTATCGTTTCTGCTAACGATGTGTTTTCTAAAAGGAGCTTTGATTATGTACGCGTATATTTACGGAGAGATTATTGAAAAAGAACCGGAGAATATTGTAATCGAATGCAATCATATCGGCTATAACATTCATATTGCACCCGGCATGCTTCCTAAGTTTCCGTCTATCGGTCAGATGGCAAGGGTATTTACATACACAAGTGTAAGGGAAGATGCGTTCTGGTTATATGGTTTTCCTACTAAAGAAGAGTTATCGCTATTTAAGCAGTTAATTACCGTCAGTGGTATCGGTCCCAAAGCTGCGATGGGAATTTTGTCGGTTATGGATGTGGATACAATACGTCTTGCGGTAATTTCACAGGATGCCAAGATGATTGCCAAGGCGCCCGGAGTCGGTGCTAAGTCAGCCTCCCGTATTGTCCTTGAACTTAAGGATAAGATTAAGCCTGAGGATGTTATCGGTAAGCCTGTTAATGAGGAAGAAGATTCCGTTGTTGCAACTTTGCGTCAGGAAGCTACAGAAGCCTTAGTTTCCCTTGGATATACGGTTTCTGATGCCTATAAGGTACTTCAGAAACTCGATATTAATGAGGATACGAGAGTCGAAGATGTAATTAAAATGGCATTAAGACAGATATCTCTATAATTATAGTTACGCTTATTATTTTAATTAATTTGGGATAAGGATTTCTACATATATGGACAGAATTATTCAGACAACTTTATTGGAAGAAGATAAGGGGCAGGAGCATGGACTGCGTCCACAATTTTTTAAGGATTATGTCGGACAGGAAAATGCCAAGAAAACCTTAAAAGTATATATTGATGCTGCAAGAGCACGCGGTGATTCTTTGGATCATGTATTATTTTACGGACCTCCGGGACTTGGTAAGACCACTCTTGCCGGAATTATTGCCAATGAGATGTGTTCCAATCTTAAGGTTACCAGCGGTCCGGCCATTGATAAGCCCGGAGACATGGCTGCCATTATTAATAATTTAAAAGATGGGGATATTCTTTTTATTGATGAAATTCATCGTCTGAATCGTCAGGTAGAAGAGGTTTTATATCCGGCGATGGAAGACTTTGCCATTGATATTATGATTGGAAAAGGACAAACTGCCAAGTCACTTCGTATTGATGTACCGCATTTTACACTGGTTGGTGCAACGACCCGAGCAGGGCTTTTATCTGCACCGTTACGCGACCGTTTTGGCGTAATCCACCGTTTAGAATTTTACACAACCGAAGAATTAAAGAAGATTATTATTCAATCCGCTTCCCTTCTTCATGTTAAGATTGATGATGCCGGAGCACTAGAGATGGCACGCAGAAGCCGTGGTACACCTCGTATTGCGAACAGACTCCTTCGCCGTGTCAGGGATTTTGCCGAAGTTAAGTATGATGGAATTATCACGGCAGAAGTTGCATCTGCGGCACTTGATATTTTGGATGTGGATAAGCTTGGATTGGATCCGATTGACCGCAAATTATTACTTACCATGATTCACAAATTCCGTGGCGGTCCTGTCGGACTGGACACGCTGGCTGCTACGATTGGAGAGGATGCCGGTACAATTGAAGATGTATACGAACCGTATCTTATGATGAACGGATTTATTAACCGCACTCCAAGAGGACGAGTGGTTACAGACGCGGCTTACCACCATTTAGGTCTTGAAATTCCCATGTAGTCTGCTATAATTTAATCGTATGTAGGTTACGTTTCGTGCATTTGTACGATTTGGGGATTAGTGAGGTGGCATATGGCTTCTAAGACAGATACTGAAGTAATTATCGGAGGTAAAGTTTTTACATTATGTGGGTATGAGAGCGAAGAATATTTACAGAAAGTAGCCTCTTATATCAATAATAAGATTGTAGAATACGGTAAAGTTGAGAGCTTCCGCAGACAGAATGTGGATATGCAGAATATTTTATTACAGCTTAATATTGCTGATGATTACTTTAAGGCCAAGAAGCAGATTGGTGTTATGGAAGAAGAAATTGCTGCTAAGGAAAAGGAACTTTACGACTTAAAGCATGAATTAATCGCTGCCCAGATTAAGCTTGAGAATTGCGAGAAGAGTCTGCGCACGGTTAAGAAAGAGAACACAGACCACGAGAAAGAGATAATCCGCCTCGAGACAGAACTTAAGAAACACAGAATCTAGTTTTTTGAAAATATAAAAGGCTGTTGCGTAATTGGCGACAGCTTTTTTTGTAGAAAGAATGGACAAAATATGAAACGGACGGAACTTTTGGCTCCGGCAGGTGATTATGCATCCTTAATTGCTGCATTTAACGCAGGTGCGAATGCAGTATATCTTGCCGGTAAACAATTCGGTGCAAGAGCATTTGCCAATAATTTTGAAGAAGAAGAGTTATTACAGGCATTGGATTATGCTCATTTGCATGGTAAAAAAATATATTTAACACTTAACACCTTAATTAAGGAATCGGAATTTTCATCTATCACGGAATATCTTACCCCTTATTATAATAATGGTCTGGATGGTATTATCATACAGGATTTAGGACTTATTCCGTTTTTAAAGAAAGAATTCCCACAACTTGAACTTCATGCCAGCACACAGATGACGGTTAATCATTATCGCAGTGCCAAATGGCTCAAAGAACAGGGCTTGTGCCGTATTGTTCCATCGAGGGAATTATCACTGATTGAATTAAAAGAGATAAAAGAGAAGGCTGATATTGAAGTAGAATCCTTTATTCATGGTGCCATGTGTTACGGATACTCCGGTCAATGTCTGTTCAGTTCTTTTTTAGGCGGCAGAAGCGGAAACAGGGGACGATGTGCACAACCCTGCAGACTGCCTTATTCAGTAAATAACGATACCATTAAAGCACCACGTAGCAAAGATAGTTATCCTCTTAGTTTAAAAGATTTATGTTCCTTACCATATATCTATGAACTTTTAGATGTCGGTATCGATTCCTTTAAAATTGAAGGCCGTATGAAGAGTCCTGAGTATGTTGCAGGAGTCACATCCGTATACCGCAAATATATGGATTTGTATTATAATGGGAAACGTCCTGCTATTGATAAGAAAGACTTACGCAAATTATGTCATTTATACATCCGCAGCGAAATGAAAGACGGATACTTCAAAAAACACAACGGGAAAGATATGGTTTCCATTGATTCTCCTTCCTACCAGGGTAGTGATGAACAATTAATTGAGTCTATACATGAAGAATACTGCAAAAATATATTGACTATTCCCATTACCGGCGAACTAACACTCACCATAGGGGAAGCTGCGATATTGACACTTTACCATGGGGATAGTGTAATCACCACCTATGGCAATATCGTAGACAGGGCGCAAAACCGTCCCATGAGTAAAGATGATATTGTTAAACAAATTAACAAAACAGGGAATACCGGATTTTATTTTGAGAATCTGACCATTCATATGGATGATAATGTATTTATCCCTGTGAAGCAATTAAATGCCCTTAGACGGGATGCCATAGAAAAATTAAAGAATCATCTTCTTGCATCGTTTAGACGCAATAAAAGTGATTTTGAACAAGTAACTGAAAGCAAGCGTCCATACAACAAAAATTCCGGACAGCAACCATTATTACGTGTTTCTGTCACAACAAAAGAGCAATTGGAAGCTTTGTACCGGTCAGACATTGAATTTGACAGAGTTTATATCCCTGCAGATTTATTTTACATACAGCAGGCAGATTATAAAGATATCATTACACATAAAAGAAATAAGAATACCGGATATTATTTATCCTTACCTCGCATTATCCGTAAAAAAGATGAAGAGTATCTGCGGTTTATTGAACGTATCTGTGAATCTTTTGACGGAATATTAGTCAAGAATATCGAAGGGCTGTGTTTTTTACATACCATCGGCTATCAGGGAAATATTGTAACCGATTCCTCTGTTTACAATTGGAACCGGCATGCCCTCAAATTCCTTAATTGTTTCCGTGATGAATACACATATCCTTTAGAGCTGACAATACATGAGAATGCTAAATTGCAGGATTATGAAGGTGAATACATTATTTACGGACGTACACCGATGATGGTCAGTGCCAACTGTATCCGCAAAACAACAGACACATGCACGCATAATATCAATGGATTTGAACAATCCTTAACGGACAGATACCGTAAGGAACTTCCTGTATATGCCAATTGTATCCATTGTTATAACGAGATTTTTAATGCAATCAGTATGTCCTGTCATAAGGAATTACCGCAGCTGATAAAGAACCGTTTTTATAAATTCCGTTTAAATTTTACGAATGAAGATGCAAATACTACAACACAAATCATGAATTATTTTAATTCTTGTTTGTATTCACTTAAAACACCTGATAATTTCCCGTTAAAAGAGTATACAACGGGCCATTTTAAAGAAGGAGCATTATAAAATACATGCTTGTTTATATTACAGAATTATCAAAGTATATCATATTAATATTGATGATTTTTTATACAACAGATGCATTTGTGGCTGTATTTAAAAAGAATCCTTCCAATGCGCTGTTTATCAGGCAGGAGATATGTCTGTTTTTGATTCAGTTTATAGCTTATGCAACTATTTGCCTTAAATCCGGCAAACTGGATTATCTGTTCTTTTATGCGATATTACAGCTTGTCATATTTTCGGCAATTGTTCTTAACCAGACCATTTATACCCATGTAGACAAAGGTCTGCTTAATAATATGGCATTGCTTTTAAGCTTTGGTTTTATTATTCTGACAAGACTGGATTTTTCAAAAACAGTAAAGCAGCTTATCATTGTAACGGTATCACTGATTATCGGATTTTTTATACCTGTTATTATCCGTAAATTCGGTTTGTTAAGACGCCTTAAATGGTTTTATGCACTGTTTGGTATTTTTGCCCTTTCCATTGTTCTTATTTTGGGCCAGGTAACCAATGGCTCCAAGATTTCATACACAATAGGCGGAGTAACCATCCAGCCATCGGAGTTTGTAAAGGTTATTTTTGTTTTTGCAATAGCAGGACTTTTATACCACAAGAAAACACTTACCAACTACATTATTTCGGCATTTGTAGCAGCCATACATGTCCTTGTGCTTGTAGCATCCAAGGACTTGGGAAGTGCTTTGATATTTTTTATCACTTATATGGCAATGCTTCTTGTGGCATCCAAGAATTATATTTATCTTGGCATGGGTTTGCTTGCAGGAAGCGGAGCGGCAGTTATTGCCCATAAATTATTTACGCATGTACAGGTGCGTGTACAGGCCTTTTTGGACCCGTTCAGCGTAATTGACAAAGAAGGGTATCAGATAACACAGTCCTTATTTGCCATTGCCTGCGGCGGCTTTTTCGGTACAGGCCTTATGAAAGGTGTGCCCGATGACATTCCTTTTGTGGAATCCGACTTTATTTTTTCTGCCATTGCTGAAGAAATGGGAGTATTGGTAGCAATATGTATGTTACTTGTGTGCGTGGCCTGTTTCTTAACCTTTATGAAAAATGCCATGGTGCTTCAGGACCCGTACTACAGACTGGTTAGTGTAGGTCTTGGGGTTATGTATATTTTCCAGGTATTTTTAACAGTCGGCGGCGGCATTAAATTTATTCCGCTAACCGGTGTGACGCTTCCGTTTGTCAGCTACGGCGGTAGCAGTGTTTTAGTCAGTATTGTTGTATTTATGATTATGCAGGGGATAATTATGCGGGCTAAGGACGAAGCCCCTGATGAAGAAGAGGAAGATGATTTCGACGATGAAAATGAGGAAGACGAATACTAAGAAAACTAAATATCCTCGTAAAAAATCCGCTAAAAACCGTGAGATAATTCTTTTGTCCGTTATTTTTTCCGGTATATTTATAGCCATGATAGGCTATTTATGCGTATATGTCCGCGATAATGAACAGGACTTACTCAATAACAGTTATAATGCAAGACAAGCCATCCTGGCTTCTGAGAATACCAGGGGAACCATTTATGACCGTAATGGTAATAAACTGGCTTATACGGATTCTGACGGCGAAGAAGAGAAACGTATTTATCCATATGCAAATTTATTTTCCCATGTAATCGGATTTTCTACGAAAGGGAAAACAGGCATCGAAAATCTTACCAATTATTATCTGATTAATTCGGATATTCCTTTGTCCGAAAAAGTAGAAAACGACCTTGCACAGCGCAAGAATCCCGGTAACGAAATACATACTACACTGGATGCGGATTTGCAACAGGTAGTATATGATTCACTTGGCATTTATAAAAGCGCCTGTGTTGTAACCAATGTTAAAACAGGTGAAGTTCTTGCCATGGTCAGCAAACCGGATTTTGATCCGAATACCATTGTGCAGGACTGGGATAAATTTGTTGAAGAAGAACAGACCAAGAAATCCTCTGTATTATTAAACCGCGTTACGCAGGGATTATATCCTCCGGGATCCACCTTTAAAATTATAACCTCCCTGCAATATATCCGCGAACATAATACTTCTGTAGAAGGTTATCATTTTAATTGTAACGGACGTTTTTCGCATGGTAATACTACCATACAGTGTTATCACGGCACCAATCACGGAAGCGAAGATTTCTACAAAGCGTTTGCAAAATCATGTAATTCGGCTTTTTCGAGTATCGGAGTAGGGCTTGACCGCAATTCCTATGGCAATACTCTTAACTCACTTTTATTTAATACGGAACTTCCTTTGGATATTAATTATTCTAAGAGCAATCTTACCGTAGATGATACCGTTTCGGATGATGAGATGATTCAAATCAGCATCGGGCAGGGAAAAGCACAAATTACACCTATGCATATGAATATGATTACCTGTGCGATTGCAAATGACGGTTTATTAATGAAACCGCGTTTTGTTGACCGTGTGTTATCGGCTAACGGTAATATTGTAAAGATTTATGAAAGTGAAGAGTACAACAGGCTTTTAACACAAGAAGAATCGGATGTATTAACACAATTAATGGTAGGCGTTGTCAATGAAGGAACGGCTACCAAGTTAAAAACAGATGCCTATCAGGCCGCCGGTAAAACCGGTTCGGCAGAATACAATGGCGTAAAAGAAGATTCCCATGCATGGTTTACCGGTTTTGCACCGGCCGAAGATCCGGAGATTGCCGTAACCATCATTATTGAAGGAATCGGCTCGGGCGGGGATTATGCCGCACCTATCGCAAAGCGCATTTTTGATGCATATTTTGCCAAGTAACGGGCTATACTCTGTCGGCAAATAAACTTGCCTAATATCCTGAATTGGTCTATACTAATAACAGGATATAGATCACTCGTCTTTATAGGAGGATTTGCAATGATTGAAGCAATCAGTTGTGGCGGTGTGGTTATTTTTCGTGGCAAAATTCTTTTATTGTACAAGAATTATATGAATAAGAGCGATGGTTGGGTATTGCCTAAAGGGACAGTGGAAGACGGCGAAGAATATACAGAAACGGCATTACGCGAAGTATTTGAAGAATCAGGTGTAGAAGCAACAATAATGAAATACATTGGTAGCAGTAGTTACCGTTTTACAATTCCTGATGATGTTGTAGAAAAAGAAGTACATTGGTATTTGATGATTGCGGACAGCTATTACAGCAAACCGCAGCGCGAGGAATACTTTGTGGATTCCGGCTATTACAAATATCATGAAGCATACCATCTGTTAAAATTTTCTAATGAAAAACAGATTTTAGAAAAGGCATACGCTGAATATCAGGAACTGAAAAGACAAAACCGCTGGCGGAAATAGGAATATAATTATGCGCTTTCATAAGAATTTATATTATGGCGAATCAATTAAACATCCAATGATTACAAAATGGAAGCTTCGTATTGCTGCCGGCCAGTTTCATGTGCATGTAATTGTTATTTCTGAGAATGGTTCCAACCAGCTTGAATGTTTCCATAATTCCTTATTCAAACAAAAATATTACCACAACCATGATTTTCTTGTTGTAGGAATAGCAGGAGATTATAAGGAAGCCATTGATATTATTACAAAGATTACAAATGACTGCGTTTCAAAGACCGGAACCGGCAATATAAAGCAGTTTTTGTTAAATGATATATCCTGAGGTTATAAATGATTTCGGTTTTGCTAACACTATTAAAAATACTCGGCATTGCCATATTGGTTATATTGGGGATTGTACTTGTTCTTTTACTCATTGTACTCTTTGTTCCGGTTCGCTATCGGATCAAAGGCTATTACAAAGAGGACTTTGTATGCCATTTAAGAGCAACTTGGCTATTGCATCTGGTTTCTGTCTCTGTTGATTTTGAAAAGGAACTTATTACATCCATTAAAATATTAGGAATGGATATTTCATCTTTTCAAAACAAAAAAGAGAAAACCAAAAAAGAAAACACCAAGGCCAAAACGAATACCGAAGATAAGCAAATAAGCCAAAATACGGATGAGAATGAGCAAACACAATTATCATCCCAAAAAGAAATAAAAGAATACCCCGTGCAGGATAATCATACTACTGATGAGGCGCATTCTCAGGATAATCCGGATTCTTCCCGTTCCATATTCCAAAAGATAAAGGATTTTATAACGGGCATCCGGGAAAAGATTATTACTATTTACAACAAAGTAAAAGAGTTCCTTATTAATATCAAAAATAAAAAAGATTCTGTAGAGCGATATATACGCATATTGCAAAGAGAAGAAGTAAAAGGTGCTTTTTCCCTTTGTAAAAAAAGAATTTTTAAGATGATAAAGCATCTTTTGCCAAGACATATGAAAATTCATATTCATGTCGGCATGGAAGATCCGGCCACGACCGGATATATACTTGGAGCCTATAGTATTCTTTCGGATAAATTAAGACGTCAGATTATTTTACAGGCCGATTTTGAGCAAGTCATACTGGAAGCAGACTATAACATAAAAGGTCATTGTCATGCATTCCGCTTTATGCACGAACTATTATGTATTGTAACTGATAAGAACTGTAGAACTTTCTACAAGCTTGTAAAAAAGGAGATATCAAATGAGCGAAAATAATTTTACATCAGTAATGGATTCATTATTAAAAGGTGTGGATTCCGTAATCAGTACCAAAACCGTTGTCGGAGAAGCAAAACAGATTGGTGATACCATTATTTTACCGCTTGTAGATGTTTCTTTTGGTCTGGGCGCCGGTAAGAATGGCGGTGGTGTCGGCGGAAAGATTACACCAAGTGCAGTTCTTGTAATCAAAGACGGCCATACCAAATTGGTTAATATCAAGAACCAGGATACCCTTACTAAGATTTTAGATATGGTTCCGGATATAGTGGATAAATTTACATCACCAAAGGAAGAACTTATGGACGATAATTCTGCCAAAGAACTTGCTTTTCCTGAGAGTGATACATCAGAAAAATAGTTTATTCTGTCAACTTTCCTTTATTCCGGTAATATGATATAACAAGACCTCTTTGGGAGATGTCCATGATCCGGTGGATTGGTTTTATTTTATTTTGGATTAGTTTGGGCATGCTTTTAATGATGCTGATATCCAACACTTTTGTCGGAATTATTCTAATTGTCATATTTATGATTGTTGGTTTTAATTTGTATTTTTGCAAATAAGGATAATGAGAATATGGGTACATCAGATATTGAATCCATGAATGAAGAAGAACTCAAACAATTAAAACGCTTTCTTTTTGAAGAACGGATACGGTTAGCCCAGGAGAGTGAGAAACAAAAAGAAGTGTATAACAAATTTATGAAAGAGCGTTTGGCATTTCAAACAGAAATGAAAGCGTTGAATCATAAAGTGTTATCCGAACGGAAACGTCTTAAGGATGAATCGTCTTTCTTTGATAAGAAGTTGCAAATACTGCAAAACGGTTTTCTCCAGCTGGATATGGACCGCAAAAAGTTTGAACGTGATAAACGTCTTTATGAATCCCATAAAGCAGCCGAATCAGGAACAACCTCTTCCTGCATGAATTTTTCATATAAAGGTCAGACTCCTGATTTCTTTAAAGGAGTTAATAATATTCTCGGATTAAAAAAGAGATACCGTGATTTGTTAAAGATTTTTCATCCGGATAATTTATGCGGTGACAGTGATACGGTACTTGAAATCAACAGACAATATGAGGCCCTTAAGAAGAAGATGGGCATCCGATAGTTTTTTAATTACAACTTAAAATGATAAATAAAAAAGCTTGCCCATAACGGACAAGCTTTTATTTGCGATAATTAAGCTCTTTCAACACGGCCAGACTTTAAGCAAGTAGTGCAAACATGCATCTTCTTAGCAGCGCCGTTTACTTTACATTTAACACTTCTTACATTGGAATTCCAAATACGATTGGATCTTCTATGAGAATGGCTGACGTTGTTTCCAAAATGTACGCCTTTTCCGCAGATATCACATTTTGCCATAATAACACCTCCTAAAACCATTT
>JAZMZZ010000110.1:0-4655 GCA_045586245.1 Lachnospiraceae bacterium | reverse complement strand
GAATATACGCTGGAATGTTACCGTGAACTCTTTGAGGGAAAAATACCGCTAAAGGCACATGCGCATCGGGCGGACGATATTTTTACCGCCATCCGGATTGCGAAGGAATTTGGGTTGAAACTGACGCTGGATCATTGTACGGAGGGGCATTTGATAGCAGAAGAAATCGCAGAAAGTTCTTTTCCGGCAATCATCGGCCCATCCCTTTCTTCCAGAAGCAAATACGAAGTGCGTGAGATGGATTTTAAGACACCGGGCGTATTAAGTAAGGCGGGTGTGACGGTGGCGATTACCTGCGACCATCCGGTCGTGAGAATCCAGTATCTGCCCCTTAGTGCTGGGATTGCGGCAAAAGAGGGCTTAGGAGAGATGAAAGCCCTGCGTGCAATAACCATTGATGCGGCAAAAATCAGTGGTGTGGAGCAGCGTCTTGGCAGCCTGAAAGAAGGCAAAGATGCCGATATCGTAATCTATGAGGGAAGTCCGCTGGAAATTAAGGGGACGGCACTATATACCATAGTGGATGGAAAGATTGTCTGGAAAAAGGACAATCCGCAGTATAAATAGATTTTGTAATACGCAATAATGGCAAATACAAGTAGAAAACATGACGCAAGAGGTTTATAATAAAACACAGCAAAGATAAGGGGGAAACCGTAATGGAAACCATGAAAGATTTTGAACGTGAACTGGAAGCCTCTTTCCGTAAGATTCATGTGGGCGATATTATCAAAGGAACAGTTATTGCCGTAAATGAGGAAGAAGTGATTCTGGATTTGCGCTATTATACGCAGGGAATTATCAAAGCAGAAGATGTAAGTAACGATCCGGGCTTTGTGCTTCAGGAAGAAATTCATGTGGACGATATACTGGAAGCAACGGTTGTATCCATGGATGACGGGCAGGGTAATATTTTATTGTCCAGAAAAGAAGCCAATGACGTGCTGGCATGGGATGTTCTATTACAGTACAAGGAGGAAGGCAAGAATCTCACCGTTAAGGTACAGGAAGCCGTAAATGCAGGAGTAGTAGCCTATCTGGAAGGTATCCGGGGATTTGTTCCGGCCTCCCAGCTTGATTTGGGATACGTCGAAGATGTAACGTCTTATGTCGGAAAGACACTTTCCGTAAAAGTAACCGAGGCAGACAGGGAAAAAGAAAAACTGATTCTTTCTGCAAAGGCAGTCCTTAAAGAAGTTGCAAAAGAAGAGCATGACCATAAAGTTGCCATGATTGTTCCGGGTACGGTTTTAGAAGGAAAAGTAGAGAGTTTACAGCCTTATGGGGCATTTGTGGATTTGGGTGACGGACTCAATGGTCTGGTGCATATTTCGCAGATTTGCCAGAAGCGTATCCGCAAACCATCCGAAGTATTGGCAGTCGGTGATGTGGTAAAAGTAAAAGTATTAAATACCAATGAAGGTAAGATTTCGTTAAGCATCAAGGCCGTGGAAGAAGAACGGGAAGCAGAAGAGATGGAAAGCCTGGAAGCACAGGAATACAGTTCGGACGAAAGTGTCGGAACAAGTCTGGGGGATTTATTTAAGAATTTGAAGTTTTAGGAGCGATTCGTAAAACGGTTACCAGCCAAATAAAAAAAGAGCAGATGCAACAGCACCTGCTCTTTTTTATTGTTGAAATGGAAGACGGAAAAATTATTCCGTTGTCTCTAATTGGACATCATCCACGCTCTTGTCGGTCTTAACACCTGAGATATCATCTCTCTTAGCACAGAATGCACAGAGACGTGTACGGTTAGCTGCGATAGCCTGTTCTACAGTACCGTAAGTTAATTCATCACTCTGGTTAAGTGACTGGCAATCGTCATGTGTGTGGTAAACTTTACCGAACGGACTCCAGTAAACATCGTTAGCAATGGCTTCGATAGCAGCCTGCTGTTCTTCAACGGAAACAGGATCAAAGTCATAACTTGCAACACCACCGATAAGACAGGCAATGATTGCTACAACAGTTGCAATAGCCTTAGTTTTCTTATCAGCTTCCTTATTAACCAATGTAAGGATAACAAAAGGAATAAATGCTACTGCGCACGCGATAACGCCCATGTTATTCCAAAGCCAGAATAATAACGGTTTCTTCTCGCTTGCCGGTTTGATACGGTTAGCCTTTTTCCATAACTGCGCACCGATGATAACACAAATAAGATCAAGTACCAGTGCAATAATCATCTGTGTAAGTGTGGACATAAAGGTTAAATTAATCTTACCGATAAGCATTAAGTAAGCAACCACTTCCAGTGCAATTGCTACCAACCATAATGCTACGGCACCGATGCGAAGACCGGTTGCATTTCCTACAGGAGCTGCCTGTTTGTAATTTTCTTTTCCTTTTAAGGAGCCTGCTTCTACCTCTTTACCGGAATCTGCAGACACGATTTTTTTCTTTTTTGCTTCTGCCATGAATAGTTCTCCCTCTTCATATGTAATAATTTTGTACCATTATACTATATTTCGGCAAGGTCGGGCAAGTTCTTTACAGATACATCATATTTCTTGACATATTTTTGCATTTGATACATAATAAGAACGCAAAAAAATAGTATTTTTACATATGGAGGATAATATGGATATTAACAAACTTGCGGGCGTATTACTTGGCTCAGACAGTATCAGTGGATTAAGCAGTCTTACAAAAGTGGATGATAAAGATGTTAACAGTGTATTGGCAGAAGCACTTCCTGCATTATTACTTGGTGCCAATAACCAGGCAAAAGGCAAGGATACCACAGAGAGTTTTGCGGAAGCACTTGCAGATCATGCCAAGGCAGATACAAAGGATGTGGAAGGATTCTTCGGCAATATTGATTTGGAAGACGGTGCAAAGATTATCGGTCACCTTTTAGGCTCTGAAAAATCAGATGTTACTAAGAAAGTAGCTAAGAAAACCGGTGTATCCGATGACAAGACAGCCATGATTTTATCTGCAGCAGCTCCATTGTTGATGAGCCTTTTGGGACAGCAGGCAGACGAAGACGACAACAAGAATGCCGGTGTAGAGACATTAATCGGTGCCCTTCTTGAAAATGTGGATTTGGCAGATCTTTTAACAAGCAGCCTTACAGGAGAGTCAGACAGCAAAAAGAGCACTAAGTCCGGAACCAAGAAGAAAGCAGCTAAGAAGAAAGAAGAGAGTAGTGCAACAGGAAGCATTGTGAATGCTTTGTTTAAGTTATTGAAATAATTTGTGCAAAAATAAACGCCTTATCGTTAGATATAGTATCTATGGATAAGGCGTTTTTATTATTTATATTAGATAATACTTGGTGTAGAGGGATGGTGGCTATACATTTCTTTTTGCCAGTTCCTCAATATACCATTTGCAAATCGGATTTAAATCTTCATCCGTAAAGTCCGTTAATTTGGTGCAGGTAGGAATAAAGGAAGCACTGGATTCGTCACGGTTGCCGAGATTCCACATGCAGTAACTAATCTGTAATTCGTCCATAAGGTCAAGCCAGAGTGTGCCTTCCTCTTTGTTACCGTCACCGTTACCGTCGGCAGCACAGATGCTGAATTCACTGACAAACAAAGGCAATTTGGCATTTGCTGCATCGGATAGTTTTTTGCGGAGTCCTTCGCGGTGCGTATCTGCATAGAAATGCAGTACATAACCGAGGTTATTATCGCCCTTGATTGGGTCAGCAACCGCCTCGTCCACATCCTGTGACCAGGTAGGAGTACCTACGATAATCGGTGCATATTCGTCGTATTTGCGGATGATCGGAATAATGGTGTCCGCATATTTTTTGATATCAGCCCATGTACAATCCACATTCGGTTCATTGCAAAGTTCATAGAATACATTGCCGTAGGAATGATATTTCTTAGCCACTTTTTCAAAGAAATCGGCCGCCTGCTCCATGTACATAAGCGGATTGGAATCTCTCAAAATATGCCAGTCGATAATGACATAGAGCCCCAGTTCGGTTGCAAAACGCACCCCTTTGTCAATGACTTCCAGTAAAGTTTTCTTATTATCTTCGCTTCCTACGCAGTAACCGTTCTCTTCATCGGTGTACATCGCAAGACGCACCACATCCACATGCCATTTATCTCGCATGAATTCAAAAAAATCCCTGTTTACGTATTCCGGATACCAGGATAATCCGTGGGTAGAATAGCCGCGAAGCTGGACTACTTTGCCGTCGCAGTCAACTAATTTTCCGTTTTTGTTAAAATACAGGGCTCCGTGTTTGTCGTATTTTGTTTTCATGATGTCAGTTGTATATCCAATTTTCCTTATGGAAGATAGGATATACTTTTCCTCCTTTAATAAATCCTACTGGCACAATCCATAAAATAGGTCTATACTTATAGATAGCGACAATTTTTTCTCGATGAATTAATTATACTAAATTGTAGCAATTAGAAAAAGGATAATCGCAAGAAATAAAAAAGTAAATGGATGTGAATACCATGAAAATCGACCCGAATACAATCTCTGTTAATTACATAAAAAAGGAACCCTTTACAGGCGGCTACAAAGGCATGCGCTACCGCCTGATAAAAAGCGGCAATGGCATGGAAGTAACCATCTGGCCCGAGCCATATAATTTCCTGCGTACACCGGATGAGAAGAAGCAGAGTAAGTCTTTTCCGCTTACCGTAGAAGGACGCAATGAAGCTGTTGAGTGG
>JAZMZZ010000109.1:0-2163 GCA_045586245.1 Lachnospiraceae bacterium | reverse complement strand
GGACAATACCTCAGACATAAACAATGGGAAGATATTTCCGTGAATGTTTATGTGATTTAAGAATGATTTCCCCTCGCAATTTCGGTTGCGAGGGGATTTTTTTTATGGTAATATTTATTTGATGAAACAGAACGGCAAATTTGAAGTTTGTGCTGGAGAGGAATGAAGAATATGGAGGATAGAAAAATGTTACCACAGGATTTACATGATTATGATGATGTAGCAGAGAATTATGACCTTTATCTTGATGCAATGTATAGTAGTCAAGATAATCACGCTGGCTTTCAGGATTTTTATCTTGAATTTGCAAAAGAGTATGGTAAGGATGGTGTAATCGACATCGCTTGTGGAACGGGAGCAGTTATACTTTATCTTGCAGAGCATGGAATTTTTGCTGATGGGACGGATTTATCAGAGGCAATGTGTCGTGTGGCAGATAAAAAGGCAAAAGCGAAGGGGTTCAACCTGAATATTTTTCCTGCCAATATGACAGAGTTTAGGAGTGACAAAAAGTATTCCTGTGCAATTATAGCACGAAGTGGATTCATGCATCTTTTGACACCGGAGTTGCAACGAGCGGCACTTTTGAATATTCGTGAGAATTTATCAGATGGTGGAATGTTGACATTTAATACATTTGACCCGCATCCGTTTTTTCAGGCGCAGCAGATGAATACGAAAGATACAGACTATTCTTTCCGATTGGAATATACGAATAAGCAAGGAAAACGTGAGAAAATATACAATGCTATTTCTTATGACCCATATACCCAGATTATGAGTGGAAATTGGAAGTTTGAAACCTTGGATGACAAAGGAGAAGCTATAGAGGAAAGAATTCGTCCTCTTAAAATGCGTCAAACTTATCGTCAGGAAATGCAATATTTATTGGAATTGACAGGGTATGAGATTGTAAATGTATATGGCGGATATCATAAAGAATCGGGTGATGGGTCTGCAAAGAATGTTATCTGGTGTGTTAGGAAAAAATAGGTTATGGTAGGAACGAAAATTTGAAGTTTGTGTTATGTGGCTAAAATAAGGAGGGAACATGTAATGGATACCAAAAAGAAAAGTTCCGCTAAAATCAAGGTTGCGATAATTATATTATTGTTGCTCATAATAGTTTTTTGCTTTTGGTTATATAAAACAGTGGTAAAATATATGGATACACATACATGGGCGACAATACAAGTGTATGGGAGTGTTATGTCAGAAACCGCAGACGCATTTGAAGAACGTAGGGAAGTGTTGCAAGGAGACACTTACCAATTGCATGATACAGTAGTTGTTATAGAAGAAATAACACATTCTGGTGAGGTAACAATTAAGTTTGAACCTGCGGTAATCAATGCTGATACAGATGAACTGACAGAAATAATGGTTATTGATAGTGAGGATATTTTAAATATTAAAGAGGTATGTAATGATGGAGATTCAGCAACATGGCAATTTCGTGTGATTAGTAATAGATATCAATGATGCGAATGGACTGACAAATTCCAGTTTGCCGAAGCGACAAACTCAGATTTGCAGAGGTTGAGAAATTAAAAAGAGGGAAATGAGATTGGTTATCCCACAGATTATTAAAATGTCGAGGGAGATGTACGGGACGGTGAGTATCATTCTGGATTTACTGTTTTATGAGAAGGATGAGTGCATAGAAGCAAAGCTGGAGACTTCCTTAGGAACGGAAGGTTTTATTTTGGCGAAAGAGGTTCGGATAGAGGAGATATAAAGTAACAAAAATTTGGAGTACCGAAAGTATAGAGACCTTCGGTACTCCGTTTTCTTTCGCTTACCGGAGCAACGGTTGTATTTGTTCCCCGGCTGCCGCTTTTGATGCAGACACCGGAACCAGCGCCATGTCGGCAACGAGAGAGTTCGGCTTGCCGGAGCAGTCGTCCTGACGGAACGGGACAAAGTAGTAATTCCGGGTGTTCAGAAGCTTGCCGATGTTGGCGGCATTGCCGGTGAGCCCGTCGTTGGTGGAGATGGCAAGGAGCACCGGGCGGTTGTTCCGCAGGTGGGCCTTTACTGCCATGGTAACCGGGGTGTCGGTAATGGCGTTTGCCAGCTTTGCAATGGTGTTGCCGGTACACGGAGCTACGATGATAAGGTCAAAGAGCTTTTTCGGACCGATGGGCTCCGCTCCCGGAATGG
>JAZMZZ010000108.1:0-8611 GCA_045586245.1 Lachnospiraceae bacterium | reverse complement strand
TAAATGAGATTCTGACCGTGTATAAGGAGCAGGATCTGTCCAAAATGCTTCCGATTATTGAAGCAAAATTAAATGATGAAGATTGTACGGCTATGGAACTTTGTGCTGCTTTTTTAAAACAGCAGATGGGCGAAGATGCCAAGGACATTCCGACAGAGGACTATTTTGCAGAACGTAAGCGTATCAAGATGGAAGAGCGCCGCGGCAGAAGGGAACGCGTGGAAAGATACCGGAGTGAGCGGGACGGAAGACGCGGCGGTAAGCCTGTAAATAAGGGAATCCGTCGTGATGGAAGCGTAAGTGAAAGAAAAGGGAAATTCCATTTTGACAGGAACGAAAAGCCGGACAGAAGAGAATATACAAAAGATTCTTTCCAGAAAGTAAAAACACTTCCGCAGAAGAAGGACAGGAAACAAGACAAGAAACCGGAAAATAAGATTTCCATGAAGGAATATTCGAAGAGATTTAAGTTTTAGTTTTTTTGAAGGATAAAATTATGCAGAAGAATAATTCATTGAAAACTGCAAAACAGAATAATGTACAGGCAGGTATCTGCCCCTACGCAAAAAAATGCGGCGGTTGTGATTATCAGGGAATCCCGTATGCAAAGCAACTTTCCATGAAGCAGAAGGAAATGGAGAAGTTGCTTGGGGGATTTGCCAAGGTATATCCGATTATTGGTATGGAGGAGCCGATACATTACCGGAATAAGGTGCATGCGGTTTTTGACCGTGACAGAAAAGGGAATATTATTTCGGGCGTGTATGAGAAGAATTCCCATCGTGTCGTGAATGTGGATTCCTGCATGATTGAGGATGAGAGAGCCGATGCGATTGTGCTGACCGTTCGTAAACTGATAAAAGATTTTAAGATGAAAGTCTTTGATGAGGATACGGGATACGGTCTGTTCCGCCATGTGCTTATCCGTACCGGCCATGTAAGTGGACAGATTCTGGTGGTATTAGTACTTGCTTCACCGATTTTACCGGCTAAGAATAACTTTATCAAAGCACTCCGAGCCGCACACCCGGAGATTACTTCGATTGTACTTAATGTGAATGACCGCAAGACCAGTATGGTACTTGGTGAGCGTGAGATTGTACTCTATGGCAAGGGTTATATTGAAGATACACTTTGCGGATTGACTTACCGTATTTCGCCCAAATCCTTTTATCAGGTAAATCCGATCCAGACGGAGAAACTGTATCAGACGGCAGTCGATTATGCCGGTCTGACCGGAAAAGAAGTGGTACTCGATGCTTACTGTGGTATCGGAACCATCGGTATGACAGCGGCCTCTAAGGCCAAGGAAGTTATCGGTGTGGAACTGAATAAGGATGCGGTTAAGGATGCGATTGCCAATGCGAAGGCAAACGGCATTAAAAATGTTCGCTTTTATAACAAAGATGCCGGTGAATTCATTGTCAGCATGGCGCAGCAGAATGTGAAATGCGACGTGATTTTTATGGACCCGCCGCGTAGCGGTTCTACGGAGAAGTTCTTAGACTGCGTAGCCAAATTAGCACCAAAAAGAGTCGTATATGTATCCTGTGACCCGGTAACACTGGCAAGGGATTTGAAGTATATTACCAAGAAGGGGTATCGGGTGGAGAAAATACAACCGGTTGAGATGTTTTGTTTTACCAAACACTGTGAGAATGTTGTTTTGTTGCAAAAAGCGAAACAGTAAACAAGTGCTGTTAATTTACAAAATAGAGAATCTGTTTTATACTTAGGATATATATTTTACATATTCATAAAACATGCAAGATGGTGGGAAAAGAAGAATTATGAGAAGTACAATAAGAGAAGGACGAATTGATAATATAGAACATGAAGCCAATTTATATACATTAAATTGTATGCGTACCATGATGCTTATTACAGGCATTGCATTTGCTTTGAATGTCTTAGATATTTTTATTATTGAAGATTATTTGATGTGGACAACTATGGCAAGTGCTGTTATCTGTTGGTTTGGCTCTTATTTGGTAGTTAAGTTTTATAATGACAGACAGGCAACAAAATATGTTTTGTTTTTCCTTATGGTTGTTTTTATTACGGTTATAGGAGTGATGGTTACCTATCATACGATATTGATTATGGCTATGCCGGTATTATGTGCAGTTCAGTATAAGAATAACAAAATCATTTATTACACATATGCCTTATCTGTTGTTGCAATTTTTATTGGTGTTATGGGTGGCTATTTTTATGGTTTGTGCGATGCAAATATGCTGGCCCTTACCAATACGGTAAAAGACCGCTATATTGATCCGCAGACGGGACTGCTTTTGTTTAGAGAGCCTAATCCGAATCCATGGGTATCTTTGCCGCTTTATTATGTGTTCCCAAGAGCATTGGTATTATATGCCTTTGTTCCGGTTATGAAGCATGTTACGGATGTTATTTCCAATAATGCGGTACGTGAAGCCGAACTTAAGAAATTGAGTGAAATGGATTCTATGACGCAGGCATATAACCGCAATAAGTATAATCAGATGCTTGTGGATGTATATCCTACGATAGAACAAATCGGTGTTATTTTCTGGGATATGAACGGACTTAAGAAGATAAATGATACGATGGGACATGAATACGGGGACTTTGCAATTTCTGCAATAGCCGGTTCTATTATGGAGAATCTGGCAAAAGATACCAGAGCATATCGTGTCGGCGGTGATGAGTTTGTTGTAATCATGGAAAAGGCGGACGAAGCAGATTTACGAGAAATGATTCGTCGTACGAATGATAGTATTAACCGCAAAAATAAGGCATCTAAAGTAATGATTTCTGCGGCATTTGGTTTTGCAATTGGTGCCGGAAAAGATGTTGAACTGCTTGTTACGGAGGCAGATAGCAATATGTATGCAGAGAAACAGAGGCAGAAAGCACAGACAGAAGAATAATTTGAAGAAAAGAGGGAATTAAAATGGCACAAGAAAAACTGGTAGCATTCACATTTGATGATGGTCCGGTACCGTATGCAGAAGACAGCTCAGCAATGCGTATTCTTAAGACTTTGGATAAGTACGGACAGACAGCCACATTTTTTTATGTGGGAGAGCAGATGAATGCGGATACTAAAAGGGAAATTGATTTTGCACAGAGTATCGGATGCGAAGCCGGTAATCATACCTATACGCATGCTTTTTTGTCAAAACTTACAAAAGAAGAGATTGCAGAGGAATTTGAAAAGACGACAAAACTTTTGGAAGAATTTACGGGAAAGACACCGGTTCTTGCCAGAATTCCATACATGGAAGCCAGCGATTTGATTCATGAAACGGCAGGTTTCCCATTGGCACATTGTTATGTGGACAGTAAGGATTATACACAGATTCCGACGGAAGAGATTATTAAAAATATTATGGACGCAGAAGTAGAAGGCAATCTTGAGAATTCTATTGTTTTGCTTCATGAGCATTATGATGCAACAGCGGGGGCGGTTGAGTATCTGATACCGGCATTGATGGAAAAAGGATATCGTTTTGTGACGGTTTCCGAACTGGCAAAGCGTCATAATGTAGCATTAGAAAAGGGCGTATTATACAGCAGATTGGACTAGATATGTACACAAAAGAAGATTTAGTGAAATGTTTAAAAGATATGGGACTTACCGGGAGTGAAGCCATTATGGTGCATTCTTCCATGAAATCCATTGGGGAAGTGGATGGCGGAGCGGATACGGTAGTTGATGCTTTTATGGATTTTTTTATGGACGGACTTTTTATGACACCGACCCATACGTGGGCGCAGATGAGCAAGGAATATTCGGTGTTTGACAGGGAAACGGAACCGGCCTGTGTCGGTATTATTCCTAATATTTTTATGAAAAGAGAAGGCGTAGTCCGTTCTTTGCATCCGACACATAGTATTGCGGCTTTTGGTAAAGATGCGGAAGAATACATAAAAGGTGAGGAGAATGCGACATCTCCCTGCCCGCAGGGCGGCTGTTGGGACAGACTCCGTGAGATGGATGCGAAGATTTTACTGCTTGGTGTGACGCATACGAGAAATACATACATCCATAGTGTGGATGAGGTTATGGGCATAGAAGACCGTCTGACGGACGAACCGACACTGATGCATATTGTGATGCCGGACGGAAGCCATAAGGATGTGCAGATGTACCGCCATTTTAACAGGACACTGCAGACCGGTAATTTTTCGGATGAGTTTGATAAGATGAAGCAGGCATTTTACGATTTGGGAGCAGCCAAGGAAGTTATGTTTGGCGATGCAACCTGTATTTTGTGCGATGCGAAGAAGATTTTTGATGTATGTTATAAATTGTTTTCCATTGACCCACAGGGGGTAATTGAACGCGAGTTTATTCCTGAGGAATGGTGGAAAGAATAAAGAAGGAATATTTCACCCGTTATATGCATAGATATAACGGGTGATTCTTTTTGGGAAACAGTATTGAAATCAGGGATTTATATAAATCATACCGGGGACAGGAAGCGGTTAAGGGTATCAGTTTCTATGTGAAAAAAGGACGTTTTGTCGCACTTTTGGGGCCAAACGGAGCAGGAAAGTCTTCTGTAATCAATATTCTTTGTACAAGTTTGAAGGCAGATAAGGGCTGTGTTTTGGTGGATGGTTTAAAGGTGGGGTATCAGGATTTTGAGATACGAAAAAAGATTGGCGTGGTATTCCAAAACGGTGTTCTGGACGATTTGCTGACAGTGGAGGAGAATTTGTATACGCGCGGACGGTTTTACGGATACCGGAAAGATGAAATAGTGCGAAGGATCACATCCATTGCGGAAATGACGGGCATTACGGAACTGTTAAAACGTCCTTACGGAAAATTGTCGGGCGGACAAAAGAGAAGATGTGATATTGCCAGGGCATTGCTGCATTATCCGAAGATTCTGTTATTGGATGAGCCGACAACCGGATTGGACCCACAGATGCGTGCGGCCATATGGGAAACCATTTTTGCGATAAAGGAAAAAACGGATATGACCATTCTGCTTACAACCCATTACATGGAAGAGGCTGCTAAGGCGGATGAAATCATAATTATGAAGGATGGGAAACTGCTGATACAAAGTACTCCTGACAAAATAAAGGAAGTTTATGCGGCGGACAGCCTGGTGCTTTTTTCTGAATCCCCCACATTGCTAAGAGGCATATTTGACAGAAGAGGAATTCGATATGCTGCCAAAGGGGAAGGAATCGAAATTGCTTTAAAAAGAACGAATGATGCGCTATCGATATTAGAACTGTGCAAAGGCAGGTATAGCGGTTTTGAAGTCTTGCGTGGGAGTATGGATGATGCCTATTTAAAAGTGATTGAGCGGGGAATAGCGGATGCTTAATTTTGCATTTCGGAATCTGGTTTTGTTTTTTAAGGATAAAACGGCAGTGGTACTGTCTTTTTTGGCAGAGTTTATTGTGGTTGGGTTGTACATTCTTTTTATGCGTGATAATCTGATTAAAGGCTTTGCAGGTGTAGAGAATATCGAAGTCCTTTTGGATGCATGGATGATTGCCGGCGTGCTTGGGATTACGCCGATGACCACGACCATGGGTGCTTATGCGATTATGGTGGATGATAAGGCAAAGAAGATTGCGCGTGATTTTGCTGTATCACCCATGCATAAGTCATCGTTGTTTCTGGGCTATCTGCTTGGCGCGGTAATGATTGGACTGCTTATGAGCCTGTTGTTGTTATCGGTGTCGGCTTTGTATATGCATATACGTTATGATGTGTGCCTGCTTGCTGTGGATTTGGTGGACTTGTTTTATGTGCTGGCACTAAATACTGTTACGTCAGCTTCCATGGTATTGTTTTTGGTTTCCTTTATCGGGACGAGTAATGCACTGGCGGCCTGTTGTACAATTATCGGTGCGCTGATTGGATTTCTGACAGGCATCTATCTGCCGATGGGAAATCTGCCTAAGGGAGTCGGAACGCTCGTAAAATGCTTTCCGGTGTCCCATGGGGTGGCATTGTTTCGAAGGATTTTAACAGAGCCTTTGCTTGCGGAGAGTTTTGGAAGTACGGGAACGGAAGGTGCTAAGCAGTTTGCGGAGTATATGGGAATCCGGTATTATTTTGACGGTCGGATATTTGCGGAGACAAACAGTTTATTACTACTGATGGGAACGGCAGTGGTGTTTCTGGTGTTGACGATTGGGAAGATGGGGAAGGAGTAATAAGAAAATGCTTATTGACAAAATGAAAATATATCATAAATATCGCAAAAAACAACACTGAATCGAACGTGTTTTCGAAAAAGACTGAGTTTTTGCTGATTTCGTTCAAAAAACATACTATCGGTATAATTGTGAATATTCTGTTGATATTAGCGGTGTGTTGGTTTCTTGTATTTCCTTTGGTATAATATAGATAATAAAAGGAGGATGACGAGATATGTTGAGATATATTACCGGAGGATTTTCTATATTCTTTTTCTTGGTGTTGTTTTATTTGCTTTTTCGAAGTTATTTGGATTGTTGTCGGGAACGGAAGGTAACCGGTAAGATTACAGGCGAGACATTGCCGAATGAATTGCGGGAGGCTGCACTTAGACCATTAAGACAGTTGGGATTGTATTACGAAAAAAGGAATCCAGCATTGGCAGATGACTGCATTGATGAAACAATGTTGCCGGATGATTTATTGATATTAGGAACTAATCCGAATGAGATTTTTTATGGACGGGATGGAGCACGACATTTATTACAATGTGATTGGAAATATTGGGGAATGGTTTCGCTTTGGACAGAACAAACTGCTTTTGGACGGGTAGGAAATGCGCTGTATTTTGTTACAATGGGACAGGTTAAATTAAATATTTATCATCTTCGAATTCCACTTAAACTTACGGGTGTATTGGAAGAGAGGGATGGTTTGTGGCGTATAGCCAAAATACAATTTGTTAACGAGTTGGAAGACAGTTATATAATAATTTCATGGGGTGTATTATTTATACTATTGGTATGCTTGTTGCTATTTGGTCTTTCATGGTTTGTCTGTATATAAGATTACGGTTAATATAGATATGAAAAATACCGAGGTAGGAGTAAACATATATGAATACTAAATTATCAGAAAATATACGCATATATCGTAAGGAACGTTTACTTACTCAGGGACAACTTGCGGAAATGCTGGGAGTAACTGTCGGGGCGGTGTATAAGTGGGAAGCAGGGCTTTCTATTCCTGAACTTGGTATGATTGTAGAACTGGCAGATTTTTTCAATACTTCGGTAGATGCTCTTTTAGGGCATGAAATGAGAGATAACGGCCCGAGTACAATTCTGGAACGACTGAAATGTTATATAGATGCGAAGGAACATTTGGGATTACAGGAAGCAGAGAAAGCAATGAAAAGATATCCCAATCATTTCTGGATTGTGTATCTGAGTGCGCGTCTGTTTTATGTGGTGGGAAATGTTGAAAAGGATAAGTTGCTGCTTATTCGTTCGTTGGAACTATATCGAAAATCATGTATGCTTATTTCGGAAATTAGTTCTCCTAAAATAAATGAGATGACTATCAGCGGAGAGATTGCCCTTGTGTACGTTGCTTTGGGAGAAAATGAAAAAGCTGTGGAAGAAATGCAGAATAACAATATCGGCGGAATGTATGACCATTTTATTGGGCAGAGACTTGTATGGTGTGGCAGATATGAAGAAGCAGAGGAGTACCTTGCGTGGGGATTTCTAAAAGGGATATCCTCGCTGTTGAATACACTGTTTGGATATACATTTCTGTATGTACGTAGAGAAGAGTATGGCAAGGCAGAAGATATACTTTTCTTAGGCAATAAACTTGTATTGGAATTATGCAAATCTGACACAGAAACGCCGAACTATTATGATAGGATTATCGGTATAACAATGATGTTGATGGGGTATGTAAAATTCAGACAAGGAGAAGCGGATGAGGCGTATAATCTGCTAATCTCGGCACGGGATATGGCGGCTCGTTTCGATGAGGCTCCGAATTATGATGTCTCAGGTATTCCGTTCTTGTCAGGAGTGAAAAATGAAAGAACCGATGATATACTTGGTAAAACTGCCGCAGAAAGTCTTGAAAACTGTTGTAAGGAAATTAATGATCGTGAGTTTGATAAACTGTGGAAGACTGTATGCGACAACAAGTAGCAGAGATAATAATTTAATATTTTGAGAATAAAACGGCGGAGATTTTCTCCGCCGTTTTGTAGACAAAGAGATTATGAACAGTTCATGGGAAGATGAATATTCTCAAGCATTTCCAGAACCTGCCAAATCAGTACACCATCATTTTTCCTCACATTTTGAATGCATTTCCGTTCACATTCTGCTATAAATTCCGCATTCAAATCCCCTTCATATGCATCCAATACTTTCTTGGCACCGATATAGTTTCCACATGCCACGCGGCGCATAATACCCGGAATATCTAGGGTTTGCTTGCGACAGCAGGAGGGATGTTCACAAAAAAGGCATTTATTGGCAAGTGACATTAGATGGATGTCAGACTTGCTGTAATAGTTTTGCATCCAATTCTTTTCTACGGGTGGTTCGAGCAGATGGACGTAATTTTTACGCGAGGGTTCCCATACATAGGTTGGGAGATCCTTTTTCTCAAGGATGGCATTGGCGG
>JAZMZZ010000107.1:0-4250 GCA_045586245.1 Lachnospiraceae bacterium | reverse complement strand
CATCATGGACATCTGGAACGAACCGTCACCGCAAACTGCTACAACCTGTCTGTCGGGATGAGCCAGTTTAGCTCCCATAGCAGCCGGAATGGAATAACCCATAGTTCCCATACCACCGGAAGTCATAAATGTACCGTTCTTTACCTGTGCATAGGCGCAGGACCAAATCTGGTTCTGTCCGACATCGGCTACATATACGGCGTCTTCATCCATATTAGCGGTTAATTTGCGCAAAAATTCAGCAGGGTCCACATAATCAGGATTCGGATTGCGTTTCACCGCCATCTCCTCACGGTATCCTTTGAGAATCTTTACCCAATCTTCATGTTCACATTCAAATTTGCTGTCAAGTAAATCTGCAAAAATATGCTTTGCATCGCCTACAAGCGGAATGGTCGGACCTGCATTTTTACCGATTTCAGCCGGGTCAACATCAATATGTACCAATACTTTATTCTTGGTAATCAGATTCGGCTGGCTAACGGCACGGTCTGCCACACGGGCTCCTACCATAATCAGTAAATCGGACTCATTCATTGCACGGTTTGCATAAGGTTTACCGTTATTACCTACCATACCGAAATTAAGCGGATGATTGGTAGGCATCACGCCGATACCCATCATGGTTGTAACAACAGGAATGGAATGCATTTCTGCAAAAGCACGTAATTCTTCTTTTGCATCACTTAAAAGAACGCCGCCACCGGCACAGATAATCGGTCTGTCGGCTTTTTCCAGTTCTTTAACAACCTTTGCAATCTGTACAGCATGTCCTTTAACCGTAGGTTTATAGGTACGCATGCTGATTTCTTCCGGATATTTAAAATTTTTAACTACCTGATTCTGAATATCAATCGGCACATCAATTAAAACAGGTCCTTTACGTCCTGTATTGGCAATGTGGAACGCTTCTTTAAAGATTCTCGGAATCTCGTTGGCATCCTTTACTAAGTATGAATATTTAACAAAAGACTCGCATGCACCGGTGATATCGGCTTCCTGGAATACATCACTGCCGAGTAATTCGGAATTTACCTGTCCTGTAATGCAAACAAGCGGAATACTGTCTGCAAATGCTGTAGCAATACCCGTAATCAGGTTTGTTGCACCCGGGCCTGATGTAACTGCACAAACGCCGGGTTTATTGTCCGTTCTTGCATAACCGCTTGCCGCATGGGCAGCATTCTGCTCGGTACGGATTAAAATCGTACGGATATCTGATTCTGTAATACTATTATAAAATGGACAAATTGCCACACCCGGATAACCGAAAACTTCAGTAATCCCTTCCATTTCGAGGCATTTTACCATTATATCTGCACCATTCATATGTAACTCCTCCGTCTATGTACAAATTCAGTACATATTATTATATATTATTTTATCTGTTAAAAACACCGAAAAATTTTGACATTGGTTCAACAACATCACTCAAATCCTGAATTGCGGAATTCAAAGTTTCAATATCAAACTGATTTACTTTATCCAATGCTGTCTGCATGCTGGAAAGAGCTGTTTCGCCTTCTGAAGCAAGAGTATCCACAGTATCCAGTGCATCTTCCACGGATTGCAAAGATCCTTCAAGCATTGTAATTGCATCATTGGCATGATTTATGGTTGTCTGTGCGGTTTCCAGTGTAGAAAGAATACTTGGCAGGATAAAAAGAATGGCTCCCACGAAAACAACTACAAAAATCAACATCAAAACAGCAGAAATTCTCTGATAGACGACTGCTTTCTGCTCTGCTTTTTTCATATCTTCCATAAGTTCTATTAATTTTTCGTTTTCCATATGTATTCTCCTTATTTATCTTGTGTACTTTATAATTATGCAAATAATCCTAATAATTTTGTAGCTACTTTTACTGCTTCGGATGCATCCTTAGCATATCCGTCGGCATGAATTTCATCGCAGTAATCCTGCGTAATAACAGCTCCGCCGATAATGATTTTTGCCTTTACCTGCTTTTCTTTTGCCAGTTTGACGACTGCATCCATTTCTTTCATTGTCGTTGTCATTAAAGCGGATAAAGCAATGATTTCAGCATTTTCTTTTATGGCTGTCTCAATAATCACTTCCCTTGGAACATCTTTACCAAGGTCGATTACCTGATAACCATAGTTCTTAAGCATAAGTGCCACCAGATTTTTTCCGATATCGTGGATATCACCGGCAACGGTTGCAATGACGATAACGGGCATCTGCTTTTTATCGTTAGAAGCCTGTAAAATTGGTTCCAAAATCGCGATGGATTCTTTCATCGCTTCTGCAGAAGCAATTAACTGTGGCAAGAAATATTTTCCTTTTTCAAAAAGAGCACCGACTTCGTTAATACCGGGAATTAATACTTCGTTCAAAAGAAATGAGGCATCTTCGCCGGATTTTACGCATTCATTTGTGACTCGGACAATAGTATCCTTTTTGCCCTTTAATAATGCGGCTTTTAATTCTTTTGCATGTTCGGAAAGATTGGTGTCCGCATCGCTTGCAGAATTTGCGGATGCGTTTACATCGGATGCTGTATCTGTGGCAGAAGAATTTGTCTTCTTAACTGCTGTAATCTGCGCTGCGCTTACGCCTTCTTCCTGTAAACGGTTCATCCGTTCTATGTATATAAGGTCTGCTTCTTCGCGATTTAATAACAAATTACATGATAATGCCGTATTCATCAGCAATGCCTGATTCGGATTGGCAATTGCCATTGTAAGACCGGAATTAATCATCATAGAAAGAAATGCCGCATTGATAAAGCCTCTTTCCGGTAAACCAAACGAAATATTGGATAATCCGCATGTTGTAGCAAGTTCATTTTCTTTGCAGTAACGGATGGTCTCTAAAGTCTCAATACCGGCTTTTTTATTAGCACCGACTGTTGTTACAAGACCGTCGACAACGACATCTTCTTTTGTAAAACCCAGTGCATACGCTTTTTTAAGCAATGTTTCAATCAAGCTGATTTTTTCATCCAGACTTTCCGGTAAACCTTTATCGGACAATGGTAATAAAATGAACATTGCGCCATATTTCTTAGCAATTGGTAATAGTTTTTCCACTTTTTCCGTTTCCATGGAAATGGAGTTAATAAGCGCACGGCCGGGATATCTTCTAAGCGCTGCCTCCATAACATCCACATGGGAAGTGTCAATACAAAGCGGTAAATTGGTAATATTTTGCAATTTGTCAATCGCACGGCACATCATAGCCTTTTCATCAATTCCGCTCATACCAAAATTGACATCAAGTACCTTAGCACCCTGATCTTCCTGTTCTTCTGCAAACGAAAAAACACGTTCCATATTACCTTCGCGAAGCTCTGCCTGTAATCTCTTCTTACCGGTCGGATTGATTCTTTCACCGATAACAAAGAATGCATCATTAAGACCAAATGCATGTGTCAGACGTTCGCTTGTCAGATAGTGAAGCTTTGGGGCTTCCGTTCTTTTTACCGGCATATAGTTATGACTGACAACTTCTTTGATATATTCAGGACTTGTACCGCAACAACCGCCTAAAATCGTTGCTCCGGCGTTCACAAGAATCTTCATTTCTTCGCCGAAGTTCTCTGGTGTATTATCATAAGCGGTCTCGCCCACTTCGTTCAAATACGGAATACCGGCATTGGGTTTCGCAATAATCGGTATGTTGACAACCGATGCCATCTCGGCAATAACAGGAGCCATATCCGCAGGTCCTGTGGAGCAATTGGCACCAATCGCATCCACGCCAAGTGCAGAGAGCACAATCGCAGCTGTTTTGGCATCCGTACCATATAAAGCACGTCCGCTTTTTTCAAAGGTCATGGTTGCCATAATCGGCAAATCACAGACTTCCTTTAAGGCAATGACAGCTGCCCTTGTTTCTTGAAGACTCATCATGGTCTCAACTACAAATAAATCCACGCCACCATCGATTAAAGCGAGTGCCTGTTCTTTGTAAATCTCTATTAACTCTTCAATATCCAGTGTTCCCATTGGTTTTAACTGGATCCCGGTCATCGTAATATCGCCGGCTACCAATGCCTTGCCGCCTGCCGCCTCTTTGGAAACCGCCACCAGTTCTTTATTAATACGGACTAAATCATCTGCCAAACCGTACTCTTCCAGTTTTGGTCTGTTGGCTGTAAAAGTCGGCGCATACAAAATATTTGTACCCGCTTCTACATACTCCTTCTGCAACTGAACGACGACATCCCTGTTTTCCAGAATCCATTTCTCGGGACATACGCCCTGAGGCATACCTCTTTTTATCA
>JAZMZZ010000106.1:0-13755 GCA_045586245.1 Lachnospiraceae bacterium | reverse complement strand
TGAAGATTATTTATATGATGAGATTGGAAGTGGCTTGTTAGTACGAAAAATAAGAGATACTAAACAAGAATTACTACAGTCGTTATCTTTATATTACAGAGTATTATTCTTACATGAAGATGTAACCGACTTACTCGCAGACGCTGAGTAAGTTGGTTTATGTATTGCTACGCTTGAGGTTGTGTTCTGATATCCCTGCACACGACCCTCTGAACACGTCGGCACTTAACGAGACGTAGTCGAGTTTAGTACCGTTACGTGTGAAGTGGAGCGGGAGCGTGTCGTACGCAGGGATATCAAAATACAACCCCGAACGGAGTAACCCATGGACAAACTTACAATCGGCAATGTCGAGTTAGAAAACAATATCATACTGGCTCCGATGGCAGGTGTTTCCGACCTGCCTTTTCGTTTACTCTGCAAAGAACAGGGCGCAGGCCTTGTCTGCATGGAAATGATCAGTGCCAAGGCTATTTACTATAATAATAAAAACACCGACCTGCTTATGGAAATTCACCCCGATGAAGGCCCGGTGTCCTTGCAGTTATTTGGCTCTGACCCTGTTATTATGGGGGAGATGGCAAAGCGTATTGAGGAGCGCCCGTTTGCGATACTGGACGTCAATATGGGATGCCCGGTTCCGAAGGTTGTCAATAATCATGAGGGCTCTGCCCTTATGAAAAACCCGAAACTGGTCGAAGAAATAGTAACGGCACTTGTTAAGTCCACCTATAAGCCGGTTGCGGTCAAAATCCGCAAAGGCTTTGATGAGAATCATGTGAATGCCGTTGAGATTGCTAAGATTGCGGAAGCCTGCGGCGCAGCCGCAGTTGCGGTGCATGGCAGGACCAGGGAACAGTACTATAGCGGAAAAGCTGACTGGGACATTATTGCGCAGGTAAAAGACGCCCTGTCCATTCCGGTGATCGGAAACGGCGATGTAGTGGATGAAGACAGCGCCAAAGCGATGTTTGAATATACAGGATGCGACGGTATTATGGTCGGACGTGCGGCACAGGGTAATCCGTTTATTTTTCAGCAACTGAAACATTTCATGAAAACGGGCGAAAAATGTGATAAGCCGACACCGCAGCAGATAAAGGACACCATCGTAAAGCATGCCACTCTTTCGGTGGCGTATAAAGGCGAATATTCGGCGATTCGTGAGATGCGTAAGCATATTGCGTGGTACAGCGCAGGATATCCGAATTCCAGTCGTTTCCGGGCGGAAATGAACGAAATGGAGACGATGGAAGATATTCTTGCCATTATGGAAAAAGTATTTGTTTAGCGCATATAGAAGCGGTAATTCATGCAAAGGAGGAACGGTATGACAATAAGTGTTTGTATGATTGTAAAAAACGAAGAGAAGAATCTGGCGGGTTGCCTGGATTGTCTGAAAGATGTTGCCGACGAAATTATAATCGTGGATACCGGTTCTATGGATAAGACCAAAGAAATCGCAGGGCAGTATACCGATAAGGTCTATGATTTTGCATGGATAGATGATTTTGCGGCGGCAAGGAATTTTGCATTTTCCAAGGCGACCATGGATTATATCTACAGCGCCGATGCCGATGAAAGACTGGATGAAGAAAATCAGGCTAAGTTTTTACAGTTAAAGGAAATACTTTTGCCGGAAATAGAGATCGTCCAGATGTATTATTGCAACCAGCTTGAGAATAATACCATTTACAGTTTTGATAAGGAATACCGGCCGAAATTGTATAAGCGTCTTAGGGAGTTTGTATGGCGTGAAAAAATCCATGAAGCAGTGGTGTTGGAGCCGGTGGTATACGACAGCGATATTGAGATAATCCACAAACCCCATGGCAATCATGGTGGAAGAGATTTGCAGATTTTTGCAAAGATGATTGCAGACGGCGAGCCGATATCCAAGCGTCTGCGCGAGATTTATGCCAAGGAATTGTTCATTGTGGGAAAAGAAGCCGATTTTGAGCAGGCAGAGGCATTTTTTAAAGTATGCGTGGAAGAGGCTACGGACGAAGATGAGTTAAAACGTGCAGCCTGTGTGCTGGCAAGACATTACCGCATAAAGGACGATGTGGCAGAGTTTTTCAAATATGCATTAAAAGTAACCGTTCTTGGCGGTTGCAGCGAGATGTGCTGTGAAATCGGACAGTTTTATTTTGAACGGGAAGATTATGAAGAAGCGGCTATGTGGTTTTACAATGCCGCAAATGAGACGCAGGCGTTATTAAGTCTTGCCTATGCGCAAGAGATTCCGCATGAGTATTTGAAAGAAATAGAAACCAAGACAAATTTTTAAAAGAGACGAATAGAAGTGTACAAACCGGCATATGAATGGATATGGAAAAAATCACGATTTATCATCATGCAGACTATTTACAATTTAAATTTCCAAATAGGAAATGGTATGAGATATCTCAGTCTAACCGCATCGCCCTGATGCGGTTAGATTTTTCTGATACGGACTTTTTGGAATGTGATATAGCACTTGTGTTGTACGAGGATTATACAGGGGAGCCCATATACCGGGTGCAGGAGGAGTTTTACGAGGATTTGTATAAGGCGATGCTGTTACAATACCGGGAGGAACATAGAGAAGCCGAGCATCTGATTCTTTTGGATAATGGGGAAGATTTATCCGATGTTTTATATAGTCTTGCCGACAACAGGAATTATCTTTCCATCCTGACAGGGCATCCGGAATGGTATGAGGACGTGGCAGAATACATGGAAGGAAACTACGGTTTGATGCCGATGTTTTTTGAGGATAAAAAGGAACTTTTACGATGTATAAAACAGATGCCGGAAAAGAAAAAGACATTACTGGTTTTGGGAAATCCGGATTTGGAAAAAGAAAGGGCTATCAGTCTTAAAAATGTAAATCCGAACCTGGCATCCCTTGTCTGCAGTTTGCCAAGAAACAGTATTTTTATGGATTTTAGCAACGAGGGAATCGGTAATGACCTGATTTTCAAAAAAAGATTGCAAATTAGCTATGTAAGTATCCCCATTTTTCTTGACAACATTGTAAAAAATCGGTATAATGCCGTAGTTAATGAGGGTATTACAATCCAGGTAAAAAAAGATAAAAAACAAGTTTGGAGAAGGAAAGGGAATGAAGATGGAAGAAAAGAAAAATATCCTGACTTATGAAGGACTCAAAAGATATGAGGACGAACTTCAGGATTTAAAGGTAAATAAGAGACAGGAAGTTGCCCAGAAGATTAAGGAAGCAAGAGAACAGGGCGATTTATCCGAAAATGCAGAATACGATGCAGCCAAAGACGAACAGCGTGACATCGAAGCAAGAATTGAAGAATTAGAAAAAATCTTAAAGAATGCTGAAGTTATTGTGGAAGAGGAAGTTGACCTCGATACCATCAATATCGGATGCCGCGTTAAGGTTTTGGACGTAGAATACAATGAAGAATGCGAATACAAGATTGTAGGTTCTACAGAAGCAAACAGCTTAAAGGGCAAAATTTCTAACGAATCACCGGTTGGTAAGGCTTTAATCGGTGCAAAAGTAGGAGATACTGTTTCCGTAGAAACACAGGCGGGCGTATTCCAGTACAAAGTATTAGAAATTCAGCGTTCCAATTAAGAATGATTTCATAGTCGGGAATAACAGGACATCCCGAATAGCACAGGAGAGTAAATATGGGAGAACAGGTAAAGAATAATCAGCCGCAAGAACAGGATTTAAACCAGATTTTAAAGGCAAGAAGAGAAAAACTTGCCGCATTACAGGAAGCAGGTAAGGATCCTTTCGTTATTACAAAATTTGACCAGACACATCACAGCCAGGAAATCAAAGATAACTACGATGCATTGGAAGGTAAGACCGTAACCATCGCAGGCCGTATGATGTTTAAGCGTGTTATGGGTAAGGCTTCTTTCTGTAACATTCAGGATTTACAGGGCAATATCCAGTCATATGTTGCACGTGACAGCGTGGGTGAAGAACCATATGCAGACTTTAAGAAGTACGATGTGGGCGATATCCTTGGTATCACAGGTGAAGTGTTCAAAACAAAAACAGGCGAAATTTCTATTCATGCCGCTGAGGTAACTCTTTTAAGCAAGAGTTTACAGGTTCTTCCTGAAAAATATCACGGACTTACCAATACGGACATGCGTTACCGTCAGCGTTACGTTGACTTAATCATGAACCAGGATGTTAAGGATACATTTGTAAAGCGTTCTAAGATTATCAGCTGCATCCGTCGTTATTTGGACGGACAGTGATTCTTAGAAGTAGAGACACCAATGCTGGTTTCCAACGCAGGTGGTGCGGCAGCAAGACCATTTGAGACACATTTTAATGCACTTGATGAGGATTTCAAACTTCGTATTTCTCTTGAATTATACTTAAAGAGACTTATCGTTGGCGGTCTTGAGAGAGTTTATGAAATCGGACGTGTATTCCGTAACGAAGGTCTTGATACAAGACACAATCCGGAATTTACATTGATGGAATTATATCAGGCATATACAGATTACAACGGAATGATGGACTTAACAGAGAATATGTTCCGCCATGTGGCACAGGAAGTACTTGGTACAACAACCATTACTTATCGTGGCATCGAAATGGATCTTGGTAAGCCGTTTGAACGTATCACTTTGATTGATGCGGTTAAGAAATACGCAGATGTTGATTTTACACAGATTACTACATTGGAAGAAGCAAGAGCTATTGCAAAAGAAAAACATGTAGAATTTGAAGAAAGACATACAAAGGGTGACATCCTTAACTTATTCTTTGAAGAATATGTAGAGGAGCACTTAATCCAGCCTACATTCGTAATGGATCATCCGATTGAGATTTCTCCTTTAACCAAGAAGAAACCTTCCGATCCTAACTATGTAGAACGTTTTGAATTATTCATGAACGGTTGGGAAATGTGTAATGCATATTCAGAGCTTAACGACCCAATTGACCAGAGAGAACGTTTCAAGGCTCAGGAAGCAGCATTGGCAGCAGGCGATGAAGAAGCCAACACAACTGACGAAGACTTCATGAACGCACTCGAAATCGGTATGCCACCAACAGGCGGTATCGGTTATGGTATCGACAGATTGACGATGCTTCTTACAGACTCACCGGCAATCAGGGACGTGTTGCTCTTCCCTACGATGAAAAGTTTGGATAAGTAAATATAGTATAAAATCATGGCTTTCCGAGGTTTTCGGAGAGCCTTTTTTATATAATTGATGTTTATAAAATATAAAAACATGATAAAATATAAACAGAAAGGAGTCTGCGTCTATGTTCGGAAAAATCTAAAATATTACAGATTAAAAAATAATATGTCGATGAAGGAGCTTGCGGATTTAGTGGATATTTCGCCGATGGCGATAAATTATTATGAGAAAGAAGAACGCAAGCCTGATATGAATATGATTAAAGCACTTGCTAAGGCGCTGAATGTGCGTGTGACGGATTTCTTGGCATATAGAGATGCGGAACTTGTATTTTGTCATGGAGAATTCAAAAAAAACAATTCGATGTCAGCAAAGCAACAGGAGTTTGTTAGGGAAGAGGTAGAAGAGTATTTCGGAAGATTTTTTCAGGTGGTGGCTATTCTTGGTGGAGAAGTGCTTCCAAGGTATCCTGAGTTGCATTCTTTGGAGTTGTCTGAATCGGCGGAAGACAGTGCCTTGAGGATGAGGGAATGTCTGGACTTGCCTAAGAATGGTCCTGTGGGAGGCTTGATAGGGAGTCTTGAGAATAAAGGTTTTTTGATTTATCTGTGCGATATTCAGAATGAGGATTTTGCGGGTATGAACGTAACAGAGAATGAAATCACTATACAAAAAGGAGCAGAACTGCTTCGTGAACCATATGAGAAGGTTGCTAAAGCATGTTCGGTTATGGAGGTAGTGAATGGAATATGTTAGCAGTGATACAAATGTCGGGTTAGATTTTGCAACAATTAATAAACTGGAAATTCCCTTTAAACTTCCATACACGTATGTAATGAATGAAGATGCTGTAGAGAGTGAATTGCTATATCCGGCCGGGCTAAGAGAAAATCTTGTGAAGTTAGGGCTACGGGCGGTTCAATTGTCAGAGGATGAATTTTATTTGGCAGGGGAATATAGTGCGAAATATCCCAAATTATCGGTTCATGATAGTGTGGCGATGGCTATGGCAAAAATTAGAGATATTATTTTATTGACCGGTGATGGAATTACAAAAGAGATTAGAAACTACCAAATAAATAATAAAATACAGTAGAACAAAGGAGAAACTTATGAACAACAACACAGCAAGAGAAATATTAGTCAAAGTACTGGATGACATGGAACGGAAAGCTTTACAGATGAAGATACAGGGCGTAGGCGTGGCCTGTTTTTTGGATACAACGCAGAGCGAGGTCGATTGGATTGGTGAGATGAAAGTGGTGGAGACACCATACAATCTTAAAGAAGGCTGGAATCTTGTGGCGATTGCCTGGTCAAAGGCAGGAGAAGTGATTGCATCAGGTGCCAATAGTGGTAATCCTGACAGGGAAAAGATTATGGGAGAGTTGGGCTTTGTTGGCGGCGCATTCGAAGAATGCGACGGTTACAAACTGGCATTTTCTTTCAGCGGAGCGCTTTCAGAAGAGGATTTAGAAGTGGCTGAGTACGGTATACAGAAATTTAAAGAATATGCAGAATAAGGGAGAAACCAGACAGTAAATAGATAAGCATAACAAAACCTGCGTTAGCATAATTGCTAACGCAGGTTTTGTTATTCTAGAATTTAAAATACGACTCAATATTGTAAAACAAAGGTGCGTTATTTTTAATCAGGCATACGGAATCGCCTTTTGCAATAAAGGTTAAAAAGGCAAATGCAAGGCCGCATATTGTAAAGATGGTAAACAGCTTTGCCCATTTCTGATAACTGTTCTGTGTGCATGATTCATAGGAATTACCCAGGATAACCAGCCAAACGATTACAGCCGCCAGGAGAAATCCCGGAACCATATCGGAAGCATATCGCTGGAGATTACCGGCACCGTTAATATCAAAGCAAACAATGATAAATCCGGCAGCGGCGAGAATTGCGCTCATCCATTTGGTCCGGATATCCAGCTTTTTATGTCCGCCAAGGAAGAGTGCATACGGTAATATCCAAAGCAATGGATTCACGGCAAATATGCCGCCAAACATAAACTCGGTAATATTACGTCCCATATAGTTTACACTCAGGTTAGAACTGCTTAAAAACGGATAGGAACTGTCAATTACCGGTGGTTGGAACAGATAACTGTACAAACCATGAACCAACCGGGATAAGTTAAAGCCGCGTGTGTTCATATCATTGGATGTCAGGCTGTAGGTAGCACCGAAATCAAATCCGTTACCGAATCTTGCCGCATTGTACCAGAATACAAAACAGGCAATAAGGACATACGGAAGAACAAAGCATAGGGTATCTTTTACCCCTTTCTTGGAAAAAAGATTACGCTTTGTCACTGTTTCTTTAAAAAACAGTGGCAGTGCAATTGCAGAATACAAAAGCAATTGCGGTCTGCATCCGGCAACCAGTGCCATACACAGGGAACCGAGTGCGTAGTATACGCCTTTTGTTTTTTGCGCAGCCAATCCGCGTAACCAGAACCATATGCCGCACATGGTAAAGGCGGTTCCTGACATAATCGGTATATTGTATAAATCCGGTCGTCCTGCCATAAATACATAATTAGGGAAGAGGCAGACGCCCACGCATAACATCAGGTATAAATAAAACGGCAGTTTCTGTGTCAGTTTATGGACAAGTTCCCATAATAGACCAAACACGCCGACAATAAATGCAGCATAGAAATAATAAAATGCTATATAGTTAGGCAGGCTTTCGCCGGTTTGCTTAAAATACGGGTAGTATAATAAAAACTCGGGTACGGGACCAAAATATACGTAATACTGTCCGTCATAATAGGCATAATCCATGTGGAACGCGATGTTTTCTGCCTGTAGTGCAATCGTGTCGTATGGATTTTCTTTTGCCAGAAGTTCCGGTGATGCCTGATATGGCAGTGCAACGGTTCCGGAATCCAGACAATAGGCTAATTCCTGATACTGCCCGTGGTGAAGCCAGGGAGACTCTACGCACTTGGGATTTGAGGTTACCAGTTTATAGCCAAGCAATAAAAAGAATACTACAAACACAACAATAACAAACAGCTGCTTTTTGTTTTTGCGTTCACAATATATTGTATGAATACATGTTTCTGTGAATACGGCATACAGTAAAACGGAAAAGCCAAGTACCAGTACAAAGCGGATTGTTTTAAATACAAAAGGCGCGTTTACATTGGCCATAACCGATTCAATCTCAGCCTGCGCACCGGCATCAACCTGAACGGATACGCTGATATCGGTAACATCGCCATAAGGGTAGATGTTGGTATAACCGCTTTTATCAACACCGGGAACAATCACATATTCCGGAGTCGGGTATTCGTATGCATTTCCTTCATCTGTTATGTATATGATCGCGTTGGCACGGTCCGTATTGGTTAGTCCGCTTATGGAAACAGAGATGTTTTTACACGGGCCGTTAATGGCAACTTCTCCGGTAGAAAAGTAACCGTTTTCATCGGTGATACCGCCATCGGATAGAACAACCGGTTCGCAGCCTAAGGTTTTCCAGTATGAAATATTACAGACAAATACTTCTATGAATATGGAAAACAATAGGATATATAACAGTGGTTTTATGTAATTTATTGTCCAAAAATTTGTTTTCTTTTGCATGATTCCCCCGTAACTTTTTTGGGTAAAATTCATTGTTATTTCGTGTGTAATCATAGCATTTTTCACCATGTACTGTCAACGAATGAGCATCTGTCAGACAAATGAATAAAAAAATTGGTAAGTGTCAAATTGTATGCTATAATATATTCTGGGGAAAAAGGAAATAGTTTCTATATACTACATAATAAACGGAGAGGCATAAACAATGAAAAAAGTTCTTTTTATCGGACAGTTTAATATTTTGTTTCAGGAGATTAGCACATATCTGACGAGGTTTTTTAGTGTGCAGATATGTGAAGCGGACATATTGCTTGATAGCAATTTGCTTTCCATCAGCAAGCCGGATGTTATTTTGCTGGATTTGCTTGGAATGGGAACTGAGAAAACAGATATTTTTTATGAACTGAGAAATAATTATATGGATATGCCTATACTGTGCCTTAAGACGGCGGATGAAGAAATATCGCCGGAAATGATTGTCGGTATTAAGAAGTTTAAGTCGTTAAAGCTTCCGGCAGGAAATGAGCGGATTACGGAAGTAATCTGTGAATTGGTGGGTGCCAGATATGACAGGGCAAGCGGAACGGTTATAGAAAATGCCTATTCAAGGAAATGCGTTTTAGCAATCGATGATAATGCAGTGCAATTGCGGATGCTGAATGAAATGTTAAAAATGGATTATGATGTAATGCTTGCAAATTCAGCAGTAAGGGCTCTTGCCATGATTGGAAAGAGAGTGCCTGACGTTATTTTGCTGGATTATGATATGCCGCTATGTGACGGTAAGATGGCATTGCAGATGATAAGGGAACTGGAGGAAGCAAAGGAGGTTCCGGTTATTTTCCTTACAGGAGTAAAGGCGGCTGCAAATATTAAGGCAGTTTTGGAACTGCATCCTGCAGGATATCTGCTTAAGCCGGCAAAGAGCGATGTACTTAAGGAAGAAATTAAAAAACATATAAAATAACAGGTAAAAGTAAAGAAACTTTTGCCCGGAAGGGACATAGGATATGGAAATAAAAGGGTTACCGCAGATAGAAGGTTTTGATTTTGCATATGCAATGGACATTTTTCAGGATGAAGAAATCCTGAAGGTGATTCTGGTTGAATTTTATAATTCTCTGGATGAGATGTGTGAAAAATTGGATGGCTTATTTAATGCGATTGGGGAAGGTGACAATCTTTCCTCCTATCGTTTGGAGGTACATGCATTTAAGAGTACTTCGGCAGCAGTCGGAGCTTTGGAAATATCCGGGCAGGCAAGATTGTTGGAAGAAGCGGCAATTGCAGGGGATGTAGAGAGAATTTTATGCAAACATCCTTTATTCATGGAGGATGTAAAAAAACATAAAGAACGTCTCCGGGCAATCATTTAAAAGAAGATGGGAATCTATAGATAGGATACTGGAACCGGAAGTATGAAACAGAATGTAAAAGGTCTTTTTGTGGGATTGTGCACAAGGGACATAATTTATTATACGGATGAATATCCCCTGTGTAATCATAAGTCCAAAACAAAAGAGTTTGCGGTATATATTGGCGGACCGGCAACCAATGCGGCAATTACTTACGCGGCGCTTGGCGGTGATGCCACGCTGGCAACCTGCCTTGGAAATAGTGCAGAGAGCCGTCTGATAATAGAGGAATTAAATGGGTTTGGCATAGAGGTACTAAACTATAGTGATTACATGGTTTTACCGAATATGGCATCCATTTTTGTGTCCGATAACGGGAAGCGCACGATTGTTAGCGGGCAGCATCCGTTTACGGTAAATAAAGAATTTGAGTTGCCATCTTATGATTTTGCATTATTTGATTGTAACCAGCAGGAGATTTCCATCGATATCCTGCAAAAGATGAAAGAGGAAACAGTGGTATTGGATGCGGGCAGTTTTAAGCCGAATATGGATCTGTTTTTGCAATGGGCAGATATTATTATTGCATCCGAAGATTTTAAGGATGAAAACGGGAATACTGTTTTTGACATGAACTGCAAGGCGCTCCACAGGGCCATAACAAGGGGAGAAGCCCCGATTTTATACAATGGTAAGGAGATTGTGGTAGAGCCTGTTGAAGCGATAGATACGCTTGGTGCCGGGGATATTTTTCACGGGGCATTCTGCTATGGGCATTTTGCAGAGAAAAAAAGCGTTGAAGATGCATTGTCTTTTGCGTCTGAAGTGGCGGGTGAAAGTGTGAAATACTTCGGCCCGAGAGAATGGATGAAACATTGGAGATAAAATATGCTTTTTAATTCCTATATTTTTATTTTTCTATTTCTGCCGCTGACATTACTGGGCTGGTATGTTTTGAATTCCCGTAAATGGTACGGCGTTGCAAAATATTTTCTGGCGGCAATGTCGCTATGGTTTTACGGGTATTTTAATGTTTCCTATTTATGGATTATTTTAGCCAGTATTTTCGGAAACTATCTGCTCAGCTATCTTATGGGCTTGACGGATTCCAAAAGAAGTTCCCGTATTGGTCTTATTACGGGACTGGTATTTAATTTGGGACTGTTATTTTATTTTAAGTATTATGATTTCTTTATCAGTAATATCAATGCGGTATTTAAGACGGATTTTAATTTGAAATATATTTTGCTGCCGCTGGGTATCAGCTTTTTTACGTTCCAGCAGATATCCTTTATTGTGGACCGGTGTACGGGAAAGGCAGAGCACTATGCATTTGCCGATTACATTACTTTTGTGACGTTCTTTCCACAGTTGGTGGCAGGCCCGATTGTTTTGTACAAAGAACTGATTCCGCAGTTTGAGGATACGGCAAACCGAAGATTTAACCCGGATAATTTTGCAAAAGGTATTACACTTTTTGTAATTGGTTTATCCAAAAAGGTATTGCTTGCCGATGTTTTGGCATTACCGGTTAATTTTGCATTTGCCAATGATTATCTTTTGGATACACCGACCACTATATTGATTGCTGTTGCGTATGCTTTTGAATTGTATTTTGATTTTTCGGGATACAGTGACATGGCAATAGGACTTGGCAGGATGTTCAATATCGAACTGCCGATGAATTTTGATTCGCCTCTGAAAGCTCTTTCGCAGAAAGAATTGTGGCAGCGCTGGCATATGACATTAACCCGTTTTTTTACTTACTATGTGTATATACCGCTTGGCGGAAGCCGTAAAGGAAGGGCAAGGACATTATTTAATATTTTTATCGTTTTTATGCTGAGCGGATTATGGCACGGGGCCAACTGGACATTTGTTGTTTGGGGTATCCTGCAGGGAATTATGGTAATCTGGGACAATCTTGGTCTTGTGGGCGTGAAGCGCGAGCATGAAGAAGCAGTTCAAAAAATCCTTATTCCACGATGGTTTGGATGGCTTACGACATTTGCGGGATTTGCGTTTTCGTTTGTTTTTTTCAGAAGCGACAGCATTACACAGGCATTTCAGATGTTTAAAAATATCGGAATGTGTAAGGCAACCGGTGTGATTTATAAAGTGGTAGCGGCGCTGGATATTCCGGAGTTTTATGTAATTAAGCAGGTGCTTAATATGGTAAATGAGGACTGGCTTAAATATGCGTACCTGATGCTGTTCCTTCTTTTGCTTGTAATCAGTGCTTTTATTATCAGCAGGAAGAATGCGGTTAGGATAATCAGGGATAATCCGATAAGTAAGAAGATGTGTATTGCAACGGTGTTCTTATTTGCATGGTGTGTGATTTCTTTTTCACAGGTCAGCACATTTATTTATTTTAATTTCTGATGTAAGGACAATATAATATGGCAAAAAAATATATCAGGTGGTTCGCATGCGGGACAGGCGCCATACTATTGTTTTGTATGGCAATGGTGATTCTGTTTGATCCGTTCTACCAATACCACAAGCCCTTACCCGGCTTGAAAGCGGTATTAAGCGATAAGGAATACCAGTGCGTGGGAACACTTAAGACATTTGAATATGACAGTGTAATTGCCGGGTCGTCGGTTGCGGAGAATTATAACAACAGATGGTTTGATGAAGGCTTTGGCTGTACCAGCATAAAGGCAATCCGTTCTTATGGTGCAACGGCGGATTTGTGTTATCTTTTGGATAAAGCGTTTGAAAAACAGGATCTGAAATACGTATTTTACAGTATGGACCCAACGGCATTAGCGGCGAATCCGCAGGTTACCTTTGAAAGTTCCGGATGCCCGATGTATCTGTATGATGATAATTATCTGAACGATATCAGGTATCTGCTTAACAAAGATGTTTTGTTAGAAAAGATTCCTTACATGATTGCGAACTCCTTTATCGGCGATTATGATGAGGGAAATTCGTATAACTGGGCAAAGTGGAAGACTTTCAGTAAGGATATTTTGCTGAGCAATTATCCGCGTAAAGAAACGGTGGATGAAATGAAACCGGCAGATTTTGCAAAGGATAATCTGGCAGGTAATCTTGCTTTGCTGAAAGAACAGATTGAAAAGCATCCGGACACAGAGTTTAAAATTCTGATGCCGCCGTATTCCATACTGTGGTGGGACAATACTTACCGTATCGGAGAAACGGAAAGCTGCCTGTACAATATGGAGAAAGCGATGGAAGAGTTGATTCCGTATGAGAATGTATCTTTTTACTTTTTCCTGAATGAAAGAGAAATTGTAACCAACCTGGACAATTATATGGATTCGGTACATTTTTCGGATGAAATCAATCATTATATTTGTAACAGCCTGATAGAAGATAACTACAGGGTTACAATGGATAATTATAAAGAAGTGCTGGCTGATATGCGTGAACTGACATATTATGTGGCGGACATAGAGGAGATTGACAAGATGACAATGATTAGCAAAGAAACATTTGATGTGCCGGAAGGCTTTGATGCGGTAAAAGAGGGCGTTGTATATGGTGAACTGAAAGAGATTTCATATGAATCCAAAACTACGGGAACAACGAGAAAAGCCAATATTATTCTGCCGCCCGGATATGATGAAAGCAAAAAGTACCCGGTACTTTATCTGCTTCACGGAATCGGCGGTGACCATAA
>JAZMZZ010000105.1:0-26228 GCA_045586245.1 Lachnospiraceae bacterium | reverse complement strand
GCCCATTGGCGGTTCCAAGCTGCACGATATCACCGGGTTCGGCTTCATCAGCCGATACGACACGTGCATAAGGCCCGACGGAAGTGTTTTTTACAAGGAATTCATATAAATATTGAACACCGCTCCACGAAGGAGTGCGGTCGTAGGAGGAACGATAATACCAACCGAAGGTTGGAGTATAGTTCATAATCCGGGCACCGGCGAAGATGCATTGGGAGGCAAAATTGGTACAGTCATCGCCGATTTCTTCAAAATCGTAGTAAGCAGGATTTCTGTCCATGGCCCATTTGCGGGCATAGTTTACGGCGGCGTCTCGGTCATAGGGGATTTGGTGCATAAGGATTCTCCGTTTATTAAAAAAAGGATTAATACTATATTATGTGTGCAGGGAAGATTTGGTGCGGGTCACGTTGACAGAAAACATAGCGGAGAATAGAATGAAAAAGAAGTAACGGTAAGAATACGGATTATGTGCCGGTAAAAGAGGAAGGTTTTGACAGGCGATGTTTAGCGAGTGGAAGAAACTTGCGGGAAAGCCGCTTAAGATGATAGACAGTTTGATTAGTATCGTGATAATCGGACTGACGGTATTTTTAATTGTATATTGGAAGCACATTCCGGAGCAGGTACCCCAGCATTGGAACGGCGCAGGGGAAATTGATAATTATGCAGATGCAGGAAGCTATATTATGCTTGTTATCATGATGTATTTCTTCTATGCATGGCATCAGTTAACCAAGCTGTTACCGATTCTTGGATGGAAGGAAAATTTTTTTGGAAAAGAAGCGGCTCATAAAGCATCCGCGGAGTTGGAATACAGGGCATTTAACACATTGATGCTGATGTTGTGGGTATGTGATTTGCTGTTGCAGGTAGTGATGGCATATATTATCATCTGCGGTGTATTTGTTGCAAATTTGGGAAAATGGTTTTTGCCGGCCACTTTTATTTTACTTACCATGGACTTTGTTTGGTTTGGAATCGAAATGATGAGGATTAAAAATCAGGTGCGCTGAGAGGGGAAAAGATGAATAAACAAAACTACACATTAATCGAAAACTACATGCTCTCCTGTATGGAGGACAGTGCGCACGGGGAAGACCATATTTACCGTGTGCTGTATCAGGCATTGGAAATTGCTAAGACAGAGGAGAATGTGGATTATGATGTACTGATTACGGCCTGTCTGTTGCATGATGTAGGAAGAAAGGAGCAGTTTGCGGACCCGAAGGTGTGTCATGCGATGGCGGGAGCAGAGAAGGCGTATACGTTTTTGACAGAGAATGGATTTGAAGATGAATTTGCGCAAAAGATAAGGCATTGCATTCAGGCGCACCGTTATCGCGAAAATAATCAGCCACAGACCTTGGAAGCAAAGATTTTATTTGATGCGGACAAGTTGGATGTTGTAGGCGCAATGGGAATTGCGAGAACTCTTTTATATAAGGGGAAAATGGGAGAGCCGTTGTATTCATTATTAGAGGATGGTTCTGTTTCGGATGGAACGGGAGATGTAACGTCATCCTTTTTTCAGGAATATAAATACAAGCTGGAAAATTTGTATACCAAGTTTTATACTAAGAAAGCTGTGCAACTGGCAAAACAGCGTCAGGCTGCGGCAGCAGATTTTTACAATAATTTGTACAAAGAAGTAAAGGATTCTTACGGGAACGGCAAGGAAGAATTGGGGAAATTACTGACGGAAGAATAATTGCTTAGGAACAAGGTTTTACGAGGGATACTTACATGAAGGATTTAACAAAAGGATATCCGGCCAAGGTCATTATGATGTTTGCAATTCCGCTCATTTTCGGGCAGATTATGCAACAGTTTTATAATATGGCTGACAGTAAGATTGTCAGTACATATGTCGGAACGGGAGCGCTGGCAGCAGTCGGTGCGACAGCGGTTGTTTCCAATACGCTAATCGGATTTATGAATGGCCTGACGCAGGGTTTGTCGATTCTGGTTGCCCATAGTTTCGGGGCAAAGGATATGAAAAGAATGCGTCAGTTTGTGGCTGGAATGATGGTGATTACAGCCGGGGCAGCAGTGCTGTTAACCGTAATCGGAGTGGTTTTTATCGGGCCGGTTTTACAGCTGTTGAATACGCCGGCGGATATTTTGCCGGATGCGCTTGCGTATGTGAGGATTATTTTAGCAGGCGTCATTTTTTCCGCACTTTATAATATGTCGGCGAATATTCTGCGTGCAGTCGGAGACAGTAAGACGCCGCTATATTGTCTGTTAATTGCGGTTGTTATAAATATTGGTCTGGATTTGTTATTTGTATGCGGTTTTCACTTAGGAATTGAGGGCGCGGCCCTGGCAACCATTATTTCGCAGGCGATGTCGGGGATGATGTGTGCCGGTATTATTTTAAAGAAATTCCGTGAAATATTACCGAAAAAAGAAGACTGGAAACCGGAACCGGGGCAGTACGGCAATCTGTTTTCAACCGGTATTTCGATGGCGCTGATGGGATGTATCGTAAATATCGGAACTATTACGCTTCAAGGAGCCATTAACAGTCTCGGAACCGATTATGTGGCGGCTCATACGGCGGGCAGAAGAGTCTTTGATGTGCTCGTGGTGGCACTTTTCACAGTCGGAATGGCAATGACAACGTATACCAGCCAGAATATGGGAGCCGGCGACGCGAAGCGTGTCAGCCGCGGTGTACGTCACTCCATATTTATTGTTTGGGGAATGGCGGTTGCGGTTCAGGTAATTTGGTTTGCCTTTGGAAAAGCAATCATTATCTGGCTGACACATACGGACAATGAAGTAATCATGGAAGCCGCACAGCTGTACATGAATGTCGGCGGATGGTTTTTATATGTATTGGGGCCGTTATTTATCCTGCGCTGTACTTTGCAGGGAATGGGACGCAAGATTATTCCGCTTATTTCCAGTTTTGTGGAAATGCTGTTAAAAATTTTATCCGCAAGTTTTCTGGTGCCGGTATCCGGATATATCGGTGTGGCATTTACCGAGCCGATTAGTTGGGTTGTCATGATTATTCCGCTGATTGTGGCATATGTGGTAAAACCGCCGGAGAAGATGCTGGGCGGGGAGTAAGAGAATATGTATTAATCAGGTGCATTTCCATTGGGATTGCACCTTTTTCATGCGATGTTATAATAAAGGGGAATTGTGTTTGGGAGGAATTAGAGAGATGGCATATTCAATGATACATCTGGAAGTGGCATACCGGTTACTGAATAAATGGAATTGGATTAAAAATCCGGGAGATTTTTTAGTAGGAGCTGTTGCGCCGGATGCAGTCCATTTTTGTGAAAATTATCAGATTCAGATGAAAGAAAAGAGTCATATATGGGATTGCGGTCCGAGATGGGGAATTACAGAGGATCCCGACAAATGGGAATCGAATGCCATGCACTTTTGGGAAGAAAACAAGAGTGCAGACAATAGGGATTTTATTGCCGGATATTGTGTACATATTTTGACGGATATACAGAATGATATCAAAATTTGGAGACCGTTTCGGCAGATGAATTTAGAAGGAACAAATGTGGAAGAAGTATATCATATTTATGGGAAAGAAGCCTCAGAGAGTGATCAATGGTTGTATCAGACAAATCCCCACAGTAGTCATATCATGGAATTATTGGAAAACGGCAGAGTCTATTCGATAGAAAATTGCATTGGGAAGGAAGAAATTGAAAAACTGATACAATACATGTTGACCGAAGAATATGTGAAAAAAGAAATTTACGACATCAGTGGATTTCGGTATTGCAATGATAAAGTTATTTTAGGATTTATTGAGGAGTGTACTGAGTGGCTGGTTGAAAGGTTGAAATAAAAGGAATGGAGAAATTATGACTAAAGCCGTAATATTTGATATGTACGAAACGTTAATTACACATTACAACTGTCCACTGTACTTTGGAGGAGAGATGGCAGCAGACGCAGGCGTCACAAGAGAAGAATTCTTCCGTGTCTGGCGTAATGACGAATATGAGCGGATGCGTACCGTAGGAAAAATGACATTGGAAGAACTGCTTACGATGACGCTGAAAGATGTGGGAAATTACTCGCAGGAACTGGTAGAAAAACTGGCAGCAAAGAGAGTGGCAACAAAGGTAGAATGCTTTAATCATCTTCAGCCGCAGATTATACCAATGTTAAAAGAGTTGAAAAAGCAGGGACTTAAGATTGGCTTAATCAGCAACTGTTATTTTGAGGAAGCGAATGTTATCCGTGACAGTGCATTATTTCCGTATTTTGATGCGGTATGTTTATCTTGTGAATTAGGAATGAGAAAACCGGAAGAAGCAATTTACAAAGTTTGCATGAAAGAACTCTTTGTAAAAGCGGACGAATGTGTCTACGTCGGAGACGGTGGTAGCTATGAATTGGAGACTGCAAGGAACCTTGGTATGAAACCGGTTCAGGCAACCTGGTATTTTAAAGAAGGGACTACTCAACCAAGTAGACCGAAGCCTGAATTTTTACAGGCGAAAGAGCCGATGGATGTGTTTGAATTTGTGGAGAGATAGAGGACGGATATGAAAAATAAAGCAAAAATTTTAGTAACCGGCGGAACCGTTTTCGTAAGCCGCTTTATAGCAGAGTACTATGTAGCAAAAGGATACGAGGTATACGTATTAAATCGCAATAACCGACCGCAGTCTGAAGGAGTAAAACTGATTCAGGCGGACAGGCATGTATTAGGGGATGTGCTTCGCCCATATCATTTTGATGCGGTAATTGATGTTGCGGCATACACAGGAGAAGACATAGGCTGTCTTTTGGATGCGCTTGGAAGTTTTGGTGAGTATGTATTTATCAGTTCCAGCGCGGTGTATCCGGAGTATGCGCCACAGCCTTTTGTTGAGGAAGCGCAGACTGCGGTTAATAAGTTCTGGGGAAAATACGGAACGGACAAAATTGCTGCCGAGACAGTTCTTTTGCAGAGAAATCCGAATGCCTATATTTTGCGGCCGCCATATCTTTACGGACCGATGAATAATGTGTACCGCGAGGCATTTGTGTTTGATTGTGCGATGCAGGGACGTAAATTTTACCTTCCGAAAAACGGTGAGATGAAACTGCAATTTTTCCATGTAGAAGATCTTTGCAGATTCATGGATGTCATTCTTGAAAAGAAACCGTCACAGCATATCTATAATGTGGGAAATGAAGAAGCGGTTTCCGTATTTGACTGGGTAAAGATGTGCTATGACATTGCCGGAAAACCATTGGAAACAGTAAATGTATACAAAGACATTGAGCAGAGAAATTATTTCAGTTTCTATGATTACGAATATTATCTGGATGTAACCAGGCAGTATGAACTCATGCCAAAGACCAAGCCGCTAAAGGATGGATTGCAGGAGGCTTACGATTGGTATGTGGGCAATCCGGACAAAGTTAACAAAAAGCCGTTTATGGAATATATTGATACGAATTTATAAATAGAAAAACGCTTTTCAACACCAATTTTTGATGCTGAGAAGCGTTTTTACAATTCATGGAATGGCAGATCAGAATACTAACATTGGAAATTAGTTATTCTCCTGTGCATTCATCGTACTGTTTTCGGTTACACTTTCAATAAAAAGGGCATCCTCCCCATCCCAGTCATAACTAAGGATTTCACCGGTGTAGGCATCGATTTCAAAATCGTATTCAATGCGGTCTTCGGTGTAGAATTCGACATCATATTTTGTGCCGTCAAGTTCCTTATCCAACTCACATTTGCTAAAAGTAACCTCTTCTTCCACCAGGTCGGCATGCTGTAAAGCGATGGCTTTGGCATCTTCAGCGGTAATCATGGTTTGCGCAATGTCCTGTGTGGCAGATGCGGATGGCGCGGTTTCTGTAGCGGGAGTTGTTTCCGGTACGGAAGAAGGCTGTGGTGCTACATTGGTTTTGCCGCAACCACAACCGGTCATGAATAAGGCTGTCAAAATAAAACTACAATAAATAATCCATTTTTTGCTCATATAATTCAATCTCCTTTCAAGAGTAGTATTTGCTTTTTTACAAAAACTAATGTATCAAATAAAAAATTCATTTCTTAATTTCGACACAATATCTGGTATTTCCTTGAATTTCCTAACCCTTTTTCTTGTATTTTCATAGGTCATATGATACACTGAAACCAACAGTGGGTAATTGTGTGCAGAATTTATTTTTTGCAAAGAAGCACAGAACAGAGGAATTTTCAAAGAGGTGGATACCGTGGATAAGTACGAGTACAAATTACGGTCAGAAGAAATCAAATCATTAATCAGGGAAAGAGAGTTTGTAAAGGCAGTTGAGATAGCAGATACTATCGATTGGTCACGCGTAAGAAGCATTTCCATGCTGTGTACAATCAGCGACCTTTACAAAATTAACCGTCGCTATAAGGAAGCGAAGGATATATTAATTCAGGCATACGAGAAGAATCCGGGCGGAAGAACCATTATCTATTCATTGTGTGAATTGTGTATCAAAACGGACGATGTGGTTGGTGCGATTGAGTACTACAAAGAGTATGTACAGTTGGCGCCGATGGACAGCGGCAAGTTTATTTTACAGTATAAGATTTACGAAGCGCAGGATGTCAGCTTAGAAGAACGTATTGCGGTTTTGGAAGAGTTTAAGAAGCGCGATTACAGGGAGAAATGGGGATATGAATTGGCATATCTCTATCATCGCATCGGTCTTAGTACCAAATGTGTGGAAGAATGCGATGAATTAATCCTGTGGTTCCGTGAAGGCAAATATGTGAAAAAAGCGATGGAGCTTAAGATGCTTCACCAGCAGCTGACACAGGAGCAGGAAGTATTATATAAGAATATGATTCCGGCAAAAGAGCAGGCACAGTATGAGGACCAGACAAAGGTTTATGAGAGTCCGGTGGAACAGCCTGTTAAGCAGAATATTGGAGGAGAGACGGTGGATATCCAGGTAAAACCGGTGGATGTCAGCCAGTACAATACTATTAACCTTCAGAGAGAACTTGCAGAGAGCATGAAGGAAGTTCTTGTTGCAGATAATGCGTTTGCACCGCTTTATACGGAGGAGATGGATATTCCGGCAGAAGTAATGCAGGAAGTATCTGCACCGGTAGAAGTGGAAGAACCGGTTGAAGAGGTTACTTATGAAGAGCCGATTGAGGAAGAACCTATAGAAGAAGAGCCACAGCCGGAAGAGATGGAAGAAGAAGTTCCTTTAGAGGAAGAGATTCCGGTTGAAGAGGATGAGGAAGAAGAGTATGTGCCGGGAAGCGTTACAGAGGCCATTATGGCACCGATGTTTGCGGATACGGACCAGCTTCAGGAGCTCATCATCAATGATGGTAAGATTGTAGCCAAGGAACCGGTTATGGAAGAGGCGATAGAAGAACCGGAAGAAGAGGAAGAGATTCCGGTTGTTGAGGAAGAACCAAAAACGACGGGACCGATTCATTCCCAGGATTTATCCGATACAGGCGTTATCCGTATTGTGGAAGCGGCTAAGGAACCATTCTCCAATATGATTCGCGAGCAGGTTGCCGAAGCGGTGGAAAGTGCCATCCGTGAAGAAAGACCGTCCATCCGGGAAGTAATGCAGGGCAAATCAACGGGCATGGATTTATCCAATGTGAATCCGCCGGAGAAGATGGGACGTCTTCTTTCCCAGGAATACGACGGACAGATTAGTCTTGTTATGCCGGAAGAGGAAAAAATAGAGAAGCAGATTACCGGGCAGTTGAATCTGGAAGATATTCTTGCAGAGTGGGAAAAGACAAAGAAGGATATCGAAGAGAAGCGTAAGAAACAGGTTCAGCAGAGGGTTTTGGACCAGACAGGTACCATGTTTACTGAGTTCGAGGCTAAGGTAAGGGACGGTATTTTAGAGAAACTCGAAAAAGACGAAGACTTACCGGAAGTTGAGGAATTGGTTGAACTTACGGAAGAACCGGAGATTGCGGAAGAGACGGCAGAGGAACCGGAAGTGGTTGTTGCAGTGCCGGAAGTTGAAGAAGAGGCTGCTGAAGAATTTGAAGAGATAGAGGAAATTGAAGAAGCTGTTGCCATGACTACAGAAGACGTAGAACAAGAGCAGGAAGAGGCGGCAACGGAAGAAGCCCCTGTTTTGGAAGAGATTACATTGGAAGAAACAGAGGAGGAAGAAGAGAAAGTGGAAGCTGCCTCAACCGAAGAGGAGACAACAGAGGAACCTGCAACGGTAACGGAGAGTGAGACCACACGTAATATGTCCGAAGAAGAGGTCGCATTATTTGCGCCGTTCGTACAGACAAAGGGTGCACGTATCCGTCTGATGCAGTCCCTTGATCAGATTAGCCTTGCGGCTTATACAGGCAATGTATTTGTTACCGGAGAGACACCGGATGAAGCGATAGAACTGGCAAAGAGCGTTGTCAAAGAAGTACAGATGACGGACCGTAATTTCTCCGGAAAAGTTGCCAAGGTAACCGGTTTTTCATTAAACAACAGAGATATTGCATCCATGGTTAGTAAGCTTGCCAATGGTGCTTTGATTGTTGAGATGGCTTCCGGAATGGATGCCCAGACTACAAAAGATCTCCTTCGTGCATTGAATCAGGAACAGACGGGTATCGTAGTTGTTTTACAGGATACCAAGAAGGCAATGCATAAGATGATGGAATATTTCGGAGGTCTGAAGAGTGCATTTAATGTCCATATTGAGGTAGAAGAACTTGGGGACGATGCGCTCGTTGCATACGGTAAGAAATATGCGCGTTACTTAGAGTACACAATTGATGAGATGGGTGTACTTGCGCTTCATACCAGAATTGAGGAGATGCAGACATCCGATCATATTGTAACGGTAGCGGATGTCCGTGATATCGTAGACGAAGCAATTGATCACGCAAACCGTAAGAATCTTAAGCATTTTGCAGATTTACTGCTTGCAAAGAGATACGATGACGAAGATATGATTATTTTAAGGGAAAAAGATTTCCTTTACTAAAATGGGGGCAAGGCAAGAATGAAAAAGAAGTCTTTAGAGAAGGTTTTTATTTCAGAGGCAGATCAGTACTTATTTGCGCAGGGAACACATTATGATATTTACAAAAAATTAGGAGCGCATCCGTCTGAAGAAGATGGCGAGAGGGGTACCTATTTTGCGGTATGGGCACCGAATGCAGAACAAGTACATGTAACCGGATCCTTTAACGGTTGGGATGAGATGTCCCATCCGCTTACCAAATTGGGACCGGGCGGAATCTATAGCGCATTTGTTCCGGGTGTCGGAACCGGTGAACAGTATAAATTTTTAATTACAACACAGGACGGACGTAAGCTTTATAAGGCAGACCCGTTTGCCAATGCGGCAGAATACAGACCGGGTACGGCATCAGTGACAACGGACCTTTCCGGGATTAAGTGGACCGATGATTCCTGGATGGGAGCCAGAGCAAAGAAGGATTGGAATGCAGAGCCGATTGCGATTTACGAATGTCATATCGGTTCCTGGATGAAGCATCCGAGCGGGGATGAAGGCTTTTATAACTACCGTGAGTTTGCAGACCGTATTGTTGAATATTTAAAAGAGATGAAATACACCCATGTGGAATTAATGGGTATTGCAGAGCATCCGTTTGACGGTTCCTGGGGGTATCAGGTAACGGGCTATTATGCACCGACATCCCGCTATGGAACACCGGAGGATTTTGCTTATTTAGTTAATAAATTGCATAAGAATAATATCGGTGTAATTCTTGACTGGGTACCGGCGCATTTCCCAAGAGATTCCCACGGACTTGCAGAGTTTGACGGCGTATGTATTTTTGAAGACCCGGACAGCAGAAGAGGCGAACATCCGGACTGGGGTACCAAGATTTTTAATTATGCCAAGACAGAGGTTAAGAACTTCTTAATTGCCAATGCATTGTATTGGATTAAGGAATTCCATATTGACGGACTTCGCGTAGATGCGGTTGCATCCATGTTATATCTTGATTACGGTAAAAAAGACGGCCAGTGGCTGGCGAACAAATACGGCGGCAACCAAAACTTAGATGCCATTGAATTCTTCAAGCATTTTAATTCCGTAATCCATGGCGGATTCCCGGGAGTTCTTACAATTGCAGAAGAATCTACGGCATGGCCGAAGGTTACCGGCAATGTAGAGGATGACGGACTCGGATTCTCCTTTAAGTGGAATATGGGTTGGATGCATGATTTCTGTGAATACATGAAGCTGGATCCTCTTTTCAAAAAGAACAATCATCACGCACTGACATTTGCGATGAGTTATAACGGTTCTGAGAATTATATTTTACCGTTATCCCATGATGAAGTGGTACATCTGAAGTGTTCCATGGTAAATAAGATGCCGGGATATCAGGTTGATAAATATGCGAACCTGCGTACCGGATATACATATATGTTCGGTCATTCCGGTAAGAAGCTTCTTTTCATGGGACAGGAGTTCGGACAGGAACGTGAGTGGAGTGAAGAAAGAGAACTGGATTGGTTCTTATTGCAGGAGCCGCTTAATAAAGGTATGCAGGAATACGTGAAGGAACTTTTGAACCTGTATCGTAAGAATCCGGCAATGTACGAAGTGGACCGCGACTGGAGCGGTTTTGAGTGGGTAAACTGCAATGACGCGGACAGAAGTATTTACAGTTTTATGCGTAAGAGCAAAGACGGTAAGAAGAAACTTTTATTTGTACTTAATATGACACCGATTATGCGCGAGAATTTTGAAGTCGGTGTTCCGGAAAAGAAAAAGTGTAAGCTGATATTAAACAGCGATGATGTACGGTTTGGCGGAAACGGAAACGAGATTCCGGCAACCATCACTCCGACAGAGGAAGAATGTGATAATTTACCGTACAGAATCAAGTTTAATCTGGCACCATGCAGCGCAGCAGTATTTGAAATCTAAAGTAAATCGGCTTTTTGTCCGAAATAAAAGGTGAGTGGATAATCCATTCACCTTTTTTGCTTTTATGAAGAGAGCTTTTTAAAATGCCGAAAGTACTTCGGCATTTATCTTCCTAAGAAGGGAAACAGAATATGAAGATTACTTTTGATAATTGGAATCCGAATCAAAATGTAGAGAAAAGTAGCGCGGCACAGGGCAATTTTTCCCACTACAGAGATATTCGGAACGGAGCATACTCATTAGACATTTCCGGAACAGTTATGGACAACAACGCTTACGCAGACCACGGACGGTCGGCAAAGGAAGTGATGCAGGAGTTTGGCACGGAATTTGATAATTTGGCGGCCAAACGTGACCAGATGACGGTAATGTCTAATATTATGTCTACGGAAGATTTTAATAAAATGATGAAGGACGGCTTTGACCCATCCAAACTGGATCCGGAGCAGGTGGTTACGATTGTGGACCACATCAAGGCGGAGATGGCAAAATCAGGAGAAGTAGTTGCCGGATATAACGATGATTTGAGCCGTGAAAAACTGACGGAGATTCTTGGAAGTGCATCGCTTGCAAGAGATGTTGAGCAGGCGTTTAAAAAAGCAGATATGCCGGTTCATGAAGAAAATGTATCGGCAGTAAAAGAAGCTTTGGAGAAATCAAAGCAGGTAACGGAGCTGGATGACGCAGGCAAAAAATACATGTTGGAAAACCGTTTGGAGCCGACGGTAGAAAATATTTACCGTGCAAGTTTCAGTGCACAGGGAGACGGAAGCAAGCAGTCCAAGGGTTATTTTTCACAGGAGATGCCGGGATATTTTGCAAAAAAAGCAGAAGTGGCAGATTTGGCGGCAATGGAACCGCAGATAGCAAAGACCATTGAAAAGATGGACCTCGGGACACAGACAAAAGAAGAATCAATGGAGCAGGCAAAGTGGCTTATCAGCAAGGGGATTCCGGTTACGGAAGATTCCATGCATGGTTTGCAGGATATTTTAACCCTGTCTTTTCCGTTGGATAAAAAAGAGGTAATCAATGCGGCAGTGAATGCACTCTCTAAGGGAGAGGCAGCAGTAGAAGGAAGTTTGGTTTCCGACAAAGAATCGGTATACGAAAAAGCAAACTACTATCTGGAAACAGCACAGAGCATTACGAAAGAAGCCGTTGTAGATGCCGTTTTTAAGAAACAGGAAATTACACTTAAAAATCTGACAGAAGCACAGAAGCAGATAGAAGCCGGAGAAATCACAAGGGAAAACCTGGTGCAGGCAAGTATTTCCATTCAGGCAGATGCACAGATAACGGAAAAATATACACATGCGGCAAGAGTGCTGGCGGAGGTTCAGCTTCGTATGACCATCGATGCCAATATCCGTTTACTCAAATCGGATTATGCCATCGATACGGCGCCGCTTACACAGTTGGTGGAAGAATTAAAGCAGCAGGAAGAAAAACTGGCGGTTTCATTCTTCGGGGAAGAAAATTCACAACAGATTGAACAGAAAACCGCATTATATAAGCAGACAGACAGTATTTTAAAGGACATCCCTTATTTGCCGGCAGCAGTTATCGGAAGAATTAAGGCAACGACGGAAGTGTCCCTTTCCACCGTACATACACAGGGTGCGGCGCTTAGGGAGCAGTATCGGGCAGCCGGTTTATCCTACGAAACCCTTATGACCGCGCCAAGAGCGGATATGGGAGATTCCATCCGGAAGGCATTTGCCAATGTGGATGCTATTTTACAGGATATGGGACAGGAATTGTCAGAGGAGAACCGCAAGGCGGTAAGAATTCTTGGATATAACAGCACGCCGGTAACGGATGAATCCCTGGAACAGGTAAAAGAGACTTATTTGCAGGTGGAGAGCGTGGTGAATGCCATGACACCGGCAAGAACTCTTTCCTTAATCCGGGAAGGTGTTAACCCGTTAACCATGAGTCTTGATGAGTTGGAAGAATATCTGAATAAATTGGATAGCGAACCGGCAGCAGACGCCGAGCGATATGCCCGTTTTCTTTACGAACTGGAGAAAAGCGGACAGATTAACGAAAGCGAACGTGGTGCATATATCGGAATTTACCGTGCGTTCCATCAGATTGGAAAAGCAGACGGTGCGGCAATCGGAAGCCTGCTGAATCAGGGAGGCGAGCTGACGCTTGGCAATCTCTTAACAGCGGCACGTAACCGCAAAGTCGGAAGAATGGATTATACGATAGATGAGGATTTCGGTCTGCTGACGGGAGTTTCGGCAAAAGGACCATCCATTTCCACACAGATTGAAGAGGGTATTGCGGTGGCAAGGCAGGCAATGATGGAAGATGCCAAACAGATGTGGAAAGAAGCCTCCGGCGCACAAAAAGGCGTTTACGAGGTATTGGAGGGCGCGGATTTAGCACTTTCTGCAGAAAATGTGATTGCAACAAAGGAGCTGTATTTTGAGAAAGGAAATACCGCCCGCCGCGTGAAGGATTTTGCAAAGAAGCTTGATGCAAAAGAAGTTGCCGATAGCAGATATACAAAAGAAACCGATGATTTGACAAAGGCTTTGGTTGATAAATTTACCGATTATGATTCTGCCCAGGAAGCAATGGAAAAATGGGAAACTCATGCCAAGGTCATTTTACGGGAGGCAACGGATTCACAGGCAGAAACGTTGGAAGAGATGCGGGCCGTAACGATGAGCTTTAAACAGCTTTCGATTATGAATACACTGCGTAAGCAGGAAAACTATGAGGTACCGATGGAAATTAACGGAGAGATGACATCCGTAAATCTGGTACTGGTACACGACGCAGAAGAAAAAGGCACCGTAAATATCACAATGCAGACGGATAGCTTTGGAAAAGCAGGTGTCCGTTTCCGTATTAGCGATAACACATTGGAAAGTTATTTTATTGCGGACAGCGAGATGGGAAAAGAACGGTTACAGGCAGTCGGAGAAGTTGTTTTGGGACAATTGGATAAACTTGGTCTGGAAATCGGAAAAACAAATTATGTAAACTCACATTCGCAGGGAAGAAAAGAGCTGAATTTACTAACGTTTTCGCAGACAGATGTCGATAACAATAGTAAGAGTGTTGCCACAAAACAATTATACGAAGTGGCAAAGGTATTTTTAACGGGACTGCAAAGAGCATTTGACTAGAGAACGGAGGAACGTATGGGATTAAAGATTAATTACAACATATCGGCGATGATTGCCAACAATTCATTAAAGGTAGCAGACAATAAACTGGGAACCTCTTTGGAAAGACTTTCATCCGGTTACAAAATTAACCATGCAAAGGATAATGCGGCAGGTCTTGCCATTGCACGTCGTATGAACGCACAGCTTAGAGGCCTCAGTTCTGCAGAACAGGATGCCAAAGACGGGGAATCGGTTGTTGAAATTGCAGACGGAGCATTATCCGAAGTGCACGATATGCTTCAGAGAATGAACGAACTGGCAGTTAAGTCTGCAAACGGAACGGTTACAGATGATGACAGAAAAGTAATTCAGGACGAAATTACCCAGTTGAAGGACGAGATTGCCCGTATTGGTGAGACAACCGAGTATAACGGACAGAAGTTATTTGACGGCACATTTGATTTGAAGGGTTATACCGATAATAACGATATTAAGGTAAATTACTATTCGGATGATGTAAATATCGGAGTATACAGTCTTACTGTTTCCGGTGTAGCATTTGATGAGTTGGGAAATGTAGATATGTCACAGAATCCGCAGGCATCCATCGTAAAAACGGATATTGTACCTCAGCAGACCATTCCGGTAAAGGTATCCGGAACGGATGAACAGTTGATTATCAGCGGTGAAGACGGATTTGAAATCCGCATTGATGTTTCAGCATATGCAGGAACCGAACCAAATTCGGCAATGGATGAGATTTCTAACTTAGAACTGGATTTAACCGGAATCGGCGGCATGACACTTCAGATTGGTGCAAACGAAGGACAGACCATTGATTTACGAATTCCGGAATTGTCCTTACTGAATATCGGAGCAAGCAGAACGGATGTATCCACATTAGACGGCGCAAACCGTGCAATTGACGAAGTAAAGAACGCCATTAGCTATGTTTCACAGATGCGTTCCCGTTTAGGCGCATATCAGAACCGTTTACAGCATACACAGAATAACCTCGCCACCTCCCAGGAAAATGTAACGGCGGCTTATTCCCGTATTATGGATACTGATATGGCTGAAGAAATGACGGATTACACCAATTTACAGGTTGTAACACAGGCAGCCACATCTATTTTGGCACAGGCGAATGAGCGCCCGTCACAGGTACTTCAGTTATTACAGTAGGAAGGTAAAAGCCCATGACAGCGGAGCAGAAAAAAGAGTTTACCAGAAAAATAGCGCAGGCTAATTCCGCGCAGATGATTGTCATTCTCTATGATATCGCAATTGTTTATGCAGGCGATGCCATTGCATATATGGAAAAAGGGGATATGCCCAATGCCAAAGTCCAGGCGGATTTTGCAAGGAAAAGCATTGAGGAAATGATACATAATCTTCATTTTGAGTATGAATTGGCAAAACCGCTTCACAGAATATATTTATCCATGAAAAAGTCTCTCAGGGACGGAATTTTGGATGAAAAAAAGGAGCTCCTTGTTTCTGTAAAGAACAATCTGCAAAAGCTTAGGGATGCTTATGATGAGATTGTCTCAGCAGACGAAAGTGCTCCTGTAATGAGCCACACGCAGGGTGTAGTGGCAGGTCTTACCTACGGACGGAATTCCCTGAACGAGAATTTAACCGATGCAGGCAGTAACCGCGGTTTCTGTGTCTGACGGGAAAGGAACGGGTTCCACATCCTCTTTGGTTTCGGCAACCAGTTCCAGCAGATATTTGTATCGTTTTAAAATGGCATTGATGTCATAGATGTAACAATCGATCAAATCCGGATCGGTTACATAATCAAAACCGCGATAAGCGGTATCCAATTCACATTTTGTTTTTTCAAGGTCTTCAAGAATCAGCTCACGCCGGGTCTTGGGGACCTCTTTTATTGTCGGTTTATTTATTTCACGAAAGAAAAATTTCATATAACAGCCTTCCTTGTAAGGATATATTTTTACTAAGTATAGTCACTTTTGGCAAATTTATACTTATAAGGTTGAATTTTAAGAATATGGACATATTTGGGACAGGAATATCATAAGATGAAAAAACAACGATATTAAAAGACGGGTGGTATTTCCATGCAGTTAGAAAAAGAAGGCTTAATGATAATTGGCGTTATTGTATGTGCGGTGGTGCTTTTATTTGTTGCGCTCAAAAAAGGCTCCGAGCTGTTAATGAATTTTGTACTGCGTGGAATTCTTGGCACACTTGGTATTTATTACATTAATAATTTTCTTGCCTTACAGGGAATTTACTGTGAAGTAGGTATTAATCCGTGTACTGTTTTGGCATCCGCAGGCCTTGGTTTTCCTGGGATTATCCTACTTTACGGGATAAATTTCTATAATTTTTTGTAGAATATGTAGAAAATGTGTCAGTTGGGAAAAATCACTTGAATTCTCAAAACAAATTGACTATACTCGCAATTACAAATCATCATCACAATCAAACATTTCAAAGACAGATATGAGAAGTATCTGATTTTCCGAAAGAATTCCACAGTTAATTTCCATAGGAGGTGAGGGATATTGTAATCCTTTTATTTTTGCTGTTGGCAGCAGCCGTGGTTACGGATTTGCGTAGCAATAGGATTCCCAATTGGTTAATTATAATGGGTCTGATAATGGGAATCGCAACTACAAATCACTTTATTGAGAGCATTTCGGTATTTATTTTTATTATTCTTATTTTTTTTCCGGCATTTACAATTGGAGCACTTGGTGCGGGCGATATCAAATGTATCGCTATGATGAGTTTTTATTTGACGCGGCAGGAGATGCTGTGGGCGTTGTTTTACACTTTTTTAACGGCAGCAGGGTATTCTGTCTGCAAAATTCTCTATTACCGTTCATTTCAGGTAAGGAAAAGTAAAGTTCGTTTGGCAGTTTTCCTCTTTGCAGGAACACTCATATCAGTGGGAGGGACATATCTATGAATCATATATTGGCAGTTTGTGATGCAGAGGAGAGGTATGCATCAAAACTGGCGGATTATTTGAATTTGAAAGAAGGTTTTCCGTTTCAGGTAAGACATTTTTCGACAATGGAAAAATTGATACAGTTTACAAAGCAACAGAATGTGGAGGCGGCTCTCATTTGTGAGAAGTACGAAACAGATGAGCTAACGCAGATGATTCCGTCGGTAATTACTCTGAGCGAGAAGAACAGTATTGATAAGGAAAGCGGCAGGGCTGTCTGGAAATACCAGTCCTGTGAAGTACTGATGAAAGAGGTTCTTCAGATACTGGCAGGGGAGTGTAAGGAAGGGAGTCACATTTTACGGAATGTTCCGCTTAAAATCATCGGATTATATTCTCCGGTAAAACGGACCATGCAGACTACCTTCGGATTAACAATGGGACAGTTGTTAGCCAAAAAGGGAAAGGTTCTTTATATCAATATGGAGGGATTTTCCGGCTTAAACAGTATGCTGCAGCGGAATTTTCAAAGAGATTTATCGGATTTGCTGTATTACATACAAAACGGAAAGCAGGGACTGGCTTATATTCTGGGGAGTATGGTGGAAAGTGTCAATGGAATGGACATCTTACCGCCGATGTTGTGTCAGATGGACTTAATCAGTATTGAGGCAAAAGAATGGCTGCAACTGTTTTATGAAATTGAAAGTCAGAGCGAATATGAATATTTGGTTTTAGATCTTTCGGACAGTATACAGGGATTGTTTGAGATATTAAGACAGTGCTTTGTGATTTATACCATGACGGAACGGGATGGGTTTGCAATGGCCAAAATTGATCAGTATGAACAGATGATCAGGCAGTGCTGTTATGAGGATATTCTGGAAAAAACCAATAAATGCGAACTACCCAAGTTCTCGTATCTACCGGTGCAATTGGACAGGCTTACGGTCAGTGAATTGGCGGCGATAGTGAAAGAGAAAATAAAGGAGGATTTGTATGCTGTCGGATAAGGAAAAAAGAATTGCAGATAGTATCCGGGAAAAGATTCTTGAAGAATTGGAATATGTAGGGGATGTGTCGGATGAGAAAATAGAGGAAATGGTGTCCAAAAAACTTTCGGAGGGAACAAAGAATGAGTTTTTGCCATATCACAGGAGAGTCCTTTTGGGACAGGAGATTTTTAATTCATTAAGAAAGCTGGACATTTTACAAAATCTGATTGATGATCCGAAGGTTACGGAAATAATGGTGAACGGACCAAATGCCATATTTGTGGAAGAAAACGGAAGAATCCGGAAACTGGCACAACAATTTGAATCAGAGGAAAAATTAAAGAATATTATCCAAATGGTAGTGGCAAAGTGTAACCGGGTGGTAAATGACATGTCACCGATAGTGGATGCACGTTTGGAAAACGGTTCCCGTGTCAATGTGGTATTAAACCCGGTAGCACTAAACGGACCGATACTGACAATCCGGAGATTTCCGGAACAGCCGTTTGATATGGATAAATTGATAGGGTTGGGAGCTATAACAAGCCAGGCAGCAGATTTTTTAAGGCGGCTTGTAATTGCCGGATACAACATCTTAGTCAGCGGAGGAACGGGAAGCGGCAAGACGACATTTCTGAATGCACTTTCCGGTTATATACCGAAGGATGAAAGAATCATTACGATAGAAGACAGCGCAGAATTACAACTTTTGGGAATTGACAATTTAATCCGTATGGAAACCAAAAACGCAAATACGGAAATGGGAAAAGCAATAACCATCAGGGATTTGATTAAGACCTCCCTGCGTATGCGTCCCGACAGGATTGTAGTTGGGGAAGTCCGGGGAGAGGAAGCGATGGATATGATCTGTTCGGCAATGAATTGCGGACATGACGGAAGTATGTCAACGGTGCATTCTAATAGTGCGGCGGATACATTATTGAGAGTTGAGACAATGATTTTGATGGCGGCACAGATTCCTTTGCAGGCCATCCGTCGGCAAATCAGCAGCGGAGTGGATATTGTTGTTCATCTTGGAAGATTACGTGATAAGAGCCGCAAGGTATTGGAAATTGCAGAGATTACCGGAATGGAAGAGGACAGAATCCTGATAAATCCGCTTTTTTCCTTTCAGGAAACTCTGACAGGTGGAGAACGTGTAACAGGAAAGTTGATAAAAGTGGGAGAACTTGAAAATGTGGCGAAATTACAGGCGGCGGGAATTGTCAATAATAAAACCGAAGATAGTCCGGCATAGAACAGAATATAATACTTACCTGTTTTCCAAAAAAGAATGGATTTTATATGGATTACAGAGTTTGGGAATAATAGGGGTATTTGCTTACTTTTTTTATGGTTCGATTAAGTGGATGATTTTTTTAATACCGCTTTTGCCTGTGCTGATAAAGAGAAAGAAGAAGGAATTGTGCAGGCAGAGAAAACAGGATTTATTGAGTCAGTTTAAGGAGATGCTAACGTCGCTTAATAATGCCATTCAGGCAGGTTATTCTTTGGAAAATGCAATAGCCGAGGCGTATAAAGATATGCTCTATTTCTATAGGGAAGACAGTCTTATTGTAAAAGAACTTATGTATATCCGGACAGGAATCCGGAACGGACAGCTACCGGAACGTTTGCTGGAGGAGTTGGGGGAACGTAGCGGAGAAGAAGATATTATGGATTTTGCTAATATTTTGACGATTGGAAAGAAAAGTGGCGGAAATATGCCGGAGATTATCCGGACAGGGATTTCGGTTATAGAAGAAAAGATGGAGACAAAACAAAAAATACAGACATTGCTTAGTGCCAGGAAATTGGAAGCAAAAATTATGTCGGTGATCCCATTTTTTATAATTTTATATATAGGCTCTGCGTCGAAAGGTTATTTTGACACATTATACAAAACGTGGGGAGGGCATATTTTTATGACATTTTGTCTGGGAATATACCTTCTGGCAGTGGCCCTTTCAGAGAAGATAACCGGAATAGAGATTTAGGAAGGGGAGTGGGAATATTTCTAAAGTGGCAGCAAAGATTTTTGATTTGTATGTGGGATGGTTTGAGAAGAAAAATAAACATTATTATTCTAAGCAATTAGAGGAGGAATTATCCGGTTTATATCCGGGAGTAAATATAGAAAAACAGATAAAGGATTATTACATAAAGAAAATAGAAAGTGCCGTTAAGTTGGGAATAGCCACTGTTTTGATTGTTTTATTGTATCTATGTAAGCATTTGCTGAGTACGGAGTTGGAAGATGGCAAATATCTTGAGAGAAATCCGGAAGGAGAGGGAGACAGGGAAATAGTTTTAGATGCGCAGATAGAGGATGAGATGATTGAAGATGTGATGATTACACTTGGAGAAAAGGAGATGTCGGAAGAAGAGAAAGAAAAACTCTTACAAGAAGTAGAGACTCATTTGGAAGAAATAATCAAAGGAGAGAATGAAAGTCTGGAACAGGTGACGCGCCCGTTGAATTTGCTGACAGAGTGGGAAGACACGGAAGTTTATATCGAATGGACCAGTAATAACTACGGAGTTTTGCAGGAGGATGGAACCTTTGGAACAGAAGAGATTCCCAAACAGGGAATACAGGTGGAGATAACGGCCTATATTTATCTGAACGAAATGCAAAGGGAAAAGAAAATCACGGTGATGGTATATCCCAAGGAAAAATCAGCAGAAGATGAAGTAAGAGATAATCTTATTGATATGGTAAGCCAAAAAGAAAAGGAGTCCCGCGAAAAAGAGTATTTGGAATTGCCGGAAGTACTGGACGGGAAGCAAATTGGCTGGCAGGAAGAAAAAAAAGATTTTTTCCTGATACTTGTTCTATTTCCGGTTATCGCAGTGTTTGCAGTTATATGGGGAAAGGACAGGGATATACATACGCAATACAAAGAACGGAACCGGCAGTTATTGATGGAATACTCGGAATTTGTCAGTAAATTGCAATTGCTAATCGGAGCAGGAATGAGCGTGCGGAATGCATTTATAAGATTGGCATTTGATTATCAGAAAAGAAAAGTGGCGGGAGGAAAAAAACGGTTTGTATACGAAGAAGTGATGATGATGGTACGCAAATTGGAAAATGGGGCAAGCGAAGCGGATGCATATGATTATTTTGCAAAAAGATGTAATTTAATGTGTTATCGCAAATTGGTATCCATTATTCTGCAGAATCAAAGAAAAGGGACGGAGGGGTTAAAAGATAGTTTACTGACAGAAACAAGAAATGCTTTTGAAGAAAGAAAACAGGAAGCCGTACGGCTTGGGGAAGAGGCAGGAACGAAATTACTGCTTCCGATGATGATGATGATGGGAGTTGTTTTGATGATTATTGTTATTCCGGCGTATTTTTCATTCGGCGGAATATAGAAGAAAGGAGAAATAAAGATGTACAAAAAAGGAGTAAAGGATTTTTTATTAGAAGAAGACGGCATGGGAACGGTTGAGATTATTTTGATTATTGTGGTGTTAATTGGTCTGGTAATTATTTTTAAAGAACAATTAAATGATCTGGTAAATGATATTTTTGACAAAATTACAAAGCAGGCTAAGAAGATTTGATGAAGCGGATTGTAAATAAAGAGGGATACATTACCGTATATTTATCGCTTACCGTAGCGGTTTTGTTGATGTTTATTCTTACATTAACGGAAGGAATCCGGGTACAGACAATAAAGTTTCAGACGGAATGTGTTATGGATATCGGCCTAAACAGTATTTTTGCGGAATATAACAGGGAATTATTGAATCAGTACGGATTACTGGCGATAGATACTTCTTATGGAGAAGATCAAATAGGGGAAGAGTATACAAAATCACATCTGTTGCAATATATGAATATGAATTTTGATGCTCCCGGAAAAGCTGTAGTGCCTCAATACAAGGATTTGACGGCAATACATGCGGACAATGCAAGTTTTTCAAAGGTCAGTTATCTGTCAGATGATAAAGGAATGGTTTTGAAATATCAGATTGTGAAATATATGAAGGAAAAGACAGGCCTATCCTATCTGGAGGATGGTCTGGAGACGCAGGAATCTGCAGAATCGGATAGTAAATACCATCAGCTTCAGAATGAAAAAAACAGCAGTTACGGACAGATTGATGAGATATTGGAAGAAATAAATGAGGTAAGAAGGCAAGAGGAAAAAGAAGAAGTATCTATTGAAAATCCGGCAGAGCATGTGGAGAGTATGGGAAAAAGTCTGATGTTGGATTTGGCAATCAGGGACAGTAGTACCATTTCGCGAAAGGAAGTCCTCCTATCCGATTACATAAGCCACAGAAGTTATAAAGAGGGAACCGGGTTATGGGAAGAACAGGAGACACCGGATGGAGCAGTTAATAATTTTTTGTTCCGCAGATACTTGATGGAAAAATGCGGATATTACACAAATCTTAAGGAGAATTCGCAATTAGGGTATCAATTGGAATATCTGTTATATGGCAAGAGCAATGATTTTGACAATTTGGATGCGTTTGCCGGACAGGTATTCCGCGCCCGCTATGTAATAAATGCGGCTTACTTATTTTCAAACAGTGCAAAGGTAAATGAGGCTGCCGCATTAGCGGCAGCAGTAACAACGGGAATCGGCAGTCCCCAGTTAAGTGAGGTGGTTAAGATTACTATTTTGTTTTCCTGGTGTTATGCAGAGACCATGCAGGATCTACGGATCCTCTTTGACGGAAAAGGAGTTGCGTGGATTAAGGATGATAGCACTTGGAATGTCGCGTTATCAGAACTATTGACATTTACTTCAACGCTGGGAACTTATCACGCAGCAGAAGGAGGTAAAACATATTATGACTATCTTTCGGAGTTTATCTTATTAAAGGATGAGAAGACGCTTCGGATGCGGCTAATGGATATTATGGAAATGGATATAAGAAAAACACCGGGCAACCATCATTTCAGAATGGATGGCTGCGTATATCAATTGGCAGCAGAAGTAAATGTGACGAGTGATTATGGATATGGATTTTCCATAGAAAGAGATTATTCATATGAGTAAAGGAGAAATGATGATGTCCTTTTTGATTTACGGAATATATCAATTTTGTAGCAAGAAACCTCTTTTTGAAAAGACTTCTCTCCAGGCATATCCCAAAAAGTATAGTAGTAAATCCCGTAATTCTATATATCTGTATTCAAAAAGGATGTCATCATTTCTCCTTTCAAAGAAAGAAGGGAGCATGACAGTAGAGGCAAGTATAGCGCTTCCGATATTTATATTTGCCATGATTAATCTACTGTCAGTAATTCTTTTATTTGGAGAATATTCGTCCGCTCTTGCTGACATGCACCGCAATGCCAAAGAACTTGCAGTGCATGCGCATATTTTAGGTGCAACAGAAGGGGATAGCGAGTTAATTGTTTTAACCAAACTTCAGAAATTGGAACCAATAATTCCTTTTATGGGATTTGAGACGGCGAAAACAATTGTAAATTGTCGTGTAAGAAAATGGACGGGATATGATGTGGCAGGTTCCTGTGTAACAAATGAAGAAAAAGAATGGGTATATATCACACCGACGGGAAGTGCCTATCACAGAAATCCGAATTGCAGTTATCTTAATCCGTCCATTCACTCGGCGGTTTCTTCCGAAATAGAGGGATATCGCAATTTGTCAGGAGAAAAATACCGGCAATGCGAAAGTTGTAAAGATGTTACACTAACGGGCATTTGTTTCTATACGGAATATGGAAACCGCTATCATACAACGTTAAAGTGTAGCGGTTTGAAACGAACCATTTATTCGGTCTTACTGTCCGAAGTGGAAGGACGTCATTTATGCAATAAGTGCGCGGTACAGGGAGAATAAAGATGAGCATTGTATTAATTATTTTGCTGGGGATTTGTGCATTGCATGATTTGCATCATAAACAAATACCGGCATTTTGGATTTGGATATGTATTGTAAGTGCACTTATATACAGGGGATATGTGCTTTTAGAAGGAAGCAGCAGTATCCGGGAAATTCTGTTTTGCATAGTTCCGGGTATTATTATACTTTGCGGCTCTTATATGGGAAATCATATAGGGAAAGGCGATGGATGGTTAATTATTGCGGGTGGATTGTATTTATCGCAAAAGGAATTATCAATGTCTCTTTTGGTTGCTTTTGGGGCAGCAGGGTTATTTGCAGCAGGATGTCTTATTTTTGCAAAAAAAGCAAAGGAGATGAAGATTCCGTTTGTCCCGTTTTTGTTCCTGGGAGTTTTGATTACCTGTATGGGAGATATGGTATGAGAATCAAAAGAAAGGTTTATGATGCGTATTTTACAGTAGAGGCTTCGTTTATTATTCCTATCGTATTATTCCTTTTGGTGCTGATATTGCAGTGGGGATTTTTCTGTTATGAGAAGAGCATTGCACTGCAATGCTGTTATTTGTCAGCTTTGCGGGCATCTGATAAATGGGAACTTTCAGGAAGAGAATTGGAGAATTATGCTACAGAACAGGCAGAATATTTATTGGCAGAAAGAAATTTATACCCGGTAAATAGGAAGAGTAATGCAAAAATTACACTTATGGGAATAGAAGTGGAGCTGGATAACAATATGGATGTTTTGTTTGCAAAAACATGGGGAAGTAAGAAAAGTGAATGGTATTGGGAGGAGAAAAAGCAGGCGGGAAGAATTGTTCCGTCAGAATATATAAGAAAATATCATATGATAGAAAACGCAGGAGGTGGGGACAACGGAAGTAATCAGTAGAAACGAATTTGATAAAAGTTATCTGTTAATAGAAATACCGGTTTCCGATGATTCGTATATAGTGAAAATGCTGTCACACAATATAATTCCGGGGATACCGGAGTGTAAAATCAGATATATAGAAGACAAAGAGTATCTTGCATATGATGTCACGGGAAAGACAACGCTGGAACGGGCATTCCTGGATAAAAAAATGAAGTTTTCCGATTTGACGGAGTTGTTTTATAGAATCCGGAATATGATGCATGACGGTAGGACTTTTTTGTTAGACAGAGAAGGGTTTTTATTGCAGCCTAAATATATGTTTACAGACATGGAGACCGGAGAGTTAAGTTGCCTGTATTATCCGGTGGAGGAGTATGATAAGACGGAGGAACGCTACCGGCCGTTTTCCGACTTTTTACTAGACAGGATTGAACATAGGGATGAGCATGCAGTTACGATTGCATATCATTTTTATAAAATATCTAAGGAAGAATATTTTTCGTTCGATAGTTTTATTGGTTTTATGGAAAAGGAATGTCTTTTAGTGCAGGCAGAAAACCAGAAAAAAGAGCAGGCACAAAAAGAAGAGACTATTATTGACATGGAAAAATATTCAGTGCCGGAAGAAACGATTACAGAATATGAAGATAAAACAGTTAATAAGAACGGAAAAGTCGGGGTGGTAATAGCCTTATTTTTACTGGGAGCTGTTTGTATAGTTGGATATTGGTACATTCCGCCGCTTCAGGGAAATGTTTTTTATACTGTAGTTCCGGGAAGTACATTAATCATCATGAGTGTTGTTCTTGGCATACGGAACATATTGGATTGGTATAGGAAGAGGACAGCAAAAGAATATGCAGAACCGGAGAGACCTGTCAGGGTAGAAGATTATTTTGAAGACATATCGGATGAGGATACCGTTTTTTTTGACCAGGATGAATATGTAACTTTGAAATGGAAGGAAGGCCATTTTTCCAAGGAATATGTTTTGGAAGAATTTCCGGTAACGGTAGGAAAAATGAAAAACAATGTACAAATGGTAATAGAGGATATCTCGGTCAGCCGTTTCCATGCCAGATTTAGTAAGCAGGGAAATACTGTTTATTTACAGGATTTGGATTCCACCAACGGAACTTATGTAAACAAAAAGCAATTGTTTGCAGGAGAAGAACGAATAATTAAGCGGGGAGATGAAATACAGTTTGGTAAAATCATAGTAAATGTTGTATAATATTTCTCATGATGAGAAAGAAATTGGAAATGTATTTAACGAAGAATGGTTTTTTCCCACTTACATCAAATGTAAGTGATATTTCGGCATTGGTTAAATTCGAGAATAACCTGCTGAACATTCTTCAAATAATTGATTATAAAAGTGATTTATATTTAGACAACGCACAATACGAAGAAATTAAGGGTTCGCTTAGAGGAGCGTTTAAGGATAAGGGAGTATCGGAGATACATATTCTGACTTTGATTTTGGCGGATGATTTGGAAAAAGGAAATGCCTTGGGAGGGCAGGATGCGTTTTGCTGGATTGTGGATAAACAGAACAGCGAATTGTTAATATCCGAAGA
>JAZMZZ010000104.1:0-3328 GCA_045586245.1 Lachnospiraceae bacterium | reverse complement strand
AGAAGCGCCGCCTGCGTTACCGCAGCCTGCTAACATTGTAGCTACCATAGCTACTGACAATAAGATTGCCATAATTCTTTTTTTCATTACTATACCCTCCCAAGTATTAGTTTAATGTGTTAAAAAGGTTAACGAGTTACTGTATATCCAAGATAGCACAAGCACTCACATTATGCTTCTAAATAGTTGCGTTTTGATTATCAATTCTTGCTATTAATTTCGCATTCTCAGTGTTCTTTTGAGCAGATTTTACGAGATTTGAATTTGTTTTTTGTGCATTTTGCTATTTTGCTCTCAAAAAATTATCATGCAATTTACTTTTTGCTTTCATTTTGTTATTTTATTAGCAATAAATTGTTTACTTTTTCGATATGTTTTTGGCAATTTTTCGAAGATGATATTTTTCACTTTTATATAATGATATTGGGGGAACATTGCTATGATTGAAAATCTGAAGGGCGTATATGAAACCGTCAACTACAAAGAAAATACCTCTTTCCGATTATATGTAAATGATGAGGCCGAAGATTATCCTTCCCACTGGCATAACTCAATTGAAATCATTATGCCTCTGGAAAATGTATATACCGTGGACAGTTGTAACAGACAGATAACATTATGCGAAAACGATATTATTTTGTTCTGGCCGGGCTGTCTCCACACACTGTATGCCCCACCTGAGGGAAAGCGTATTATTTTCCAGGCAGATATCAGTGTCCTTACCCAAATAAAGCAGATGGCAACCCTTCATTCACTGCTCTCTCCTCTAACTGTTGTTACGCCCGAGAATCATCCGGAGACACATTCGCTCATGCGGCAAACCCTATTGGAAATCGTACACGATTATGAAAAAGATGCACTTTTTACCGATTTGACAATATACAGTAAGGTGCTTACCATTTTCTCCCTGCTTGCACAAAATACATCCGAACTGGCAAAACAATTTAATGTAACCGCCGGCAAGCAGCAGGAATACACCGAGAAATTCATGTACATATGTGAGTATATTACCGAACATTGTGCCGAAGACTTAAGCCTTGATGACGCAGCCGCACTGGCCGGATTTAGTAAATATCATTTTTCCAGATTGTTCAAACAGTTTACGGGAGTTTCCTTTTACAAATTCTTAAACCAGAAGCGTATCAGTCTGGCAGAGAAACAATTGGCTGACGCAAGCATCTCTATCACAGATGTTGCCATTAATTCCGGTTTTTCCAGCATGTCCTCCTTTATCCGTATGTTTAAGCAGATAAAGGATTGTACTCCTACAGAGTTCAGAAACATGCACAATGGCGCAATGCGAGATATATAGTAAAACAAAATAAAAAGGCGGGACAGAATCCGGAATGTGGATGCTGTCCCGCCTTACTTATAAATATTTAAAATGTTGTATTGCTAAATACAGCATATCCGCTGTTTTTACCTTCGGCATACACTCCAAGGGTACATCCCGTAAAACCGCCTTTACGCTCAGATGTCAAATCTTCTGCTGCCACAGTTGCTTCCACAACGTTTCCATCCGCACATGCACAAATCTGCATATCCTTTAACTCAAGACTAAGTTTAACGGATACGCTGTCCGTTTTCTGACTGTATAATAGTTTTGCTTCACCATCTTCTACATGAACAAGTAATAACTTCATACCATCGGCTGCTTTATCCAGAACCCATTTCACATAATTCTTCTCATCATGCAAATATACCAGTCCTGCCCGGCCGCTACAGCCATCCTCTATACTTACATCCGAAGAAAACGCAAACTGCAAATTCGTTACACGCACGCCGATATAAGCCGGTGATTTGTCACTTTCAAATGTATCCGCAGACAACAAAAGCCGTACTGCATTATTTTCTTCGTCTGCTTTATACATTCCCTCCTGCGGATAGCGGAAAAATACACATCTTTTATCCAGCGGATTGGTCCATGCAAATGCGTCATTCTTTACCATGCCGGCTTGTGCGGCATCTGTTCCTACCTGCTGATACTCACGCAGCATTCCCACACCCGGATTAATAACCGGCCAGTCTTCTTCCCAAATCACTTCTGCAACAAACGTTTCTCTTCCAAGAGGCGCGCAATCATTGACCGGTCTGGTTGCCAGCATGAAAATATACCAGTTACCATTTGCATCTTCTACCAAATCACCATGTCCGGCGTTCTGCACCGGTGCCTGATGTCCGAGATGTCTGTGTGTAAATACGGGATTGCTCTTATGCGCCTCGTACGGTCCGAATAAATTCTTGCTTCTTGCAACACAGATACTGTGCTCATAAGCCGTACCGCCTTCGGCAATCATCAGGTAATAATAATCATCTTTCTTATATAAATGCGGTCCTTCCGGCCAGATGGCATGCTTCATGGCACCATCCCACAAACTATGTATCTCACCGACAAGCTTACCCTGCTCAAGATCCAGTTCCTGAATCCAGATTTCGCAATCACCAAAATATTCCCCATCCGGCTTATTGCGCTGTCCTACATAATAACAGGTATCCCCGTCAAAAAAGAGGCTCGGGTCAATTCCCTGTGCATCCGGAAGATATACCGGATCCGACCATTCTCCCGCCGGGTCAGTAGCCGTCACATAAAAATTGCCGCCACCGACAACATTGGTAGTAATCATATAAAATACACCCTTATGATAACGAAGGGTAGGTGCATATATTCCCTTTGACATCGCAAGTCCATCCAGTTTTAGCTGGGATTCTCTTGTCAGCACATGTCCGATTTGTGTCCACTCACACAAGTCTTCACTATAAAAAATGGGAACTCCCGGTGCATACGAAAAAGTAGAGTTCACCAAATAAAACACTCTTTTTGTGCTTCCGTCTTCTGCTATAGTATCCACTGCACACACAGATGGATCCGGATAAAAACCGGCCATAACCGGATTCTTAATAACTGCCATTATATTCTCCTCCTGAATACCACATATAAATCTATTCTATTGTATCCCATGTTCTCTGTCAAAATAAAGTTGTTTTTGTGCATTAACTTCTCGTATAATATCCTGCCCCTGCCTGCTTAGCCAGATTTTTCATACATAACTGTACCAGCGCAACACTTACCTGGGCAATCGGATAGTGTTTCCTGCTTTCCTCATCCAGACTTTCATAAATGGAAGTAAGTGAAAGCGGCTTATAATCCAAAGCCGCCACCACCGCTTTTTCCAAAAAAGACAATTTCCCAATCTGCAATGCCTGTTCTGCTCCCGTTTCATTTTCATTTTTCATACGGTTACTACCCGGACTTCTCCGGTTATATTTTATACAAAGTTCCATCAGTTCCTCCTCAAACTCCTTAACTGCCGGCAAAATATACGCTCCC
>JAZMZZ010000103.1:0-7465 GCA_045586245.1 Lachnospiraceae bacterium | reverse complement strand
TAAAAGAAAGATGCAGAAAGGAACGATGCGGAGAATGGAGAAGTTTGTTTTAGTTCTTCCGGAGTGGGAAGATAAGCTACAGTTTTCGCAAGAATGGGTCACATTGATATTAGTCGTGATAACCTTTGTTGCCGGAATCGTGTTAACATTCCTGGGATATCGTTATTTTCGTAAAATTATGCCGGTTATAGTGGGTGCTGTGTGCGGAAGAGCCGGATATCATATCATTGCACAGATAACGGAGAACCGGATAGTGCAAATGTATATTTTTGTTGTAGTGATGTTTCTGTCCGTTTGCATTTGTTGTATGGTAACTGTTTTGTGGACATATATATTAAAGAAACTGGAACTCGACGCTTTATTTCAACGTTATTTATACATGATTTCGGCATTGACAGGAGCGTTAATCAGCGGATTTGTTTTGTGGCAATGGATATTTGCAGACTGGGTTGTTGCTCTCTGCTGTGCGGTAATCCTGATGGGGCTTGGAGTATGGTATGGCTGGCAGGGTATGAAGCGAACAAGAGTTTTTTACACCTATGAAGACCTTGCGAAAATGAAACCGGATGATGGGAGGATAGAAGATGCTTGATGTTCTGAGACGGGAATTGAAGTATAGTGTTTCTGCCACAGATGTTGTGAACCTAAAAAGGCAACTGTCAGGAGTCATGCAAGAGGATATACATAATCGTGCGAGTGGATATATGGTCAGGTCAGTATATTTTGACAGTCTTTATGATAGCGACTTTGAGGACAAAATAGGCGGATATGATAACAGACAAAAAATACGCTTACGGATATATGACGTTAATTCTTCGTATATCAAACTGGAAATAAAAGAAAAGTCAGGCATTTCACAGCGTAAACGTTCGCTTTCTGTTACAAGGGAAGAGGCAGAGCGTATGTTGCAAGCGGATTACGGGTTTCTTTGTGAGAGGGAAGAAACAATCGCCCATTGGTTATATACATTTTTGACAACCCGCTGTTATCGCCCGAAATGTATTGTGGAATATGACAGGATGGCTTTTTGCGAACCGGGGAATGACATACGGGTTACGTTTGACAGCGGACTACGCGCGACCGAACTGAATGTGCAGGGGTTGTTTGATGAAAATCTGGTTTTGTATCCGGTGTGCAGCAGTTCAGAAATAACCATGGAAGTAAAGTACGATAGGTTTTTATATACACATATAAAGAACATAATCAGTCAAACGGATAAAATGCAAGTATCTAACAGCAAATATGTACGTTCACGTATGATATCAAAGAAAGGAAGAGTGTAAAATGAAGGAATTATTGTACAACGAATTATTGGCCGCGCAGGGAACCCTTACGATTCCGGACATAATCATCAACTTTATGGCAGCATGTATTATCGGTGCGTTGATATATGTTTCCTACAGGATATCTCATTCGGGCGCAGTTTACAGCCGTAAGTTTAATGTATCTCTGATTATGCTTGTTCTGGTAACGACGCTTGTTATGAGCGTTATTGGAAATAATATTGCGTTATCCTTAGGTATGGTTGGTGCGTTGTCTATCGTACGATTCAGAACAGCGATTAAGGATCCTAGAGATGCAGCATACATATTTTGGGCAATTGCTGTTGGTATTTGCTGTGGTGTATCAGATTATATGATCGCAGGAATCGGGACATTTATTATTTTTCTGTTCTTAACGGTGTTTGGTTTTGTAAAAGACAATGAACGTATCTTGATTGTTGTCCGGATGGAAAAAAAAGCGTTTGATGCGGTGGAGAACAGTATTATTTCTTTGTTTGAAGGAAAGGCCTTTTTGCGCGTTGAAAATCATAGGGAAAATGACGATTGTTCAGAAGTGATTTATGAGATTTCAGATAAGGTTCTGTCCAAAGCCCAGAAGGTAAATGGTTCATGCAGTAAAATGCTTTCAGCAATTGAAGGCGTAAAATCCGTAAGTTTTGTCAGACAGGATGATGAGATTAACCAGTAGGGGGTAATGCAATGTCCCGTAGAAAGTACATACTAATCATAGTGGTCCTGTGTCTTGCCGGCATTGCCGTTTTGTATGGATTTGGAATATTACGCCTGCGATTAAATAATGATAAGGAGACTCCGTTGAGGGTTTATGAATCACTTCCGGAGGATATTTCTACAGAGGATGCATTGGTGCACATAGGAGAAGCGTTTATAGTGGATGATAATTTTTCATCCAACCTTCCGATTGTGATTTTGTCCTTTGAAGGAGAAATGGCGGACTATAAGCTTTTTAAGGATAGCCAGGAAATCGTATATGATGTAGAGCCGTATGTGAACGGTTATATTAAGATTATTGCGAGTTCTTCTGTTGATAAGATGAATTATGTGACGGATACACCGGTTTATACGAGCAATTTGCAGGCAAAAAAGCGTGGGCATACCTCATATACTTACGCAAAACCGCAGTATTTGATGAAAATGTATTTCCCGGATGGCACCGAAAACAAAGCAGATATTCTTGGTTTGGGCGAGGGTGACAGCTGGATTCTTAATGGAAGTATGGCGGACAAGAGTATGCTGCGTAATTATCTTCCCTATCGGATTGCCGGTGAAATAGGTGGTGATTGCTTTGCACCGAGTAGCAAATACTGCGAAGTTCTGTTAGAGACAGAAAGTGGGTTAGAATATCAAGGCGTATATTTGTTTGCAGAAGCGGTTTCACGTGGTGAGAACCGGGTTGATATTGATAAAAGCAAGTCAGGAGAGACGTATACCAGCTATATTGTACGGCGTGACAGATTTACGAATTTCGATGTAATGTTGGATACATATGGAAGGTTAAATGGACTGAGTGAAGAGTGGATTGGGGTAAAATATCCGGCCGAGGCGAATTTGACGCAGATTAATAAAGCGTATATAGAGTATGACTTTTCACAAATAGAGCGGGTTGTTTATTCGGAGAATGAGCATGTGTTTCAGGAGTATGACCGCTATATTGATATTGATTCCTTTGTGGATTACTTTTTGGTAAACGAATTTTTCGGTAATTATGATGCCGGCAACCATTCGACTTACATGTATAAGAGCTCGGGAGATAAGCTGCATATAGGACCGGTGTGGGATTTTGACCAGGCAATGAACAATTATTTTGATGGTGAAATGGACCCGTATACGCTGGCATTTCAAACCAAACCGTTGTTTGACCGACTGACAAAAGACCGCTACTTTATTGATAGGTTGAAAAGCAGATATAGTGAGCTGAGAAAAGGTGCATTGTCAAATCAACACGTTGTGGAAGTAATAGAAGAAACAACGAAGTATCTTACTTCAGCAAGAGAGCGGGAGTGGTACCGTTGGGCAGCGCTTTATCTTGATGATAGTTTTAGCAATCCAAACAATTATTATCTGAGTGATTATGTGGTGGATGATGAAACAATCAGCCGGTTTAATGACAAGTATGAACAGGAACTGTATATTATCCGCAATTATTTGTACAAGCATGGAAATGCGATACAGACAGAGTTGACGAAGTTGTATGATCTTGCGGAATGTGATACTTCCTTAAAAAGTGAAAATGAACTGTTTTTGATTGTTGTTATTGTATTAATCCTGCTTCCGTCGTTATTGATTAATAGGAAAGGATAGAAAGAGTCAGATGCTGTTTAATGTATTAATGGTTGCTCCGGAATTAGTTGAAAAAAAGCATTATTTTTTGGAAACATTGGATAATCCGATTGCCATATGGGTTATCAGAGGAGTTTGTCTTGTGGTTGGTGTTGTGGCACTGGTTCTTTACTACAGGATGAAGCGTAAGAGGGGAGAATAAAATGCTGTTTTCAAGTGTTGTATTTTTGTTTTACTTTTTCCCTGTTGTATTTGTATTGTATTATATATTGTCTTTTTCAAGGACGCTGCAAAATGTACTGTTGCTGATAGCCAGCATTGTATTCTATGCATGGGGAGAGCCTGTGTATGTATTCCTGATGCTTGCATCCATTGTATTCAATTCGGCAATGGGATGGCTTGTAGAAAAGAATGATGGGAGATATAAAAAATTCTTTTTATGGTGTGCAGTAGTAGGGAATCTTGCAGTTCTGTTTGTGTTCAAATATCTGGGTTTTGTGCTGCAAACGATAGGATTCGGGGATCTTGGTTTTAACTTACCTTTGCCGATAGGTATCTCGTTTTTTACATTCCAGGCACTTTCCTATGTTGTGGATGTCTACAGCGGCAAGACAAAGCCGGATAATGTTTTTAATGTGGGATTGTATATTTCTTTCTTTCCCCAGCTGATTGCTGGTCCGATTGTTCAGTATAATTCGGTAGCAGACCAGATTCGCAACCGGAAGTCTTCCTTTGATAAAATTGCGGTCGGAATTTGTCGTTTTACAACGGGGCTTGGGAAAAAGGTTTTACTAAGCAATTGCTTTGCTGCTATTGCTGACAATGTGTTCCAGTGGTCTGCAATCGGTGTAGATAAAGAGGTGGTTCCGGCAATGCTTGCATGGCTTGGAAGTATTGCCTATTCGTTGCAGATATATTTTGATTTTTCAGCCTATTCTGATATGGCAATCGGTCTGGCACTTTGTTTCGGATTCAAGTTTGCGGAAAACTTCAATTATCCATATATAGCTACTTCTATTTCTGATTTCTGGAAGAGATGGCATATTTCGCTTACTTCTTGGTTCCGTGAATATGTATATTTCCCGCTTGGGGGAAACAGGGTTGCAAATCAGGATCATATGGTACGCAATATTTTTATTGTCTGGTTGCTTACGGGAATCTGGCATGGTGCGAATTGGACGTTTATTTTCTGGGGACTTTTCTACTTTGTATTTCAGTTGGCGGAACGTTTCTTTGAATATCCTAAGAAAATGAAAAGTCCGTTCTTGAAACATTTTTATACGTTAATGGTTGTAAATGCAGCATGGGTTGTATTCCGAGCAGATGACTTGTATCAGGCAGGACGTTTTTTTATGAATATGCTGTGCCTGAACAATAATGGTTTTTACAGCGATACTGCAGTTATGTTAATTCGGGAAAACTGGGTGTTTTTAGTTCTTGGTATTGTTTTTTCAACTCCAATAGCAAGAAATATGAATGAAATGATTTATGCGAAACCGGATTCGCGTATAAATAAGCTGTATACTATCGTTTATCCTGTTGTGATGTTGGGGATTCTGGTGATTAGTGTCAGCTATCTGGCAAGCGGAACCTATAATCCGTTTATTTATTTTAATTTCTAGGAGAAGTGATCCGACGTGAAGAAATATATACTGAAAAAAAGAATATTTGCAGTAATATTTTTACTTGTGGTTATTTCGTTTTCTGTTCTGAATTTCAGGCAGAGTTTTGAACCGCTGAAGTTGCTGTTTACAGAAAGTGAAGGAGAAGATTCTGTCACGCCGGCGATGCTGGAAAGTACCATAAACGAAAATTTGTACGGCAAGATGAGCTTTATTGAGACGTATGGATTTGCACAGGTGCTTATGGGCAAAAGAGAAAGTAATAATTTTGCCAATATAATGGATGAAAACGGTTTTTTGCACTATGCCTCATTTTATAAGGAGGACGATTCGCGAATTTTTGAATATGCTATGCGTTTGAAACGGCTTCAGGATCATGTTTCACAAAAAGGTACCAAAGTGCTTTTTGTTGTAACACCGACGAAGTACAGTTCGGAAAATACCGAGTTCAGTATTGGTATGCCGGTAAACGATCCGAATCCTGTAGTGGATGAGTTGCTGTTTTACCTAAACCGTTTGGGAGTAGAGACGTTAGATCTTCGTGAAAGCTTTCCAAATGAAGAACTATCCTACGAAGAGACATTTTTTAAAACGGACCATCATTGGACTGTTCCTGCCGCTTTTTATGCTACGAAAGAGGTAGTCAACAAAATTCGGGACAGTTTCGGAGAAGAACTTGATCCGGACGGCTATTACACAGATCTTTCCAATTATGATGTTGTAACATACGAGGACAGAATGCTTGGCTCCATGGGAAGAAAGACAGGTGTTGTATTTTCTGACTTGGAAGACTTTACTGCGCTTTGGCCCAAGTTTGAAGGATCTTTTTACAGAGAGTATGAAGTTAATGACGGGTCATTGACATATGAGGGGAGTTTTGCACAGGCGCTAATGTATACGGAGGTATTGAATGGCAAATCGGATGCTTATTCGGAAGATCCGTATTCGTTGTACCTGAATGGCTTGTTAAACTATGAAAAAATAATTAACCGGGAAAAACCGGATGGGCCCTCTTTCTTTATGATTCGCGACTCGTATTTTTCGCCGGTTATGGCATTTATGATGCCGATGTGCGGACGAATTGATGCAATCTGGTCCTTAGAAGAAACGGAAGAATTGGACGTAGAAAGTTATTTGGAGCAAAATACATTTGATTATGTAATTATGGAAATATATCCGTATAACATAGAAAGTAAAGCGTTTAACTTTTTTAAGGAGAAGCAGATATATGACTGAAAAAAGTAAGCGAAAAGTAAACTTTGGACAGTTTTGGCATGAACGGAAAGGAACGATATGGTTTTTAATTAGTGTGTTCTTTTCGGTTATGTATTTGACATGGAGAGTTTTCTTTACAATTCCTTTTGGGTACGGGATTGTATCGGTTGTGGCCGGTGTTTCTCTGTTGATTATGGAAGCTTTGGGCATGGTCGAAGCGAGTGTCCATTTTTACAATATGAATTCAGTGAAAGTACACGGAGTACCGGAAGTGCCGGTAGAGGAATATCCGGATGTAGACGTTTTTATTGCTACATACAGTGAAGATCCGGAGTTGCTCTATAAAACAATCAATGGTTGTAAATATATGGACTATCCGGATAAAAGCAAAGTTCATATTTATCTTTGTGATGATAACAGACGTCCATCCATGAAGGAACTGGCAGAAAAAATGGGGGTCAACTATTTGGATCGGGAGAATAATGAAGGTGCTAAGGCAGGTAACTTAAATAATGCGCTTGCCCACTCCTCCTCGCCTTATGTGGTTACTTTCGATGCAGATATGATTCCCAAAAGCGATTTTCTGATGAAGACGATTCCGTACTTTGTTGATGCGGAAATAAAAAACAGAGGGAAAAAAGAAGAGGACAAAATAAAACTTGGATTTTTACAGTCGCCTCAGTCATTTTACAATCCGGATCTGTTTCAGTTTAATTTGTTTTCGGAAGGAAGAATTCCGAATGAACAGGATTATTTTTATAAGGATATCCAAGTTGCAAAAACAAAAACGAACAGTGTAATCTACGGAGGGTCCAATACAGTCCTTGCAAGAGAAGCACTGGAGGCAATAGGGGGATTTTATACCGAGGCAATCACAGAGGATTTTGCGACAGGAATTCTGATTCAGAAGGCGGGATATGTATCTTTAGGAATAGCGGAACCGTTGGCTTCGGGAATGTCAGCGACCGACTTGAAAGGACTGATTGACCAGAGAATACGTTGGGGGCGTGGCGTTATTGCAACAGGAAAAAAGATGCATGTTTTCAC
>JAZMZZ010000102.1:0-1711 GCA_045586245.1 Lachnospiraceae bacterium | reverse complement strand
TTCTCTCTTTTAATTCCACATCCGGTATACGTATCTTTTGTTTACCGAGACTCACGGTTACTACCAATATATCTCCTGTCTTTAACTCCGTTCCGATAGATGCACTCTGTTTTACAATAGCTCCCGCCGGCAATGTATCGTGATATGCTTTATTTCCGGAATCCAGATAGATTCCGTAATTACGCAGGATTTCCGTTACTTCTTCCTCTGTCATTCCCACATAGTTTTCTACGACTAAGGTTTCTGTTTTATCTGAAAGCTCGGCACCCTTTGAGATGTATACTGTAACACGGGTACCCATGTCGCATTGTGTGTCGGCAGGAATACTGGTTCGAATAACATTTCCAGGTGCCACTACATCCGACGTTTCCTCTATGATACTAATTTCAAAGCCTTCTTGCTTTAATAAATCTACAGCCTTCTCCTCGGACATACCTGACAAAACAGGCATGTAAACCTGCTTAATTCCGCCGGATACCACAACACCCAGCTTAATTCCGGTATCTACCAGACTTCCGCTTTTCTCTGACTGATTTAATATCAAATCCTTCGCAATTTCTGAAGAATACTCTTTACCGGTTATTTCCAGTAATAGTGCCGCTTCTTCCGTTATTGCCTGTGCTTCATCCATAGTTTCATTCACTACAGAAGGTACTCTTGTTTTGCCTGCCTGGATAAAAATATCCTGGGAAATCTTTTTAAATCCGCCCATAGCAAACAGGAAGGCAATGCCTGCACCAATTACAGCCACTGATGTCAGTATGGCAATTTTAGCCTTTTTACTCAGCTTACCCACATCCGCTTTCTTGATAGTATCCACCAGTCTAACAACAGCACTTTGAGATTCCCACTCTTCTACAAACTGGGCGGTACTTCTTGTTCGGTTTTTTGCCTGTATATTCAGTGCATTTAATAATGCAGTTTCCTTGTTCTTGGAAATCTGCACGCCAAGCTTTGACGGAGGCTTTACATTGTCATTGGCCAATCGTTCAATGGACGTCTCAGGCGTAATACCTGTAAGCATCTTATACATGGTTGCCGCCAAAGCATAAACGTCCGTCCAAGCTCCCTGGTCACCGCGACTCTGATACTGCTCAATCGGTGCATAGCCCGGCTTATAAATCACTGACAAGCTTCGGCTGTGTGTGGCACTGGCGTACCTTGCCGCACCAAAATCCAGTAGTTTTACCCTTCCATCTGTAGTCAGGAAAATATTATCCGGCGCAATATCACGGTGTATCAATCCTGCTTCATGTACACTCTGAAGGGACTTCATAATCGGCAGTATGATACGTTCCGTTTCTTCCACGGAAAGCTTACCATTCTTTTCCAGATAATTCTTTAAACTCTCACCCTCCAGATATTCCATTATAATATATGCCGTATTGTTTTCCGTAATACAGTCATAAACATTAACGATTTCTGCAGTTTCACTGAATTTTGCCAATCGACGGGCTTCTTCCACAAACTTGCTCATGCCCTGTTCGAATTGTTCTGTTTTTTCACCTGAATAAATGCTCAACTTGGTTTGTGAAGGCATTCGGGTTGCAAACTCACTGGGAAGATACTCTTTGATAGCCACCTTTTTTTCCAAAAGGATATCAAATCCGATATAAGTGACACCGAATCCACCGAATCCCAGCACTCTACCAACTTGATATCGGTTTCCCAGCATAGTTCCCGGTGTTAAGTGAAAAGTCTCTTCCGGTAC
>JAZMZZ010000101.1:0-5390 GCA_045586245.1 Lachnospiraceae bacterium | reverse complement strand
CCGTTCCGCTTTCCTTACGGAGATAAGGGAGGAAACAATCGGGCGATATTACAGCAATATTTAAAAGAGAATCGTTTTCATAAGGTGGATGATTCCAAGCTTACCTATCCGTGGTGGAAGGCGAACAATTTGCATGTTGATATCGATACTCTCTGGACCTTTGATTTTGCGGAGTATGCAATCCGGCCGGATTCCGGTTTTACAAAAGAAAATGTATGGGCGCGGATGCATGATATGAATCCGAGATTCGGTGCGTCCTTATTTGGTGAGGGCAATGCGCATATCATTCTTCTGCATGCCCATGATGAGACGGAGGAAATGCTGCCGGGCTATTATAAGCTGTTCCTTGACCACCTTTTGGAAAACGGAGTGGTATTCGATGAGCCGAAGTTTATGTAAGGCATAAATAAGAAAATTGTTTTCGGGAAGGAAGAGGAAAGACAATGGAAAACGGAACTACCAACTGGGGCCAGAGTGTAACCGGCGTAGTGATTAAGGATAATAAGGTGCTGCTTGCCCGACATACCTACGGTGGAGGAGCGGGCCTTCTTATTGTACCGGGCGGTTACGTAAATGTGGACGAAACGCCACAGGAAGCACTGATTCGGGAGTATATGGAAGAGACCAAGGTGAGGGTGAAACCGTTAGATATTATCGGAATTCGTTTTAATATGCACGATTGGTACATTGCGTTTCGGGCGGAATATGTGTCCGGGGAGGCTACCTCTGACCACGAGGAAAACAGCGAAGTATTGTGGGTGGATGTGGAGGAAGCCTTGGCACGGGAAGATGTGCCGGAGCTAACGAAGAAATTGATTGAAAGCGCGATTTCCAAGGGCTCAGGACTTCATTATGAAGAATATAACGGCAGTACGAAGCATGGACCGTATTCATTTTATTGTGTGTAAATGAAAATAATTGACAGCCAAAACAATGTCTGCTATAATATGTAGCATGCTACACATGAGAGGAGGGGGCCTGTGGCAAAAAAGGATGTAGGGTATTTTATTAAAAATATTAATGATAAGCTGAAGATAAAAGCGGATGCGGATTTAAAGCATTTTAATCTTACCTTGGCGCAAAGTCGTGTGCTTGCTTTTTTAAACAGCAAGGATGGAAGTGCTACTCAAAAGGAAATCGAGCTTTTTTTGGAAGTATCTCATCCCACCGTTGTAGGCATCGTGTCCCGGATGGAGCAAAACGGGTATGTGGCCAGCCGGATGGATGAGGAAGATAAGCGTAATAAGATTGTAACGCTGACGGAAAAGGCCCGGGCCATTGGTGTGGATATGGAGAAAAACATAAGTACCAATGAGAACAAGATGCTTTCTTCGCTTTCGGAAGAAGAGGTTGATAATCTTAAGCGAATGCTCATGGTAATTTATAAAAACTTAGAATAAGTAGGCCGGAGGTTGCCGGCTTTTACTTAGATATAAAGTGTAGCGCGCTACATGTGAAGGGAGAGATGATATGATTAAAACGTTACTTAAGAGTCTGCGGGAACATAAGAAAGGCTCTGTAATAACTATTTTGCTGTCCATACTGGAAGCTGCATTTGAAATATTTATCCCGCTTTGTATGGCCAAGGTAATTGATGAAGGTGTTGATGTAGGGAGTATGGGGGCAGTAGGAAAATACGGTATTGTACTGCTTTTATTTGCTTTTTTTCAGCTGGTGACCGGTGTACTTTCTGCGCATATTGCAGCACGTACATCTGTAGGATTTTCTGCAAATCTGCGTCAGGATATGTATGACAATGTACAGACTTTTGCATTTTCCAATATTGATAAGTTTTCTACTGCTTCCATCGTAACAAGATTGACGACGGATGTGACCAATATTCAGAATGCTTATCAGATGTTAATCCGTATGGCAGTCAGAGGTCCGATTATGCTGGTTTTTTCTATGATTGTATCTTTCCGCATCAATCGTACGATTTCTATGATTTTCCTTGTGGTGATACCGATTATGACGGCATTGTTGCTTTGGATTATCAAGAATGTAAATCCGATTTTCGGAAGAGTGTTCCGCACCTACGATAACCTGAATAATGTGGTGCAGGAAAACGTAAGAGGCATTCGGGTAGTAAAGTCTTTTAACAGAGAACAATACGAGACGGAAAAGTTTAAGGGAATTTCCGAGCAGATTTACAGAGACTTCGCAAAGGGAGAGCGCCTGCTGGCCTTTAATTCTCCGATTATGCAGTTTTTTATGTATACTTGTACCATACTGATTTCCTGGATTGGTGCAAAGGCGATTGTGGCAAGCGGAAACAACGCGACGCTCGGCCTTACCACGGGAGACTTGACGGCATTGTTCTCTTATTCGATGCAGATATTGATGAGTTTGATGATGTTATCTATGGTGTTTGCCATGATTACCATCTCCATTGCGTCTGCCCGTCGTATTGCGGAATTGCTGGAGGAGAAAACGGACATTGCCAATCCGGAGCAGCCGGTGACGGAAGTAAAGGACGGTTCTATTCGCTTTGAACAAGTGGATTTTGTTTACGCATCCAAGGCAGACAAGAAGGTGTTAGAGAATATTAATCTGACTATAGCATCCGGTGAAACGGTGGGAATTATTGGCGGTACCGGTTCCTCTAAATCCAGTCTGGTACAGTTGATTCCGCGGTTGTATGATGTGACGGGAGGAAGCCTTTTCGTCGGCGGTACGGATGTCAGAAACTACGACCTTGAGACTTTGCGGAATGCGGTAGCAATGGTATTGCAGAAAAATGAATTATTTTCCGGTACAATCAAAGAAAATCTGCGTTGGGGAAATGAAAATGCCACTGACGAGGAACTGGTACAGGCCTGCAAGCTTGCCTGCGCGGATGAGTTTATTCAGACTTTCCCAGAGAAATACGACACTCATATCGAACAGGGAGGTACCAATGTTTCCGGCGGACAGAAACAACGTCTCTGTATTGCCCGTGCGCTTTTGAAAAAGCCTAAGGTGCTGATTTTAGACGATTCTACCAGTGCGGTGGATACGAGAACCGATGCAACGATTCAGAAGTCGTTTGCGGAGTATATTCCGGAAACCACGAAGATTATTATTGCCCAGCGTGTCAGCTCGGTACAGCATGCCGACCAGATTGTGGTGATGGATGACGGTAAGATTGTGGCAATCGGAAAGCATGAGGAGCTATTGAAAAACTGTGATATTTACCGTGAAGTATACGAATCCCAGCAGAAAGGAGAGAAGGATGATGAATAAGGAAGAAGCAAAAATGCCGCCGATGGGAAGACCATCGATGGGCAAACCGCCGAAGGGTCATATGCCAACGGATATGCCACCGGGTGGTATGCCGCCAAGACCGACGTTTGATCCGAAAACATTAAAGCGTTTGTTGTCCTATATGAAGGAATATAAGTCACAGTTAATTTTTGTGGTGATTTGTATTCTGCTCAGTGCAATCGCGGGAGCGGCATCCTCTCTGTTTTTGCAGATATTGATTGACGATTATATTGTACCGTTGTTGGGTATGTCAAGTCCGGTGTTTACCGGACTGTTAAAGGCGTTGGCGGTAATCGGTGTTATTTATGCTGTCGGTATTTTGTCTACCCTGTTTTATAACCGGGTGATGGTAACGATTGCCCAGGGAACGTTAAAAAAGATTCGTGACGATTTGTTTGAGAAAATGCAGCGTCTTCCGATTCGTCAGTTTGATATTCGCACTCACGGCGATATTATGAGTCTTTACACGAATGACACCGATACGCTTCGTCAGATGATAGCGCAGGCAATGGCACAGCTTATTTCTTCGGTATTTACCATTGTGGCGGTGTTTGTATGTATGTTGTATATCAGTGTCTGGCTGACGCTTGTTGCTGTTGTGGTAATGCTTCTTATTCTGCGGATTGTAAAGGGTGTGACCGGCAAAATCGGCGTATTCTTTATGATGCAACAGAAGACCCTTGCTGATGTAAACGGCTATGTAGAAGAAATGGTAAACGGACAGAAGGTAATTAAAGTATTCTGCCATGAAGAAAAGGTAAAAGAAGAACTAAGGGAGAAAAATAAGGCATGGGCACACAGTGCCGCCAATGCAAGCGGCTATGCCAATTCCATGATGCCGATGATGAATGCGCTGGGCTATGTGCAGTATGTAATCATCGCAATTCTGGGCGCATATATGGCCATTGCGGGTATGCCGAACCTGGGGCTTACGGGGACCGGGACAATGACCCTCGGTATGATTGCTTCGTTCCTGACGTTATCAAGAAGCTTTACAGGTCCGGTATCACAGATTTCCAACCAGTTCAATTCCATTGTAACGGCATTGGCAGGTGCATCCCGTATCTTTGCCTTTATGGACGAGGAGCCGGAAGCAGATGAAGGCTATGTAACGCTGGTGAATGCAAAGGAAGACAACGGTGTAATCATCGAGACGAAGGAGCGTACCGGAATGTGGGCTTGGAAGCATCCGCATCAGGACGGCACGGTAACCTATACGAAGCTTGAAGGCAGAGTGGTACTGGATGGTGTAGATTTTGGTTATGTACCGGAAAAGCAGGTACTACACGATATTACGCTGATGGCGGAGCCGGGACAGAAAATTGCCTTTGTCGGTGCTACAGGTGCCGGAAAAACCACCATTACCAACCTAATTAACCGTTTTTATGATATTGCGGACGGTAAGATTCGTTATGATGGAATCAATATTAACAAGATAAAGAAGGCTGACCTGCGTTGCTCCTTGGGCGTGGTATTGCAGGAGGTAAACCTCTTTACGGGAACAGTAATGGAAAACCTGCGCTACGGCAACCCGGATGCCACGGATGAGGAGTGTATCGCTGCCGCAAAGCTAGCTAACGCCGACGGATTTATCCGAATGTTGCCGCAAGGCTATGATACGGTATTAAAGGGTGACGGAAGCGGTCTGTCCCAGGGACAGCGCCAGTTAATCTCCATAGCCCGTGCTGCGGTATCCGACCCGCCGGTTATGATTTTGGACGAAGCAACCTCCTCCATTGATACCCGTACCGAGGCTTTGGTACAGGACGGCATGGATAAGCTTATGAAGGGGCGAACCGTATTTGTCATCGCTCATCGCTTGTCTACAGTACAAAACTCCGATGTGATTATGGTACTGGACCACGGTCGAATCATCGAGCGGGGAAATCATGAGGAGTTAATTGCACGGAAAGGAACGTATTATCAGCTCTATACCGGTGCATTTGAATTGGAATAACAGAAGAAATAAGGCAAGGCTTTCCGTACAGCGATGTCGGAAAGCCTTGATTTTGTTTCATTGACTTTCAGGGTGGGGAATGGTAGAATGAGGAAAACAAAATACGGCGCGGTGATTGTGAAGCGAAAGGGCAAATCATGGGTCGTATTCGTTGTATTGTGTATGAGAAAGGGTGAGAACGTTATGAAAA
>JAZMZZ010000100.1:0-1878 GCA_045586245.1 Lachnospiraceae bacterium | reverse complement strand
TGCTTCACTAAAGCAATAATACACGCTGTCATTCATCACATAGTCATCTGGGGAAGCACAGAACAGCAGCACCTTCGCATTGTCTTTCCACATTGACTTTATCTTATCCAACTGACCGTTTTCATCCATTAACGTGGATGGTACCCATTTTCCGTTCACATTAACAGAACCGCCAAGTGTACTGGTTAATATTGCCTTCATAAACAGGTCCTCCTTTGGTACGTTACCAATACCTATTTTTCTAACTCCTCTGTCACAAACTCCTTCAACATACCCTTTAACTCTTTGCAAAATGCTTCGGGATCATCATATTGCGGTGCATGTCCGCAGCCATCAATCCATGCTGTTTTCTTCTCCGGTGCAGTAATCAAATTGCAATAATCCTCGGAATACTTTACCGGTGTAGTCCAATCATCCGCGCCCGATATAAAACCAACCGGTACTTGATATTCTAACCCAAAATTTCTTACCTTCGTAATTAGCAAAGAATCAAACAACTGCTTATTTAGTGCAAAGTACTCCCCCAAATTACCGATTTGTTTGGTAAACCACCGCAAATCATCCAGCCCCATATAAGGAGATGAGATTCCTGCCCAAATGGTATTTGCAGACTTTTCTGCCACATGATACTTTCCGGCATAAGTTCGTACACTCATTAAATTCAGCAAGCTTCCATTATCTAAATACTCTTGGTATGCCGCTTCCATTTCGCTCGTATCATCCCCTTTGGCTTTTGCTTTTTTCAGTGCATCCTGATAACTATAGGTGTCGCTCTCCAAATCAACAAACTGACCCACACCAATATATGCCTGCACTTTATCCGGATTATCGAGTACATACTTGCTTCCTAACATGGTTCCATACGAATGTCCTACAATGATTATTTTATCTTTATCGAACCTCTCACAGGCATAGGCTACAAGTTCATCCAAATCGAACTGCGCCTGCTCAAACGTTACAGATTCGTTGTCCGGGTCACTCTTTCTATTACGGAAATACGTTCTGCCGCATCCTCTTTGATCCCAGTTAATCAGAGTATAATCATCGACAAGATACTTTTGGAACAAATGATTTACAAATGCATCCGAGCCGGCAGGTCCTCCATGTAGCCAGAGGATTACCGGATTGCTTACGTCCTCACCTCGAATCAGTAAGTACTGCTCCTGTCCTCCAAGGGTAACATAAATACGTTCATCCACTCCGTTTTCCGTGCAGATGCGGTTTGAATAATATGTAACCGTGCGCGCTGCAACGACAACAATAACTATGCTTGCCAAAAGCGCCATTAACAGAAGTGCTAATATCTTCATTATGTACCCCATTCTGCTCTTTTTCTTTAACACAATTGTGCTTCCTTTCTGCCCACAAATTAAAGTCAAATGTTTCCACCTATTCATTTGAATCTTCTTGCAGCATCTCCCATAAGACTTCTTTTTGCTCTATCCCGAACAATAAAATCTTCCAAAGCGAATCTACCGCATAAGGTCCGTAGACCTGCATATACGAGATATGCATCTGTATCGCTCCCTGGAACAATAAATCATACTCTTCCCGTGAGACTTTTTCCTCACCAAAGTATCCTCTCAGAAAACTCTGTGCCAAATCGAAGCGGTAAGTCATCTCTTCCGTATCATGGTTGAAATCTACAAACTGCATGACAAACGGCCAGCCAAGGTCCAAATAGCGGCTTCCAATACCCGCATCATCCAAATCGATGAATACAACCTCACCGTTTTGTCTTAACATTGTATTATGTGGACTGATATCGGTATGGACAAAGCACTGGTCAAGCAATTCAAAATCAGGAATTGCATCCAGAATCGCATCAAATTCTTTTACAAAGCTGTGCTTTCGGAACCAATCGTAAAAACGCTCTTT
>JAZMZZ010000099.1:0-3013 GCA_045586245.1 Lachnospiraceae bacterium | reverse complement strand
TATGAATAAAATGTATACGCCAAAGCGTACGCAGAAGGTAGAGACAGAATTTATAAATGTATTTAAGGCCAATGCGGCAGGCTCCATCGCATTCATGGTGGCGATTACCGCATTTAAGATTCAGGACTTTTCCCGTGGATTGATTTTCATATTTTTCATTTTAAATATTGCACTTACACTGCTTGTGCGTTGTACCATTCGTTATATTCTCCGTTTTTTTAGGAAGAAGGGATATAACCTGAAGCATATTCTTCTGGTTGGTTATTCACGTGCGGCAGAGGAATATATAAACCGAATCCAGGCCAATCCGCAGTGGGGATATGTGGTGAGAGGCATATTGGATGACCATATTCCGAGAGGCACTTCCTATAAGGGAGTAAAAGTTATCGGAACCATTGAGAATCTTACCGGGATTTTGCCGGTGAGTGCATTGGATGAAATTGCCGTTACCTTATCTTTAGCAGATTATGATCATTTGGAAAAAATTGTTGGATTATGTGAAAAGTCCGGTGTACACACTAAATTTATACCGGATTATCACAGCTTAATTCCGAATAAACCGTATACGGAAGATTTAATGGGTCTTCCGATGATTAATATCCGTTATGTACCGCTTAGTAATACGGTTAATGCCCTTTCTAAGAGAGTGATTGATATTATAGGTTCTTTCTGTGGAATTGTGGTATTATCTCCGCTTATGCTTATTGTGGCAATTATTATTAAGTGCACGAGCAAAGGTCCTGTAATTTTTAAACAGGAAAGAGTGGGATTGCATAACAAGACGTTCCAGATGTACAAATTCCGTACTATGAAAGTGCAAAAGCCGGGCGAAGAAATAAAAGCCTGGACGGTTAAGGACGATCCGCGTGTTACCAAGGCGGGTAAGTTTTTTAGAAAAACAAGTATTGATGAATTGCCGCAGTTATTTAATATTTTAAAGGGCGATATGTCAATTGTGGGACCGCGTCCGGAACGGCCGCAGTTTGTAGAAAAGTTTAAAGAAGAAATTCCGCGTTACATGATTAAGCATCAGGTGCGTCCGGGTCTTACCGGTTGGGCACAGATAAACGGTTACCGCGGAGATACTTCTATCCGTAAGCGTATTGATTACGATTTGTATTATATCGAAAATTGGACCATGGGTTTTGATTTTAAAATTATGTTTTTGACAATATTTAAAGGCTTTGTGAATGAGAATGCCTATTAATAACAGGAGATGAAAAATGGCGACAAATCAGACTAGAAAGAAGAAAAGTAGTGCTGCCGCGGCAAGAAGAGCAAAAAAGAAACAGAAAAGAATTGCATTATTTATTTTTGAGATTCTTATTTTGGCGGTGCTGGTTGTAGTTCTTTATGGCGTATTAAAGGCAGACAACATCCAGAAGATTAAGGTTGATGAGGAAAATATCAATAAGGTATTTAATGAGAAGGTTGAAGAGAATGAGTCTTTAAAGGGATATCGCAATATTGCGTTATTCGGTGTGGATTCCAGAGAAGGTGATCTTGGTAAGGGAACACGAAGTGACTCCATTATTATTGCATCCATCAATGAGGATACCGGCGATATTAAGCTTTGTTCCGTATATCGTGATACCTATTTGAATTTAAGTAATGACAGTTACAATAAGTGTAATTCGGCTTATGCAAAGGGTGGCCCTGAGCAGGCGATTATTATGCTGAATATGAATCTGGATTTAAACATTACAGATTATGTAACAATCGGTTTTGATGGCCTTACGGATGTAATTGATTCGCTCGGTGGTGTATATGTAGACATTTCGGAACCTGAGATTGTGCATTTGAACAATTATCAGATTAGTATGGTTGGTACAACAACCGACGGACAGACATTTACAGCTACAGAAGGCAAGGATTATACACCGGTTACAACACCGGGTTACCAGAAATTAAATGGTCTTCAGGCGACGGCTTACTGCCGTATCCGTCATGTCGGTGATGACTTTGAACGTGCACAGCGTCAGAGAGAAGTTCTTGCAGCGGTAATGGATGAAGCCAAGAAGGCTTCTGTCAGTGATTTGAACAAGATTTTGGATAAAGTATTACCACATGTAGCAACATCCCTTGATGTGGATGAGATGGTTGGTATGCTTGGTAATGTGACGAAGTACAATATTGCAGGAAGCGACGGATTCCCGTTTGAATCACATCGCGCAACAGGCAAAGTGGGTAGTAAGGGAAGTTGTGTTATCCCGAATAACTTAGAACAGAATGTTGTTATGCTTCATCAGTTCCTGTTTGAGGATGCAACGTATGAAGTATCTCCACAGGTTCAGTCATACAGCGATAAGATTGCACTTGATACCGGTTTTTCCGGAGTGAATTGACAAAAGAGATAGCCAAAGAGGGCCTGGTATAAGGCTCTCTTTTTGCCTGAAAGAGAGGGGTTATGTTGATAGATGTTATTGTGCCGGTATACAAGCCGGATGAAAAATTTAAAAGACTGGTAGAAATACTGGAAAAACAGACAGTCCCTGTGAATAAAATAATAGTCATTAATACAGAAGAAAAGTATATGGAAGCGTTTTGTGCCGGTACACGTTTTCTGGCAGAACACAAAAAACTTTTGATTCATCATATTTCGAAGAAGGAATTTGACCACGGGAAAAGTCGTAATTTTGGCGCTAAGAAGTCAGAAGCGGATATCTTTGTATTTATGACACAGGATGCCGTGCCGGTAAATGAGTTATTAATTGAAAAACTGATTGCACCGTTAGAAGATGAAATGGTGGCCTGTTCGTATGCCAGACAATTGCCGGCAGAAGATTCTGCCATGACAGAGAAGCTTACGCGCGAGTTTAATTACCCGCCTGTTTCCAAGGTAAAAACAAAGGCAGACTTGACAGAACTTGGCATCAAGACCTATTTTTGTTCTAATGTGTGCTGCGCATACAACGCAAAGATTTTTAGGGAAATGCATGGCTTTATCAACCGTACGGTTTTTAATGAAGACATGATTTATGCCGGAAAAGTGATTGGGAACGGGTATAAGATT
>JAZMZZ010000098.1:0-2471 GCA_045586245.1 Lachnospiraceae bacterium | reverse complement strand
GAGAATTTATAATACAGAAGCAAACCACTCAAAAATACACAGGCCGTTTCCTGCATTTGCAGGGAGCGGCTTTTTGTATGATGAGCCTTTTAGGGAAGTATCCTGCAAACCGCATAACCTCTCGGGATGCCATTGCACGCCAAGAACAGGCAGGCATTCATGCTCGATTCCCTCAATGACACCATCATGCGCATACTGCACGGTTTTTAAACCGGTGCCGGGAGTACTGATTGCCTGATGGTGCGCACTTCCGGTTATCATATGGGTACCGTACAAGGAGGAAAGAATACTGCCGGGAACTATGGTTGTGGGATGGTAACGGTCACCGTTGTGCCAGGCATGGGAATTTGCGGTAGGCAGGGCTTGGATTAAAGTTCCCCCAAGAGCCACATTGATAAGCTGCATCCCCTTGCAGATGCCAAGAATTGGTTTCTTTTGCTCCATAAAACGATGGAACATAAGGAGTTGCACAATGTCTTCGCTAATACAGATATTTGTGCTTCCGCGGTTTTTACGGTGGTAAAAAACAGGAGAAATATCGCCACCGCCCGGTAATAACAGACCGTCAAAGCCAGAGACGTCCTCGGGGATACCGGATAGCTCTGCCCGGACAGAATAGTTGGAGAGTGCGCTTATATAGAGGGAAGCACTGTGTGTGGAACAGGAAATCAGGACTTTTTTCATGGTTAACCGGGACTTTTTTATTAGCATATGGTGTTGGACATTAATTGTGCCTCATATCGTGTGATATATGCGTATTTTACTTGCCAGAATTAGAAAATAGGGTATAATTATTCAATAACAGATTAGGAAGAAAAGGTGATAGTATGGTTAAAATTATTGCAGACAGTACATGTGATTTACCAAAAGATATATTGGATAAGTATGGGGTATCTGTATTGCCCCTGCATATTTTATGCGAAGAAGAGGATTATCTGGACGGTGTGAGTATTACGCCAAAGCAGATATTTGCATGGGCGGATGAGAATAAGACAACGCCAAAGACATCGGCTCCTTCTCCGGGAGAGGTAGTGGATATATTGAGTCCTTATGTCGGTACGGACAGGGATGTGGTTTGCATTACCATTTCGGATGCTTTTTCCACGACCGGAAATGTATTCCGTATGACAGCGGATGCGATAAATGAAGAAGCGGGAAGAACACAGATCCATGTGGTGAATTCTGCCAATTTGTCCACCGGAATCGGCCTTTTGGTTTTAGAGGCGGCCGAAATGGCAAAAGAAGGAATGGAAGCAGAACAAATCGTTGAGAATATAGAAGCACTGATACCGAAGGTACGTGCCAGCTTTGTAGTGGATACGTTGACCTATCTTCACAGGGGAGGAAGATGCAGCGGTCTTGCGGCAATGGCAGGAGGTGCCTTGAAACTGCATCCGCAGATTGTGGTAAAAGACGGTAAGATGGAAGCCACTAAGAAGTACCGTGGCAATATAAAAAAAGTGCTTTTGGATTATACCAAAGAACTGACGGACGCAATGATGAACGCCAGACATAACCGTGTATTTATTACGCATTCCCATTGCAGCAGTGATATTGTGGATTCCGTATATGAATATGTAAACGGACTTGGTGTTTTTGAAGAGATTCTGATAAATACGGCAGGCGGTGTTATTTCCAGCCACTGCGGTCCGGGAACGCTGGGCATATTGTTTATTGAGGAATAGGAGAGTTTATGAAAAGAAGAGTATTTCTGATTGTGCTTGACAGTTACGGAATTGGGGAAGCACCCGATGCGGATAAATTCGGGGATGTGGGATGTAATACCTTGCGCTCGATTACAGGTTCCAAAGAATACGATACTCCGCTTATGAGAAAAATGGGTTTGTTCAATATTGACGGTGTGGATTGCATGGAAGGTGTGGACAGTGCCATAGGTGCTTATGCCAGACTGACGGAACAGTCTGCCGGAAAGGATACCACCATCGGTCATTGGGAGATTGCAGGTATTGTTTCCAAGAATCCGTTACCGACGTATCCGGACGGATTCCCGCAGGAAGTAATTGATAAGTTTAGTGAACTGACAAAAAGAGGAGTGCTCTGTAATTTGCCGTATTCCGGAACGGATGTAATCCGTGACTACGGTAAACAGCATATGGAAACAGGGGATTTGATTGTGTATACCTCTGCAGACAGCGTGTTCCAGATTGCGGCACATGAGGATATCGTTCCGGTAGAGGAATTGTACCGCTATTGCGAAATTGCCAGAGAGATGTTAGTTGGCAAACATGGTGTGGGAAGAGTTATCGCCAGACCGTTTATCGGCGAGGAAGGCAATTTTACAAGAACCGCAAGACGGCATGATTTTTCATTGGTTCCGCCATGCGATACGATGATGGATGTACTGATTGCGAATGGTTATTCCACATACGGCGTGGGAAAGATTTATGATATTTTTGCCGGAAAAGGCATTCAGAATACCGTGCGCATCGAGAATAATGTGGATGGTATGA
>JAZMZZ010000097.1:0-3744 GCA_045586245.1 Lachnospiraceae bacterium | reverse complement strand
CCAATGAGGCCAAGCAGAATCTGCTTGGGGTAAAAGAAGAGACGCTTATGCAATATGGCGCAGTCAGCGAGCAGACCGCAAGGGAGATGGTACTGGGCGCAATAAAAGCGGCAGGTGCCGATATGGCGCTTGCAACAACAGCCATTGCAGGACCGGGCGGCGGAACCAAAGAAAAACCGGTCGGACTAGTGTACATTGCCTGCGGAAACAAAGATGCTGTTATAGTGGAGCGTTGTCTTTTTGACGGGACACGCAGTGAGATACGGCAGGCATCCGTGGAGCATGCGTTATCGATGCTTTATAAAGAATTTATGAAAAAATAGGAATGCACTAGAGAATAAACAGATAGATTGTGTAACAGAGGAGAAAAAATGAGCGAGGAATTTAAGGATAATTTGGAAGTAACGGAAGAAGAAAGTGTGCAGGAGCCGGAGGCAGTTTTGACCCAGGCTGAGGACGGAAGCTGGCGCCATGCCGATAATTCACCTTTTTCGCCTTTTTATGTGCCGGACAGAAAACAAAAAAGCAACAATCGCCTTACGATAGGGCTTATTGTTTTGTTACTTCTTTTGTTGGTTGGCGGTCTTATTTTTGCGGTGTCAAAGCTTATTGAGGCGGCAGTCGGCGAGGCGACTGTGGCTTGGAATGAGAGCACGAATGCAGTAGAAGAGTTTTTTGACGGAATAAAAGATTCTTTTGCCAAAAAAGAAGAGAGGGTTCCCGATGTGCAGGAAGAGCCGGATGTAGAGGAATCACCGGATATTCTTTTGCCGCAGGACCCGGAATTACCGGATGATTATGATGAGTATGTGGATGATTTCCTAAAGCGGTATTTTGAAAATGAGTATGGAAACGGTTACGGTTTTGGCGATCCTTATGATGATTATGACGATTATGATTACGAGGATTACTATGAGCCAAGCCCGGATGATGATTATTATGTAGAACTTGCGGATGCCGTGCGTGATGACCTTTCCTATACGGTTGAATTCGAGGAATACACTCATTCGGATTTTGATAATTCCGTATATATTTCGGTATGGTATGCACAGGTAAGTGAAGATTTGCCAAACAGTGAGACAATCAATAAATACCTGATGGACGATGCTTTGTATTATGCATATATGTATGAATCCGATGATATCAGTGATTTTACGATGGAGGTAGAAAGCTTTGTTACTTATATGGACGAGCAGACATTATCCGTGGTAGTAGATGAGTACATATATATGGATGGGGATGTGTTATACGATCTGTATTGCATGAATTTTGACCTGACTACGGGAACACTGTTAAATAATACAGATATTATTGAAGTGTCGGATGAACTTGTGAATGCATTTATAGAACAGAGCATTTACCAGAACGGGTATACATACTCCGTATCGGATTATTCCGAAGAAGAAATTGCGGATTTTATGCGTGATGAAAAGAGTCTGATTCTGTTTTATACGCCGGTCGGACTGGAAATCGGATACAATCATCCGGATGGCTGGGTGACGGCAACACTAAAAGAATACAGCCAATTTTTGAAAAAGATATAAAATGATGACAGATGTTTCTGAGATTTTTATACGGAAACATCTGTTTTTTTGTGTGAAATGTGATACAATAATGAATGCATATACAGAATGGTTCTTTGCACATCTTGTTTCGTGTCTGCACTATATCGTGGGAATTCCGGTTTGAAAATATAGGGCGGTTTATGCAGAGGCCCGGAATAAGAAAACTATGGCTTTGAAAAAGGTTCAGAGAGACTTTTATTGGACATAAAAAGTGGATAATATAATTATCCGGAAGGAAAAAACAGTAACAGAAAAAAATGATTGACAAATACGAACATATGTTTTATTCTTGTTTTAGAACATTTGTTCTGCAAAAAAGGAGATTGACATGGAAAGAGAAGATAAGCTGAAAGCATTGGATGCCGCATTGGCACAGATTGAGAGACAGTATGGTAAGGGAGCCGTTATGAAGTTGGGCGATCCCGGCAGCCAGATGAATGTAGAGACGATTCCGACAGGCTCATTGAGTCTTGATATAGCACTTGGATTGGGTGGTATCCCGAAGGGACGTATTGTGGAGATTTACGGACCGGAATCCAGTGGTAAGACTACCGTTACGTTACATATGATCGCCGAGATACAGAAGAGGGGTGGTATTGCCGGTTTTATCGATGCGGAGCATGCCCTTGATCCTGTATATGCGAAGAATATCGGTGTGGATATCGATAATTTATATATTTCACAGCCGGATAACGGCGAGCAGGCATTGGAGATTACCGAGACCATGGTGCGTTCCGGCGCAATTGATATTGTAGTAGTGGACTCTGTTGCAGCATTGGTTCCTAAGGCAGAGATTGATGGTGATATGGGAGATTCCCATGTTGGTTTACAGGCACGTCTGATGTCACAGGCACTCCGTAAACTGACGGCTGTTATCAGCAAATCGAACTGTACGGTTATCTTTATCAACCAGTTAAGAGAGAAGGTTGGTGTTATGTTTGGTAATCCGGAGACAACAACCGGTGGTAGGGCACTTAAGTTTTATTCTTCCGTACGTTTGGATGTCAGAAGAATTGAGTCCCTGAAGCAGGCCGGCGAAGTGATCGGTAACAGAACCCGTGTAAAGGTTGTTAAGAATAAGATTGCGCCACCGTTTAAAGAGGCTGAGTTTGATATTATGTTTGGTCAGGGTATTTCCAAGGTGGGCGATATTCTGGATTTGGCAGCGGACCTTAGTATTGTGGTGAAGAGTGGTGCATGGTATGCCTATGAAGGCAATAAGATTGGCCAGGGCCGTGAGAATGCCAAGTTGTATCTGACAGAACATGCCGATGTATGCAGGGAGATTGAGCAGAAGGTAAGAGCACATTACGGTTTTGAAGATGCTGTAGCAGTTGCTGAAGAACCTAAGAAGACAAAGAAGAGTGCTGAATAAGTATGGTAGTTACGGATATTATCGAATTAACAAAATCAAGAAGCAGGATATACCTGGATGGAGAATTCGCCTTTGTATTATACAAAGGCGAACTTCGTTTGTATCATATTGCTATAGGGACGGAATTGGCACAAGAAGATTACGAAGAGATTTTACATATCGTACTTCCCAAGCGTGCAAAGAAACGTTGCCTTATGCTTTTGCAGAAGAAGGATTATACAGAAGAGGAATTGCGGCGTAAGCTGCGCGCGGGGGAGTACCCGTTTTCTTGTGTGGAGGAAGCAATAGCCTATGTGAAGAGTTATGGGTATGTAGATGATTACAGGTATTGCCTGGCGTATATTTCCTGTTATGGGGAACGATACAGCAGACAGCAGATTTTAACCCGTTTACTGGCTAAGGGTGTGGATAAGAAGTGTATCTTAGAAGCCTATGAGGAGGCGGCAAGTCAGGGAGAAGTGGCACAGGAAGAGGAATTGATTTATGCCATCCTTAAGAAGAAGCATTTCGATATTTCGACAGCGGATAATAAAGAGAGGCAGAAGATGTATCGGCATTTACTGTATAAAGGGTTTTCAACAGACAGTGTAAGCAGAATTATGAATGCGTCGTTTTACTAAGACTTTTACTTGACATAACATAGATTTGTGTATAGAATTGAAGTGTTGTAGATTGCTTAGTGAAATGTTATTAAGCTACATGCATTTAGCTTAAGGCAATATAGGTACAATGAAAATAAAATAAGGAGGTGCTCCTGTACATGCTTGGTATTATTATAGCTGTATTGGTGACGCTCGTTATTGC
>JAZMZZ010000096.1:0-3069 GCA_045586245.1 Lachnospiraceae bacterium | reverse complement strand
GCTGATTAAGATAAAGATAAATATCGTTCCGATGTAATTACGGAAATTCTTACCGTTCTTGCCCATCGTACTGTCAACCATCTTATCCAGCATCTCTACGATTAATTCGACCACATTCTGAAATCCCGTCGGTACTTCCGTAGCCTTTAACATGGCTCTTCTTGCGAAAAAACCAAACACAAACAATACCAACAGAATAATCAACATACACATGTGCGTTGTTGTAATCCAGACTTCATTTCCGAAGAAATTATAGGAAAACACACCATGTATCATAAAGTCGATTTCCGCTTCCGCGCTAAGCAGGATTCCCTGTGCCATACATTCACCTCCTTATCCAATTATTCGGTATCTTCGTTTTTAAAAAGATACTTGTGGGTAAAAGGCTGTAAATATGCGCCTGCCTTCAATCCCATTATGCCAAGAAAAACTGCTAACGGATAGGCAAAATCCGTTAGGCATACTGCTAAAAATACCACCAATATGACACCATAACGTATCATACTGTTTTTGACCGCATATGCATTCGCCGCACTGTTATTCCCTGCATTCAAATCCATATTCCTGCAGATGGACCGGTGCATATGCCACGCGGCTAAAAGCGCCAGAATCAGTCCAATCAATAATCCCACAATATATTTTAGAGGGGAATTGACAAACCACACTCCGACTGCCAGACATACCAGTCCGAAAAGAAGTATTCCGGTCATTAACTCTTTAAGAGTCTCGTCCATTTTTTCTGCGATTTTTCTCATCTGCAGAATCTCCTTTCCCACCGCCGTATACGCGTCTTGCTAACAGAAACACGTTACGGAATCCGGCTAACGCACCAATAAAAAACAGAATAATAAAACACCAGGATGTCCCGAGCCACTTGTCAATTGCCCAACCGGCTGCAGAACACATAAAAATAGGAACCAGCATGTTGATAGTAAACTGCGAAAAAAAAGTTAATGCTTTATAAACGCTTCTGTCATATCTCACATGAGTTCCATCCTTCCTAAATTATTCCGATTTCGTTTGAAAAAATTACTGTAAGAATTCCAAATTTCCTAAAAACTCCCCCATTTTCAAACGTACTAATTATACATGTTTTTTCGGTTCGTGTAAAGTTTTTAACTCCATGTATACACGGTTTTAAAAAGATTTAATAATTTCAAAAAACTTCTGTATTTTTATGGCATTTTTGAATTGACTAATGCTGTTTCTATGTGTAGGATTAAAACAAAAAGCGACGCATTTTTTGCTTTGGAAAAAGGACCCACATATGAAAAATTGGAATCTTTACCGACGCCGTCTTATCCCTAATGAATGTATTCCCCTTAAAAAGGATATTATTCTGCATTCCGATGAGAATTTACTGATTACCAAATGGAAAACGCTCAAACCGCGCTCTGATTTCCACCATGGGTATTCGGCATATTATCTGAATGAAGGTTATAAGATTAGCCGATTCTATGATTCCGATGACAATCTGGTGTATTGGTATTGCGATATCATTACACATGACGTAGAAAATGAGAACGATTTGATTATTACCGACTTGCTGGCAGATGTAATCGTCTATCCGGATGGATTTGTTCAAGTAATGGATTTGGACGAGTTATGTGACGCAAAGGAAAAAGAACTGATTACGCAGGAAGAATTCTTTCTTGCCGTTAACCAGTTGGGAAAACTTTTGGACATCATCTACGGTGGGCATTTGGAAGAATTTGCAAAGCCGCTTTTGGATGCGATAAACGCTTCCCTGTAAAGTCGCGATATATTATGAAAAAAACACCCCCGGAAACAAAAGCCTGTTTCCGGGGATATTATTTTTCTATGTATTAGTTCTTAGCCAGTCTGATCACATTCCAGCTCTTGTTCTGCATAAGGGCAGTTAAGATACCGTTATCAATCTGTGATTTGCCGGTAGATTCCGGTTTGATTCTGTAAGGATCTGCTTCTGTATTCACAGCCTTAAGGTCATCATCATGCATAATGATGTGCTCTACAATCTTGTAGTCTGCAAACTGTCTTAAGTCCATGGTTACTTCCATGTCTTCTTCTAAGTCTTTGTTAACTGCAAAGATGGTTACTTCTTCTTTTTCTTCGTTGTTAACTACTACACAGTCAAGGTATGGTGCATCACCATGTGTTTTTGCTTCGTAGATAGGGGACTTAACAATTGTGTTAAGTACTGTTCCGCGACCAAATGTAGAAGCATGCTGGAACGGATAATATGTAGTCTGCTTCCAAGCACCTGTATCGGATGTCATAATCGGTGCGATTACGTTAACAAGCTGTGCAAGACAACCAATCTTAACTCTGTCTGCATGACGGAGCATGGTAATTAACATACTACCTACCAATAATGCATCTTCGAAGTTATAAACATCTTCTAACTGATGAGGCTTCTGAACCCATTTCTCAAGTTTCTTGTCCTGCTCGTTTGAGTGATACCATACATTCCACTCATCCAAAGAAATATTGATATTCTTCTTGCCGTGTTTCTTACCTTTTATGTAATCGCAAATTGCAATTACGTCAGTAATAAATGCATCTAAATCCACGCTGCTTGCAAGGAAATTAGCAGAATCATTGTCCTGATTGCCGTAGTACTGATGCATGGATACATAATCAATTGTATCGTAACATTCATCCAAAAGAGTCGCTTCCCATTCACCAAACTTAGGCATGCCGTGACCTGAACTTCCGCATGCAACAAGTTCGATAGTCGGGTCAAGCATCTTCATTACTTTACCTGTCTCGTTGGCAAGTCTTGCATATTCGTATGCTGTCTTGGTACCAATCTGCCATGGTCCGTCCATTTCGTTACCAAGACACCATGTCTTGATGTTATGAGGCTGCTCGTAACCATGCGCTTTACGTAAATCAGAGTACTTTGTGCCTCCCTTGAAGTTCGCATATTCAAGGATATTACGTGCATCCTCAATACCTCTTGTACCAAGGTTAATCGCCATCATAACTTCACTGTCAGTCTGTCTGCACCAATCTACAAATTCGTTCATACCAAACTGATTAGACTCAATTACCTGCCATGCAAGGTCAACTCTGGATGGTCTTAAT
>JAZMZZ010000095.1:0-7710 GCA_045586245.1 Lachnospiraceae bacterium | reverse complement strand
TTCCAAATTGAAGATTATTCCATTGGGTGGTTTGGAACAGATAGGAATGAATATTACTGCCTTTGAATACGAAGACAGTATAGTTGTCGTGGACTGTGGACTCAGTTTCCCGGCAGATGATATGTACGGAATTGATTTGGTCATTCCGGATGTCACATATTTACTGGATAATATTGATAAAGTAAAAGGGTTTGTGATTACGCACGGTCATGAAGACCACATCGGAGCCCTTCCCTATATTTTAAAGCAGATGAATATCCCGGTATATGCAACAAGGCTTACCATGGGAATCATTGAGAATAAATTAAAAGAACACAATCTGATTAATAATACCAAGAGAAAGGTTGTTAAATTCGGACAGTCGATTAACCTTGGGGAATTTAGAATAGAATTTATCAAGACCAATCACAGTATCGTGGATGCAGCAGCTTTGGCGATTTATTCGCCGGCAGGTGTTGTGGTACACACGGGTGACTTTAAAGTAGACTATACACCGGTATTTGGTGATGCGATTGATTTGCAGCGTTTTGCAGAACTTGGTAAAAAGGGAGTACTCGCACTTATGTGTGATTCCACCAATGCGGAGAGACCGGGCTTTACGGCATCCGAGAGAACGCTTACCAAAACATTCGATACCATCTTTAATGAGCATAGAAATACCAGAATTATTATTGCAACATTTGCATCCAATGTAGACCGTGTGCAGCAGATAATCAATTCGGCTTATAAATACGACCGTAAAGTAGTGGTGGAAGGCCGCAGTATGGTAAATATCATTGAGACGGCGTCCAATCTGGAATGCCTGAATATTCCGGAGAACACACTTATCGGTATTGATGAGCTCAAAAATTATCCGGATGAGAAGACGGTTATTATCACAACCGGAAGCCAGGGCGAAAGTATGGCGGCATTAAGCCGTATGGCACTGAATATGCACCGCAAGATTTCGATAGGGCCGGGAGATACCATTATCTTTTCCTCCAGCCCGATTCCGGGTAATGAGAAAGCAGTTACAAAGATTATCAATGAATTGCAGCGTAAGGGAGCAGAGGTTATTTTCCAGGATGCCCATGTTTCCGGTCATGCCTGCCAGGAAGAAATTAAACTTATCTACACTTTGGTAAAACCAAAATATGCAATACCGGTTCATGGTGAATATAAGCATATGAAGGCACAGGCCAGACTGGCAGAAGAACTTGGAATTGATAAGGAAAATATTTTTATCATGTCATCCGGTGATGTTTTAGAACTGGATGATGAAGAAGCAAAGGTAACCGGAAAAGTTCCGGTAGGAGATATCCTTGTAGACGGTCTTGGCGTAGGCGATGTCGGAAATATTGTATTACGTGATAGACAGCATCTGGCTGAAGATGGTATTATGATTGTCGTGCTGGCACTTGACCAGTATTCCAACTTCCTGGTATCCGGTCCGGATATCGTATCAAGAGGTTTTGTATACGTAAAAGAATCGGATGAACTGATGGAAGAAGCGCGCGAATTGATGGCTTCGGTTATTGAGAATTGTCTGGACAGGGGCATCAGCGACTGGGGCAAGATTAAGAATTCCATTAAGGATTCATTGGGCGATTATGTCTGGAAGAAGACAAAGAGACGTCCGATGATTCTTCCGATTATACTGGAAGTATAAGTTTCATGTTAGAGGTATAAGAATGAACGCTAAAGAAATTGTAGCATCTGTATTTGGAATGGCTTTGAAAATTGTGGCAGCGGTACTTATAGTAATGTTTACCTATAAGTATGCTTTGCTTGCTTATGATTACGGATTCCGCATTTTTGGTGAGACACCGCTTACATCAGGGGAAGGAAGAACGGTAACCGTAACCATTGAGGAAGACGACGATGTCAAAACCATTGGTAAAAGATTGGAAAACAAAGGATTAATCCGTGACGGTGAATTATTTGTTTTGCAGGAACTGATTTCGGATTATCATAATGAGATACTCCCGGGCACATATGAATTGAATACTTCCATGACGGCAGAGCAGATGATGGAGGTCATGTCCACGGTCCCGGAACCGGTAGAAGGGACCGGCAATAAGACACTGGACGAAGTGGCACAGGAGGAGTCGGGGGATATTTCCGAGGAGACTTCGGGTGAAGTAATTGTGGGTTCGGAGAGTGACTAAATGATAGTAGACGAAAGAATGGTATCCTTTATCAATTCCCTGGATGCGGGCAATCCGCCGTATTTAAACGAGCTGGAAGAATATGCAAGGGCAACGGATGTCCCGATTGTGCGTACCGAGATGCAGAGTTTTTTGCGGTTTTTAATGAAATCCAAAAGACCCATGCGTATTTTGGAAGTGGGAACGGCAATTGGTTTTTCAGCGCTTCTGATGAGTGAATACGCACCGCAGGGATGTAAGATAACTACCATAGAAAAATACGAAAAGAGAATTCCTCTTGCTAAGGAAAATTTCATCAAAGCCGGTAAGGCTGATGTAATTACCTTGTTGGAAGGGGATGCATTAGAGATTCTTCCGACATTGACGGAAGAATATGATTTCATTTTTATGGATGCGGCGAAGGGGCAGTATATCCATTTTCTGCCGGACATTCTACGTCTGCTTGCGCCGGGAGGGCTTCTTGTTTCGGATAATGTGTTGCAGGATGGCGATGTTTTAGAGTCGCGTTTTGCCGTGACAAGAAGAAACCGTACGATTCACGGCAGAATGAGAGACTACTTATATACATTAAAACACACGGAAGAATTAACGACGGCCATTATTCCGCTTGGGGATGGGGTTGCGTTAAGTGTTAAGAACGGTTAGGTATGAATATGAAAAAAGTAGAATTGTTGGTTCCGGCCAGTAATCTGGAGGTATTAAAGACTGCGGTTATTTATGGTGCGGATGCCGTTTATATCGGGGGAGAGGCGTACGGACTGCGTGCCAAAGCCAAGAATTTTTCTTTGGATGACATGCGTGTCGGAATTGCATTTGCTCATGAAAGAGGTGTAAAAGTATATGTGACGGCCAATATCCTGGCACATAACTATGACCTTGACGGGGCGAGAACCTATTTTAAAGAGTTAAAAGAAATTAAGCCGGATGCGCTGATTATTTCAGACCCCGGGATGTTTACCATAGCAAAAGAAGAATGCCCTGAGATAGAGATTCATATTTCCACACAGGCCAATAATACCAATTACATGACGTATCTTTTCTGGCATAAGATGGGTGCGGCAAGAGTGGTTTCCGCAAGGGAGCTGTCCCTGCGTGAAATTAAGGAAATCCGTGAAAATATTCCGGATGAACTTGAGATTGAAAGCTTTATCCATGGTGCCATGTGTATTTCCTATTCGGGAAGATGTTTGCTCAGTAATTATTTTACGGGCAGGGATGCCAACCACGGAGCGTGTACACATCCGTGCCGCTGGAAATATGCAGTGGTAGAAGAGCAAAGACCGGGCGAATATCTTCCGGTATATGAGAACGAGAGAGGAACCTATATTTTTAACTCCAAGGATTTGTGTATGATCGAATACATTCCGGAGATTATCGATGCGGGAATCAACAGTCTTAAGATAGAAGGCCGTATGAAGACGGCACTTTATGTTGCGACGGTGGCACGTACCTATCGTAAGGCATTGGATGATTTTGCAGAGTCCGAGGAAAAATACCGTGCGAATATGGACTGGTACCGTAGTGAGATTTCCAAATGTACGTACCGCCAGTTTACAACGGGATTCTATTTTGGCAAACCGGATGAAAACACACAGATTTACGATAATAATACTTATGTAAACGAATATATTTATCTCGGTATTGTGGGAGAGACGGATGAGAGAGGATTTGTCCGTATTGAACAGCGTAATAAATTCTGTAAAGGCGATGTTATCGAGATTATGAAACCGGACGGAAGAAACATTCCGGTGACAGTAAATGGAATTTATGATGAGGAGGGCAACGAAGTGGAAAGTGCCCCGCATCCGCAGCAGGTACTTTGGCTGGACTTATCAGAGAAACCGCAGCAGTATGATTTACTCCGGGTAGAAAATACGAAGAATCCGGAGATTGCATTATAAATTTGAAAGACACAGGGGGAGCAGAATGAGCTCAACTAAAGACACAATGATTACTGAAAATATTGTAAATGTAGAAGAAATATTCGCAATGAATGTGTACACACCGGGCACAATGAAAGAAAGACTGCCGAGGGAAGTCTTTGAAGAAATTATGACGGTGATGGAGCAGGGCGGTGAATTATCAAAGGCAACAGCCAATGTAGTAGCCAATGATATGAAGGAATGGGCGATGGATAAAGGCGTAACCCACTATACCCATTGGTTCCAGCCGCTGACAGGTATTACGGCAGAGAAGCACGATTCTTTTGTGTCCCATCCGGACAAAGAAGGAAAAATGCTTATGGATTTTTCCGGAAAAGAATTAATTAAGGGCGAGCCGGATGCATCTTCATTTCCGTCCGGAGGACTCCGTGCCACATTTGAGGCAAGAGGTTATACAGCATGGGATATTACATCCCCTGCATTCATAAAAGAGACGGCGACAGGTCCTACGCTTTGCATTCCGACTGCATTTTGTTCTTATACAGGAGAATCTCTGGATAAGAAGACACCGCTTTTGCGTTCTTTGGAAGCATTAAGTAAGCAGGCTTTGCGAATTGTACATATGTTTGGTAATACGGAAGCAACCAAGGTTATCGCATCGGTTGGTGCGGAACAGGAATATTTTTTGGTGGATCAGAAAAAAGCGCTGCGAAGAGAAGACTTGATTTTCTCGGGAAGAACTTTATTCGGGGCACCGGCACCGAAGGGACAGGAAATGGATGACCATTATTTTGGTGTTATCCGTGAGAGAATCGGTGCGTATATGCATGATTTGAATATTGAATTATGGAAACTCGGCGTTACGGCCAAGACACAGCATAACGAAGCGGCACCGGCGCAGCATGAACTTGCACCGATTTATGAGTCGGCCAATATTGCGGTGGATCACAACCAACTTGTAATGGAAACCATGAAGAGAGTTGCCGGCAAGCATGGACTTCGTTGTCTGCTTCACGAGAAGCCTTTCCAGGGAGTGAACGGTTCCGGTAAGCATAATAACTGGTCTATTACGACCGATAACGGAGTGAATTTATTAGAACCGGGTATCACACCGAATGAAAACGTGCAGTTTTTATTAGTTCTTGCCTGCATTATGAAAGCGGTTGATACACATGCGGATCTTTTACGCCAGAGTGCATCCAATGTAGGTAATGATCATCGTCTTGGCGCGTGCGAAGCACCGCCTGCGATTATTTCCATGTTCCTTGGGGAGCAGCTTGAAGATGTTGTGGAGCAGCTTGTAGAGACGGGTAAAGCTTCTAAATTAAAAGAAGGCGGTGTATTACAGACCGGTGTATCCACACTTCCTGATTTCGAAAAAGATGCAACCGATAGAAACAGAACGTCACCATTTGCATTTACCGGTAATAAATTTGAGTTCCGTATGGTAGGTTCCGAAGATTCAATTGGAAGTCCAAATACTATTTTAAATGCAATTGTAGCAGAGGCATTTTGTGAAGCGGCAGATAGATTGGAAGGCGCAGAAGATTTTGAAATGGCGGTTCATGATTTGATTAAGGAATACATGACCGAGCACCAGCGCATTATTTTCAATGGCGATGGATATTCGCAGGAATGGGTGGAAGAGGCTGCCCGAAGAGGACTTCCGAACATCCCGTCCATGGTTGAAGCGGTAGAAACACTGACAACCGATAAATCCATCCGTCTGTTTGAAAAATTCGGAATTTTCACAAAGGCAGAATTGGAATCCAGAGCAGAAATTTTATACGAGACCTATTCAAAGACCATTAATATAGAAGCATTAACTATGATTGACATGGCAAATAAGCAGATTATTCCGGCAGTCGTGCGTTATGCGAAGGATTTGGCGGATACGGTTATTGCAATAAAGGCAGCAGGCGCAGATGCGTTTGTGACAGAAGAATTATTGCAGGAGACAACTGCCAAATTAAAAGAGATGAAGCTGGCATGCAAGCAGCTTGCAGAAAGCGAAGCCAAGGCATCCGCAATGCCGCGCGGCAAAGAACAGGCATTTTTCTACAGAGAAGAAATTGTTACTGCAATGGATAGATTGCGCAAGCCTGCGGATGAACTGGAAGGAATCGTTGGTAAGAGTTACTGGCCGTTCCCTACATATGCAGATTTATTATTTGAAGTATAAATTATTTATTTTATAAGAGGAGATACAAATGAAAAAGAAAGTAGCGGTATTATGCATGGCTATGGCATTGGTATTGTCAGCCTGCAATTCTAAGGAAGAAGTAAAAGTGGCTCCGGCATTGGCTGGAGAAGAGGAAGCGATTAGCACTGAAGCGCAGGAAGAAACTGTAGTAGAAGAAACTGTGGTGGAAGAAGTGGCAGAGGACGTAGAAACAGAGACTGAGACAGAAACAGTGCCGGAAACAGAAGAAGCAGAAGGACAGAAATATACAAAAGGAATCTGTACGGAAAACGGCTGGGAAAGTGAATGGCTTGGCATGCGATACACATTATCCGATGGAGCGGTAATGAGTACGGAAGAGGAATTGGATGCCATAATGGGAGCCGGACAGGAAATGTTATCCGATGATTTTACAGAAGCACAGTTAAAGTATGCAGAGTTAACGACCGTGTACGAGATGATGTGTACGGGTGCAGATCAGGTAACCAATCTTTCCATGACAGTAGAAAACGTAATGGTGGAGATGGATGTAGATACTTTTGTTTCCGTTTTTAAGAACACGTTAGCAGGAGTATCGGCGATGTCAATGACAGTCACAGATGAAGAGGAAGATGTGGTTGTAGCGGGAAAGGAATTTAAGAAATTACATTGTGAGGTGGATTATGAAGGAATGTCTATTTTCCAGGATTATTACCTTACAACAAAGGATACCCGTGCAATCAGTATCGTGGTTACTTATTTAGATGAAGTTGAAGCAGAAAAATTAATGAGTGGATTTGAAGCGTATTAATATTTAGAAGAGATGCCCGTTTGTTACAATATGCAAACGGGTATTTTTTTGTGGTGAAAAAAAGCCAATATACTATATATTGTGTAGAAAAATAAAAGGTAAAACAGGTTTATAATAAAATAGAAATTATATCTTGAAAATTAAAAATAAGAATGGTATGATGAAAATCCACCGACTAAATTTATAGCCGTTCTTGTGGGTAAAAATAAGTTTTTTTCATATTAAAAAACTTTTAAAAAAGTTGTTGACAATGGAAATCACGCGTGCTAATATTAACGAGTTGCGTGTGAACACAATAAGTGCCAGCAGCAACAGTACCTTGACAAATAAACAGTAATGCAACCCTGAAAATTCTTTGAGAAATTTCAGAGTGAAGAAAACACTTAAAAATTACGAACAGTAAGAATCGAAAGATTCACGGAAAGCTAACGTTTGAATGACTTAGCGATTAAACTTTTAACATGAGAGTTTGATCCTGGCTCAGGATGAACGCTGGCGGCGTGCTTAACACATGCAAGTCGAACGGAGTTTTACTTATTGAAGAATTTAGCTTGCTATTGACTGATATTAGTAAAACTTAGTGGCGGACGGGTGAGTAACGCGTGGGTAACCTGCCGTATACAGGGGGACAACAGTTGGAAACGACTGCTAATACCGCATAAGCGCACAGCATCGCATGATGCAGTGTGAAAAACTCCGGTGGTATAC
>JAZMZZ010000094.1:0-3247 GCA_045586245.1 Lachnospiraceae bacterium | reverse complement strand
TATGCTGAAACTGCCCATGGAGCGAATCGAAGAAAAAACTATCGGAGCCTGGTTGACACGGCTAAACAGCGATGTTACCATGACGCTGAATTTATTGACGGGGGCATTAAACCTGCCTCATCTGGTGTTTGCGACGGTCCGGATCGGGGTGACAGCGGTGCTGTTCGGAAACATCAGCCCATTGCTGCTGGCGGTGGAACTGGCGGTATTGGTGCCCCATGTGTTCTTGCGGCAACGGTTCGTGGTCCGGCCTATGGAGCAATTGACCAAAGAAGCACAGGAGACCATGGAGAGTGCGACGGTTTTTCTGGAAACCATGGTAGAGTGCGGGGATACCATACGGTTGTACGACGCCGGGGAACTGTTGCTGAACCGATATCGGGAAAGCAGTCTTTCGGTAGTAAAAGCCCGTTTGCGCAGTAATGTCAGAAAAACTTTGGGAGAGCTTTTGCAAATGCTCCTAAGCAGGGGAGGATATCTCTTGCTATTTTGTTTCGGATGTGAGATGATAAGTGCAGGAAAGCTGGATTTCGGGACCTTAATCGAAGCACTGCAGTACCGGAGCGGAATACTGATGGGAAGCATGATGTGGCTGAATTCCTATGCCGAGGTAAGGAAAAACAGCGTAGGACTGAAACGGATGGAGGAAATCTATGGAACAGAACGATAGAGAAAATTTAATGGAGAGAGCTGCGGAAGAGACGTTGCTGAAAATCGGAGAAGTAGCCGACTTTTTTCAAATTTCCGTAAAGGCGGTACGCATCTACGAGAAAAAGGGGATTATTACGCCTGCTTATATTGACCCGGAATCAGGGTATCGTTACTATACGCCGGATCAGTTACATCAATTAAGTGCGTTACTGGAACTGAAAGCATTGGGATTTTCCTTGGATGAGATTAAAGATGTTATGGTGGGCGAAAGTTCGAAAGAGGCATTGTATAAAGCGATGCAGGAAAAGCTGAGAAACTGGGAGAACCTTGTTATCATGGCGCAAAGTAAGATGGATGCCATTGAAAGCATTTCCGAACGCTTGGTGAGTTCGAAGGAGGCCGAAAAGCTCCGGGAGCTTACGGAAGAAGAGCGGGCCTGGTTGTTGGTAAAGCTGGTCTGCGTGGAAAACGTGCAGGTGCAGAGTGTGATCAATGAGGCGATTTGGTTGTAGAAAGAATAGTTTTCTGTGAGTTGACAAATGATGTGTGTGCATATTATAATATAAGTGGGAAATCCCACTGCATATTATGGAGGTGATAGGATGGTAGCATTAAAGGATTACACAGTTCACATTGATAGTAAAAAAAGAGTGACCTTGAGAGGTGCATTGTATCAGTATTATCAAGTTAAGGAGTATGATAATGGGTGTATTATGCTGGAACCTCGCGAGTTGGTTGTTCCGGATACTATTTCATCTAAAACTTTAGAGGATATGGATGCTGCAATTAACAATTTTAGAGCAGGAGAGGTATCGGAGGCAATTGATTTGTCTGATTTTTAGAGGGGAGTTGTTATGGGGTATATTATACGAATGGGGATTCCGGAGATGAAAGAACTCTGGGATGATTTACAACAGAAATACCGTTTCGGAACAACAAATACGAAGGACGAAAGATTATATAAGAAGTGGGGTAATGCGCTTAAGAAATTAGCCGAAGATCCGTTTTATCCAAGTTTGCAGACACATGAAATTCCGCCGTTATCAAAACGCTATGGAATGAAAGTGTGGCAGTCTTATTTGGAGAATAAAACAAGCGGTGCGATGCGGATGTTTTGGGTGTACGGACCGGATAATCAGGAAATTACGATTATCGGGTTAGAACCGCATCCGGAGGATAAGAAAAACGGAGCATACGACAGAGTTGTGTTGTCAGATTTAGAATAAAGCAGAATGTAAAAGCGGAGAGTTCTCCGCTTTTATTAATTTATTGCTCTGTGTTTTGCTTATTTATGCTTTTTGAACAAACATTAAAATAATATTTTACGAAATTTGACCTCTAAAAAGGCTTTATATGAAGGAATGGTTTGAGCCTTTTCATGTTCGCGACATACCAGCTTTTTGATTTGTTCCAGACTGTCTGCATTGTTTTCGTGGTATCTTGCAATTTTGATTTTTCCTTCTTCTTCAGCTTGATTTATTGCGAGATATGCGTCCGGAACATATTCAAAGGATTCTATGGTGACAGGTGTTTCACTGGCAATTACATATGGAATGTCCATGGTTTGGGCATTCGGAAGATGTGATGTGGCATAGATATATCCGGAAATACCTGCATATGTTTCCACCAGTGCGTTTGGCCAGTATTCCAGAATTTCTAAAATGTTATCTTTCGTAAAACGATAACTCATAAATCGGTAGTACCGGTCGGAAGGTTCAAAGCCAATCTCTCTGCAATATCGTTCCACGGGATTGCTTAGATAAACCAAGGTGTTTTCTCTTTTGGTAGAAAAATAGACCAGCGATTTTGTATGGTTGGATGAAAAAGGAATCAGTGTCTGGATGTTTGCGATATTGCTTGCGTGATAGAACATGGTAGAGGCCTCCTTGTTTTATTGTTTTGGTTAAGAAGTGTTAGGCTTTGTTATGTTTTCTTGTGCTAATTATATGATTTGGTGATCGGTATTACAAGAATTGTAATTTGTTGTGAAAAGTGATATAATATTAATAGAAAAACTGCTGTGGAGGAAAAACTACAGCGGTTTTTTCTTTACATTTAAAATGATTTGTGATATAGTGATGATAAAGGGAATATATGTTCGATATTTGGCAAGGGGTGTTGAATATGCAAAATCGGGTAAAAGATTTGGGAGATAGTGAGATAGTTCAATGCTCCAAGGACTTATCATTTCAACATAAAACATTAGAGGAACGTGCCACGGAGTACGGTGGTAAACTAAACTTGGATGGGGAGTATGATTGGGGCGCACCTGTTGGAAGAGAGAGATGGTGCGAGTAACTATGATAAAGAACGAAGAAAGTTTGTTATGAAGACCAGTTATTCGAATTTTTCGAATGACTGAGGAGGAAAATTTATGGATAAATTTATTTTACATTCCGACTATGCCCCGACCGGCGACCAGCCACAGGCAATTTCGGACCTCGTGCGAGGTTTTGAGGAAGGCAATCAATTCCAGACTTTACTAGGGGTTACGGGCTCCGGTAAGACCTTCACCATGGCGAATGTCATTGAGAAGTTGAACCGCCCTACACTGGTCATTGCACACAACAAAACATTGGCTGCACAGCTCTATGGT
>JAZMZZ010000093.1:0-1715 GCA_045586245.1 Lachnospiraceae bacterium | reverse complement strand
TTCCGGTCCGCGGTAAGGCATGTTGCGGTCGGCATTGCGAAGAGCTTCCTTGAGAAAATTGCCGCTGAAGGTATCGTTAAGAACCCGGCCAAGATAATTCATCGCATAGACTGCTTTACCGTTTTTCCAAACGGCTTCTTCACCCGCAAATTGTTCTCCGCCAACGTAGGTATCATGGTACGCAAAAGGCCCTTTCTCATATCTGTAATCATGGGAATCAAGCCGGGTAGAATCGGTTTCATTCATAAAGCCGGCATAAGTATTTTTGTTTGCTTCCAGACGAAAATTTATAATTTCATCAATATCGGTATGCTCAGGCGAAATCGGCGAAATGGCACATTCCTGGTCACGGACGAGATAGTCCACCGTTACATTCATCATATTGCTGATTTGTATTAAATTGGAAATGTCTGGGTATGCCTGGCCGGATTCCCATTTTGCCACGGCTTGTCTGGAAACGTTCAGTTTTTCCGCAAATTCTTCCTGCGTAAATCCTTTATTCTTGCGTAATAATTGTAATTTTTCTGAAAAAATCATAGTTACCACCTCCAACATAATCATAGCATTTGGGATGAGATGTTAAAGAAAAAAACGGTTGCATTATTGCTACTTTTATTATACAAAATTACTTATTTTCATAAGCATAACCAAAATGAATGGGTGGTGAAGTTACGGAAATATAAACAAATTCTCTTTCGCTGTCATTTTTCAGACCATGGACATCTCCATCAACAAAACGTACTACATCTCCTTCACTAAATGCTGTTTCGGCATCATCGGCTAAAAGCAACTTGCCACAACCTTTCGTAGCATACCAAATTTGTTCTGAATGCTCATGGATATGTCTTGGTTGAATGGCACCGGGTTCCAAGTGGACTTCGGTTATGGTAACGCGCGTGCTCTTAGAATTGTCCGGGTTAAGCAATTGTTTGGAGACAACACCGGGATTCGACATATTGATAATTTGATCTGATTTAATTAATTCCACAAAGGTACTCCTTTTTTATAAGATTAAATAGTTCGTCCGGACCTTGGATATTGTGTGAAGATAAATTATCGGTATCCGGTGAATTATGGTAGTTAAGCCAGATAACATCAATGCCTGCATTAAAGGCACCGCGCACATCGGTATCATACATATCACCGACAAAAACAATATCTTTTCTTTTGGCAGTAGGATTATCAGAAAGTGCTGATGTAATAGCCAGTTCAAAGAAGTCACGGTTTGGCTTAATTTTTCCAAAATCTGCGCTGGACCACACTTTTTTAATATATTTGCGGATACCCAACCGCTCAAGAGCAACGGAAAGCGCAGCTGCCGTAAAACCGCTGTTGGATAAAACATACATCGGAATACCCATCTGTTCAAATGCCGCGAGTGCTTCATAAATAGAAGGAAGAACCTCCATCTCATTGCATTTCATCAGAAAATCAGCCTCTTCTTCGGCGGACATTTCGATTGTATCACCACCATATCTTTCGGCGTATTCCGGAAGTTCGTCTTTTACAAAACGATATTCCAAGCCCTGTTCGTGCATCTTTAGAAGGTGTTTAAATTGTTCATCTCCTAATGTTTTGATTTCTTCAAAGGTACATTTATCCTGATAATGTTTTTCCCATAAATCTTTCAGACCGCGGTTAAAGTCCATGGATTTGTTATGTACGATGGTTTCAAAATAGTCGAAAATGAGAATCATTTATCGGATCCTTTCTGT
>JAZMZZ010000092.1:0-2722 GCA_045586245.1 Lachnospiraceae bacterium | reverse complement strand
ACAGGTCATCATTGGCAATCCTTCTATGACACTCATCATAACACCACCACCGAAGAACAGCGTAACATACATCAATAGTATCGTCGCTGCTTTTTTTATTGTTTCATCCTCGATGCTTCGTCCCAGAATTTCTGTTTCTTTCTTCTGGCTAAAGATAGACTTTACATTTGCGAACAATACCGCTACCGTCGTTGTCTTCATACCGCCGGCAGTGGAACCGGGTGCTCCGCCAATCAACATAAGGAAAATCGTGATTCCCACCCCTGCCTCTGACAGCAGACTGTAATCGATTGTATTAAATCCTGCTGTACGAGGAGTAATTGCCTGAAACAAAGCCGTCCAAATGCGCTTTGATATGGGCAAATCCTTCATCTCAAAACAAAAGAAAAAGAGCGCGGGAACAAAAATCAATACAGCCGTTACCAATAAAATCAATTTCGTCTGCACGCGATACTTTTTCAGATGATACCGGTGAACCACCACATCCTCCCAAGTCAAAAATCCAATACCACCGATTACGATTAATAGCATAATTACAATATTTATGAGCGGATGATATACATAGCTTGTAAGGGAAGAGAACTTTGCATTTATGCCCATTAAATCAAACCCGGCATTACAAAACGCAGAAATCGAATGGAAAAAGCTCATCCAGATGCCTTTTACACCAAAATCCTTACAAAAAACAGGCATCATTGCGCATGCACCTAACAGCTCAATTCCCAAAGTTCCTATTATTATAAAACGGATTAAACGAACAATTCCGCCTACCTGTTGGGCGGATACGGCCTCCTGCATGATGTTCCGCTGCATAAAGGAGATCTTTCTCCCCGACAGCAACATCAACGAAGCTCCGACGGTTACGACCCCCATACCGCCAATTTGAATCAGTAGCAGAATAATCCCCTGCCCAAAATAAGACCAATATGTAGCTGTATCCTTCACCACCAGCCCGGTTACACAGACCGCCGAAGTTGCAGTAAAAAGAGCATCAAAAAACGAGGTAGCCTTTCCGCTCTGTGAAGCAAACGGAAGCATAAGTAAAACGGTTCCAAACAGAATCACCATAATGAATCCGATAATTATAATCTGAAATGCGCTCAGTGTTTTCTTATTTTTTCTTATTTTCATCTACGTTACCTTTTCCACGTTTCCGGAACAAATAATAATAACATCGGAAACAGTTCCAATCTTCCTGCCAGCATATCAAATATCATTACATATTTGGCCATGACGGAAAACTCAGAATAATTACACATCGGTCCTACAGCCCCCATGCCCGGTCCCATATTGGACATCGTTGCCAACACTGCAGTGAACGAGGTTTCAAAATCATATCCGTCAAATGCAATTAGTAACAGTGATCCTGCGAATACCAGAAGATATGCAAAGAAAAACACCTGTACAGATGACCGCACCGCAGGTTCCAGTGCCTTTCCTTCAATCCGTGTCTGCTTTACTGTTCTCGGATGCAATAATGTCTTTATCTCCTGCATTACAGACTTCAACAAAATCACCACACGCGATACTTTCAATCCACCGCCGGTACTTCCGGCGCAAGCTCCGCAAAACATTAACAAAATCAGAATCGTCTTAGAAGCAGTCGGCCAAAGGTCAAAATTTGTGGTTGCAAATCCAGTACTTGATATCAATGTTGCAACCTGAAAGAATGCATGGTGCGCGGAATCATACGTGCTCTCATACATTCCCCTGGTATTCCATGTAATCAATATTACCGACACAATAACCAATCCAAAATACCATCTGACTTCTTCGGATTTTAATGCCTGTTTTGTCTTCCTGATTAAAAACAGATAGTATACATTAAAATTCACACCAAACAGTATCATAAACACTGCTACCACCGTCTGAATATAGTAACTATATCCCCCAAGGCCTGCATTCGTCACTGCAAAACCACCAGTGCCTGCAGTACCAAATGCAATTGCAATCGCATCAAACAACGGCATTTTTCCGCACAACATAAGAACCAGTTGCAGCACCGTCATCCCTGCATAAATTGCATAAAGAATTAATGCAGTGGAACGAATCTTAGGTACTAATTTACCAACCTGCGGTCCCGGACTTTCTGCACGCATCAAATGCATATTTTGACCGCCTGCAAGCGGTAAGATGGCAAGCAGAAATACCAGTACCCCCATACCACCGACAAAATGGGTAAAACTTCTCCAGAACAAAGAGCATTTTGACAATGCTTCTACATTTGTCAGAATACTTGCACCAGTCGTTGTAAAGCCGGAAACGGTTTCGAACAGAGCGTCAATAAACTTCGGTATTTCACCGCTGATAATAAACGGCATACAACCTGCAAGACTCATCACTATCCAGCTGAGTGCAACCGACACAAAGCCTTCTTTTGCAAAAAAGTTTTTACTTTTTCCTTTGATACGACTTAAGCCAAACCCGATTACAAAGCATGCCGCTGCCATAATCAGATATGCAAATCCGCTCTTTTCGCGGTATATCAAGGCTACAATACAGGGCAGAAGAAGAAATCCTGCCTCAAACTGCAATACATGCCCTAACATACGAAATACTGCTGAATAATTCATAACAGAACGCTGCCCTTTCCTCACTCATCCGACCGGATTATTGTTCCAAAATATCTGAAATATCACTGAACCCGGTTTCTGTCGTCACGACAATTACCGTATCCATCTCGTGAATCACGTCAGAACCACGTGGGGTAATAATCTGTCCT
>JAZMZZ010000091.1:0-7726 GCA_045586245.1 Lachnospiraceae bacterium | reverse complement strand
TGGTCAACCTGTTCAGGTGCTACTCCTGCTCTGTTTAATGCCTCTTTAATAACGATTGCACCAAGTTCAGGTGCCGGTGTTGTGGAAAGAGAACCACCCATTGTTCCGATTGCTGTACGGCAAGCCCCAGCTAAAACAACTTTTTTTGCCATTTTTAATGACTCCTTTCATATTAAAATTGTAAGATTGTTATTTTTTTGTCATTTTCCAACACATAAATTGTACCATAGCATATGCTGTTTTGCAATGTATTTTGATAGATACAATGTTCACAAAATTAGTGGCGGATTCCACAATTAATTTGCTATTTTGTTTAACAACATAAATAGCCGAAAACTTACCACACTTAATTCCTGTCATCCGCCGTCTTTATTGTCTCAAAGCAGAAGCGGAGGAGCAAATTATCACTCCTCCGCTTCATTATATAAAAATCTCACATATAAAAATCTATACTCTTATATTTCCGGTTCAATCAAACCATAGGTATTGCCTTTTCTCTTATACACGACATTTACCTGATCGGTTTCTGCGTTACAGAATACGAAGAAATTATGTCCGGTCAGTTCCATCTGGATGCAGGCATCTTCTGCATACATCGGTTTGATATCAAATTTTTTCGTACGAACAATCTTCACTTCATCATCTTCGGCATAATCTTTCTCGATAAATTCCGGTTTCAGATAATGGCTGCCCTGCTGTCTCTCAATTAATTTGTTCTTATATTTTTTTAGCTGGCGTTCAATAATTTCTTCCACCAAATCAATGGATACGTACATATCACTACTAATCTGCTCAGAACGGATAACAGTACCTTTAACAGGAATCGTAACCTCTATCTTCTGTCTGTCCTTTTCCACACTTAATGTTACATGCACTTCTGTATCCGGTGTAAAATATTTCTCCAGTTTACCAATCTTATCCTCTACTGCATTTTTAAGACCGGGTGTAACATCAATGTTTCTTCCTGTGACTAAGAACTTCATGAATCATCATCCCTTCTGTTCCTAAACTCCATTAACGTTAAATCTTTGTTAATGTATGCTCATTTTACCACATTTTCTCATCATTTGTCTATATTTTGCTAATTTTTCTGAAAACTTTTACAATTTGTTAATATTTTCTTTCTTCGACAATTTTCTTGCTAATTCTTGTTTTTTTTACTTTTATCACAACTTCACAAAACATTTGTTCAAAATCCCAACAAAATTCGCATAAAAAATTCGTGTTTTAAATTGTGTATAATGTGTATAACTCCGTGTATAACTAACAAATCCCCTAAAATCGGGCATTTCCATTGTGGATATCTTTTTGAACTTTTTTTCATTTTTTCCTTGCTTTCGACCCCTTTTGTGTATTTTGCACAATTCGACACATTTTTTTGGAAAAATATTGCAAAAAATAGATTCAGACAACTATAAAACGCAGTCAACAAAGACCCATTTGGTCAAGTTATCCACTGACTGATCCAGTCTATAAAAAAGGGCCCGCAGCAAAACTGCGGACCCTAAAATACCATATTCTTTTTTAGAAAATACGTCTTACGCAAAGCGGCTGACGATACGTTGCATTGGATACGATAATACCGGTCTTAGCCGTACTTGCATGTACTATCTGACCATTTCCAATGTAAATTCCTACATGTCCTGAGTAACATACAATATCACCCGGTTGTGCATTGTCGATTCCTCCGACATCATAACCCGAACTTCTTTGTGATGCAGAAGTACGCGGTAATGAAACACCAAAGTTCTCATATACTCTCATTACAAATCCTGAACAGTCCGTTCCGTTTGTAAGCGATGTTCCTCCATATACATATGGATTACCAACAAACTGTAATGCATAATTAGCAACATCAACACCCGTACCGCTACCGGCAACTTCCGTAACCGGATTGGCAGGTCTGTACGCTGTACCTCCTCTTGAGGCCTGCGTTCTTGCCGCTGCTGCATTGGCTTCTTCTCTTGCCCTGCGTTCTTTTTCTAAACGGGCTTCCTCTTCTTCCTTGGACTCTGCTTCCACAAATTCCGTGGAAAGTACCACATAATCGGTAGAAACATATCCAACACCTTCTTCAATATCTACTTTTACCCATCCGTCCAGTTCTTCGGTAACTACCAGCTCATCTTCCATCGGAACAAGTCCCAGCACAGAAGCCTCCAGGCTTGCTTCCTCACGGACCTTTAATGTTGTAGTATTGACGGTCGCTATCCGGACGCCAACTTCCTTAGCCAGTGCAATGGCATCCTCACCGGTAACGCAGTACTCACCTTTTACATAACCGGTACAATTGCCGGATGTAATCTTGTACCATCCGTCTTCTTCTTCGATAAAATGTCCTACGGAATTGTCATACAGTTTACCGACAATCTCGCCCTCTTCACTCGGAAGACTTCTGACATTTACATAATCGTTAACATCCGCAATAACCAAAGAAGTAAAATACTCTTCTTCTTTTTTGATTGCTTCCTCTTTTGCGGCTTCTCTTAATGCCTTTGTATCTACCGGTTCCACAATCTCTTTGTCCACCGTAATAGATGCCTGTGCTTCTATATTCTGTTTTGACTTGCTAATTGCTTCTTCTTTCACTACTCTTACGGACTGCCCCTCTTCCAGTTCCAAGCCGAGTCCGGCCGCCGGAAGCACGGATGACAATCCGGTTGCCCCTGCACTTATACCGTTCTCTGCAAAAAAGAGAAGGGCTGCCAGGGTACAAATCGCAGTTTTGCCTGCAAATTTTGTCATACAATACCTCATTAATTTGTTACAAAATTATTACATCTGTTAACAAATATAACATCATAGGCACTTTCTGTCAACTTGTGTACAAGTATTACCAGGAATTGGCATTGTCACAACCGCTCTTTTAAATGCTCTGCCAATTGTTTCATACGTTCCTTTTGTACCTTACAGACCTTTCTGTCGTATGTGTATAATCCATTTATCTCTTCTTCCACATCCGAAAGCTGTGTGTAGACACAACCGCAAAGTCCGTCAGTGACCGAAGGAATAATCATATTTTCATACATATACAGGATCTTGTCCGTTAACTCTTTTTCATTTTTGCAGGCGCCGTATCCGTATTCCTTATCTTTGCTGTAACGATGTCCGTCCACTACCATGGAATATCCGCCACATTCAGACATAAAAAGCGGCCTTCTTTTTACTTTTAGCGAAATCACTTTAAAATAGATATGCCTGCTGTCAAAATCATTTTTCTTCTGCGCAAACCAACCGGATGTTGCATCCACAAGTCTGGTGGTATCCCATTCTTTTACCATGTCATACAATTTATCACTGTGGAATTGTCCCCAGCCCTCATTAAAAACTGTATAGGCAACAATGCAAGGATGATTGTACAAATGCCCAATCGTCTCCTCACAATGTCTTATAAAGAATTCTTTTCGTTTTCCTTTAATCGCAAACAAACCATCCGGCCTCTTTTTAAAACCGATGGTTGGCAACGCCGTATCAAATAAAAATGAATACGGTCCGCTGTTTACCATGTCCTGCATAACCAGCATGCCCAGTCTGTCGCAGGCATAATAAAATACTTCCGGTTCCACTTTAATGTGCTTTCGCAGCATATTGATTCCGAGTTCCTTCATTCGAAGAACATCTGCTTCGTATTCCTTTTCTGTAGCAGGAAGATAAATTCCTTCCGGAAAATATCCCTGGTCAAGAACACCATGCAGAAAAACCGGATTTCCATTAAGACATACTCTCTTTCCGGCAGGCGTTTCTACTATATTAATGGTACGCAGGGCAAAATAAGTCTCCACTTTGTCTTCTAATACAGAAACCGTCATTGAATACAGATACGGTTCATCTGTTGTCCATAATTTCGGAATGTATGTGTTTCCGTCTTCTAAAATAATATCGGATAAACATATTCTTCCCTTCCGGCTGTCAAACGTTTTTTGGATGCTTTGTCCGGTGTGCAGGGTCACCGCTACGCTAAACCCAGCCGGACTCTCCTGTATCTTCTGCTCCCTGTCTTCCTCCGGTGCCTTCTTTTCTTTTTTTAACTTACCGGATATCATTACCTCGATATCCACGCCTTCCAAATCCGGTGTCAGTTTGATTTTTTCTATATAATAAGAAGGAACCCTTTCAAGCCATACACTCTGCCAGATACCGCTAACCGGTGTATACCACATACCCCCCGGCTTCTTTTTCTGCTTGCCATACGGATACTCATGGGAAAGTGTATCTGTCGCCACCACTTTAAGTGTGTTTTTTCCTTCGCAAAGTGCATCCGTTATATCAAAATAAAACGGCAGATATCCGCCTTCGTGCTCTCCCACAAAGACATCATTTACCCACACCTTTGCCACCTGGTCTACCGCCCCAAAATGAAGAAGCAGTCGGCCTTTTTCACTGCATACATCTTCCTCTAAAACAAAAGTTTTCTCATAAACAAGCGTGTCAGTTATTTCTCCTCTATACCCCGAAAGCCTTGATTGCGGCGGATATGGCACAACTGTCACTTTTTTGTTTACCACCCATTCCCCATTCAACATCTGATACCCGTCCCTTCTCATCTGTGGGCGGGGATACTCCTGCCATGGCTTAGGCTTCTCCTTTATATATTCCTCTGCCGAAGGTGTTAATAATTCAAAATATGCTCTTTCTTTTCCCGAAAACAAACTCATCCTGATTTCCTCATTTGAATAACCGATATATACTCTTTCTGATTGCCATCCGTTCTAATTCTGGCAAAAAGAACTTATCTATAGTATAATAAAATTTGCAAAAATAAGATAGCAGATTTTAAGGAGTAACTATGGCACAATTTACCAAAAAAACCATTCTAATAACCGGCGCTTCCCGCGGAATCGGACGTGCCATTGCATATGCAGCAGCGCCTTATTTTGACCGCATGATTATCACCTGCAAAAATGCATCCGATAAACTTTTGGAACTGAAGCAGGATTTGGAGAATGATTATGCGCTCGAATGTCTGAGTTATGTCGGTGATATGGGCGATTATGCTTTTGTGGAATCCGTCTTTAGCGGGCTGGACAGAATTGACGCCGTTATCAATAACGCCGGTGTTTCCTATATTGGTCTTCTTTCCGATATGACAGTGGACGAGTGGAACCGGATTATGAATACCAATCTAAACTCTGCATTTTATACAAGTAAATTAGCCATTCCACTGATGCTTAGCCGCAAGGAAGGACGTATTATTAACATTTCCTCTATCTGGGGAAATGCCGGTGCTTCCATGGAAGTTGCATACTCTGCTTCCAAAGGCGCCATCAATAGTTTTACCAAGGCACTGGCAAAAGAACTGGCACCAAGCAATATTCAGGTTAACGCCCTTGCCTGCGGAGTCATAGATACCGATATGAACCGTTGTTTTTCAGACGAAGAACGGGAAATGATTATCAACGAAATCCCTGCAGACCGCATGGGAAGCGTTCAGGAAGCCGCACAGGCTGTTATGATGCTTCTTAATGCTCCTGCTTATCTGACTGGTCAGATTGTAACCATGGATGGGGGCTATCTGTAGTCCTGCAGACTGCTCCTTCTTCACAGGTAATCCAATATGGGATTCCTTCCGCCTCAAGATGCTGCAACACCTCCTTATGCGGATGTCCGTATCTGTTATTTTCACCACAGGAAATAACCGCATATTCGGGCTGTAACCATTGCAAAAAGGCTAAACTTGTGGATGTGGAGGAACCATGATGTGCGACTTTTAAAAAGTCGCATTCTTTTTGCCCGGACAGATTTCTTCCTGTTCCGTATTCATTCATCAACAACTTCTCACCCTCCGTCTCCAAATCGCCGGTAAACAATCCGAAAAAGTCTCCGCTCTCCACACTCATTACCAAAGAAGCTGCATTTCCGTTCAACCCACGCTGTTCCTCCAAGGGATAAAAGCATTCCATCCGAAAAGAATTTGTCTGCAGGATATCCCCCTGCCCGATTCCATAAATCCCGATTTCCTTTTCTTCTGCCAGGCCCAGTAACTCACTCCATTCCTGCGGTTCTTCTTCCATTCCTTTTTCATAGATATAGAGTCCTTTGATTTCTATATTTTCATCCTCTCCCAGTTCCAGCAATTCCATGATTCCGTTTGTATGATCCGCATCGGGATGGGAAACAATCACACCGTCTACAAAAGAAACACCGTGGTATTTTAAAAACGGAATAAGTACTTTTTCTCCCACATTGTACTTAGACGTACTCCCGCAATCAATCACAAAACAATTTCCTTCTTCCGTGAAAATGACATTACAGTCACCCTGTCCTACATCGAGTGTCCACACCGAAAAATCATGGTTTTGAGGTATCAATACTATACAAATGCATGCTATTGGAAAAACAAACTGATAGATATGCCTTTTTCTCTTGACTAAAGCAGTCATAACAATCAGGATAGAATAATACAAAATCAGTTCCCGCAGGGTAAGGGGCGCTATGTTTCTTCTTCCAATCGGAAACCACTCTAAAATCCGGCATCCCATCTCATAAATCCATAAAATGATATTAACAAATGCCGCACATACAAATGCCGGAACTCCGGTTATTTTCCCAAACAGGTTCGCACCCAACAGCATACTGATTCCGCATAAAAGAAGAGGTGCCATAAGCGGAATTACAATTAAATTTAGGGCAATGGAAAAAAAGGATAATTCATAATAGTGATAAATCAGAATCGGTGCCGTCATCAAATTCACCGATAAAGACGGTAAAAAAAACGTAATTATTTTTCGCAACCATTTTATTTTTATCGAATCCGTAATTTCGGTCAGTACAGGAAGGACAATCCCAATTCCGCCGATTGCGGCATACGATAACTGGAAACCGCAATCAAATAGATACCCCGGATGAAATATAAGCCAAATCATTGCCGAAAAAGCCATGGCTGTAATCATATCATAGGAACGTTTCAACAGTTTACTGACTAAAAAAAAGGAAAACATAATAAGCGCTCGGAATGCGGATGCCGACATTCCAACCATAAGGCAATACAAAACCAAAAAAGAACCGCTTATCAGCAAAACACACCATTTGGGAAACGGTAAATGTAATAACACCTTATATACAGACATCCCAAGAAGCGATATGTGCAAACCCGAAATGGCCAGAATATGGGCGATTCCGTTTTTTTGGTACAATTCTTTTGTCTCTTCATCCATCTCCCTTTTATTGCCGAAAAGAATTGGCATTCACGTACCACCGCTTAAAGTGGCTTATTATCGGATATTTAATAGAAATCGCTATACTTATTATCAAGTATTATCACGTAAGATAAATAGGAAAATAGTAGTATTTGAGTAGTAGAATCAACTATTTTGTGTAGAAACTATTGCCCTTACTAAAACAGTTTTAATGAGGAATTCAATGCAATTATTGACTCCCTATTTTTTTCTTCTGAACACTCAGCATATATATCCATAGTCGTCCTAATGTCGGCATGTCCCATTATTTTTTGAATCGACTTAATATTTACATCCAACTCACAAAGCCTTGCGCAAAACGTATGTCTTGTAATATGCACCGAAAACTCCGGCAAGATAAGTGGTTCTCTTCTCTCTTTTTTAGCCTTTAATACTTCATCGCAATTGTAATGATGTACGATTCGTTTAATTGCCATTGTGAGGGATGCGGAATTATATAAATTACCCCATCCATTTTGGAAAATGAAACCTTTCATTCCATCCACTTCATATTGACAGAATCCTTCTTTACTTTGCTGTTCATATTCCAT
>JAZMZZ010000090.1:0-11494 GCA_045586245.1 Lachnospiraceae bacterium | reverse complement strand
ATATCAGCATGGTGCGGTATGAGAACTATAAATTATTGTTTGAGGAATGCAGTAACAGGAAGAAATACTAAGAGAAAGAGAGAAGAATAGCATGAAACTCGGAATCGTAGGTTTACCAAACGTAGGTAAAAGTACACTTTTTAATTCATTAACAAAAGCAGGAGCAGAATCGGCTAACTATCCGTTCTGTACAATCGACCCGAATGTCGGAATTGTGGCAGTGCCGGATGAAAGACTCAAATTACTTGGCGATATGTACAGTTCCAAGAAAGTAACGCCGGCTGTAATCGAATTTGTGGATATTGCAGGTCTTGTAAAAGGTGCTTCCAAGGGCGAAGGTCTTGGCAACCAGTTTTTGGCAAATATCCGTGAAGTAGATGCGATTGTGCATGTGGTAAGATGTTTTGAGGATTCCAATGTAATCCATGTAGACGGTTCTGTTGATCCGTTGCGTGATATCGAGACTATTAATTTAGAGTTGATTTTCTCAGATGTGGAGATTTTGGAGCGTCGTCTGGCGAAGGGACAGAGAGCAGCCAATAACGATAAGAAGATTGCCAAAGAGATGGATATGGTTAGACGTCTGATTGCATACTTAGAAGAAGGTAAACTGGCAAAAGGCTTTGAGACTATGGATGAAGACGAAGAGGCGTGGTTTGCTTCTTACAATCTCTTAACTGCAAAACCGGTAATCTTTGCAGCCAATGTGGCAGAGGATGATTTGGCAAATGACGGTGCGGACAATGAAAAAGTAGCGTCTGTCCGTGAATTCGCTTCTGCAAATGACAGCGAAGTATTTGTTATCTGTGCACAGATAGAGCAGGAAATTGCGGAACTGGATGATGATGAAAAGGCAATGTTCTTAGAAGACCTTGGACTTTCTGAATCCGGTCTGGATAAGTTAATTGCAACCAGCTACCGTATGCTTGGGCTTATGAGTTTCTTGACTGCAGGTGAAGATGAGACCAGAGCATGGACGATTAAGATTGGAACGAAGGCTCCGCAGGCTGCCGGTAAGATACATACCGATTTTGAACGCGGATTTATCAAAGCAGAAGTTGTAAATTACAAAGATTTATTGGAGCAGGGCTCTTTAGCGGCGGCAAGAGAAAAAGGTCTTGTCGGCATGGAAGGAAAGGAATATGTGGTAAAAGACGGAGACGTAATTTTGTTCCGTTTCAATGTATAAGCTGTAATGAATTAATAAGACATCGTGAACGACATCGTTTGCGGTGTCTTATTTTTTTGTACAAGTCAGATATACATCCCAAAATAGAAAAACTAGATATTGTGGTCGGCGAAGCGTGAACCACAATATGTATAAGCGTCTCTAACTTATTTCGCTATGAGGCGCTTTTTTTTACGTTTTTTGCTTGCATTATTGGTAAAAATGGCTTAAAATTGACCTAAAAGTGGTGGAAAGTGGAATGAAGTGGTACAAAGTGGTAGATTTACTTTCCGTGACAGGCCATTTTTAAAGGCAGGTGATTGTTATGTTCATGGGCGAATACAATCATACTATTGATGCAAAAGGCAGACTGATTATCCCTTCCAAATTCAGAGAAGTACTCGGCGAAGAATTTGTGGTAACAAAGGGGTTGGATGGCTGTCTGTTCGTGTTCGATAACAATGAGTGGTCTGCTTTCGAAGAGAAATTAAAAACATTGCCAATTACCAATAAGGATGCGCGTAAGTTTGTGCGTTTCTTCCTTGCAGGAGCAGCAAGTGTGGAAGTGGACAAGCAGGGACGTATTCTGGTTCCGGGTGTGCTTCGTGAATTTTCCGAACTGCTTAAGGATGTCGTTTTAATCGGTGTCGGAAGCAGGGTGGAAATCTGGAGTAAGGAAAGATGGGAAGGCACTGCAACTTATGAGGATATGGATGAGATTGCAGAGCATATGGCAGAATTGGGCCTTGGTATATAAGTATGGCAGAATTTAAACACACATCCGTTTTACTGGAGGAAACAATAGAAGGACTTGCGATAAAGCCGGACGGCATCTATGTGGATGGTACGTTGGGCGGTGGCGGTCATTCCTATCATATATGTCGAAATTTGTCAAAACAGGGCAGATTAATAGGGATTGATCAGGATGATGCTGCGATTGAAGCGGCTACGGCACGCTTACAGGAATTTGCAGACCGGGTAACAATTGTACGCAATAATTACTGCAATATGAAAACGGTACTGCAGGACTTGGGCATTGATAAGGTGGACGGCATTGTTCTGGATCTTGGTGTGTCTTCGTATCAGTTAGATACCGTTGAGAGAGGATTTTCCTATAAATACGATACCGACCTTGATATGCGTATGGACAGGCGTCAGACATTAACGGCCAAAGATATTGTTAACAACTATTCCGAGAAAGAACTGTTCCGTATTTTCAGGGATTACGGCGAAGAACAGTTTTCACAGAATATTGCAAAGCATATCGTAAGGAACCGTCAGGAAAAAGAGATACAGACAACATTTGAATTGAACGAGATTATTAAAGCCGCCATTCCGGCAAAGATGCGTACAAACGGACACCCGTCCAAAAGGGTTTTCCAGGCAATCCGCATTGAGTGCAATAAGGAATTGGACGTGCTTCGGGATACGATGGATACCATGGTGGAACTTTTAAATCCGGGTGGAAGACTCAGCATTATTACATTCCATTCGCTGGAAGACCGCATTGTCAAATCCGCGTACCGTAAATATGAGAATCCATGTACCTGTCCGCCGGAGTTTCCGGTCTGTGTATGTGGTAAGAAACCGCTTGGCAAATCCGTATCACGCAAACCGGTTTTACCAAGCAAGGAAGAACTGGAAGTCAATTCCCGTTCAAAGAGTGCAAAATTACGTGTTTTTGAGAAAACCGCAGAGTAGGAATATTTGTAGGAAGGAACTTATCCAATGAATTCACGTCAGGGAAGACGAATGGTACAACAGAATATTGGATATACAAACCGTGGTTATATAGAAGGTAATACCGTACGCAAGATAGACACCGTACGGGAAATGCAGCAACCGGTACGCAGGGAGAACAGGGCAGTCCGTAAGAACAGGGACAGGGCACTGTATATGAATCTGCCTTATGTATTGTTTTTGACGATGGCATTAATGATTACCGGAGTCATGTTGATTGGTTATTTACAGGCGCAGGCTAATCTGACGGTAAGTATAAAGAGGGTAGCAACACTGGAGAGCCAGTTGAATGATTTAAGACTGGCAAATGATGAGCAGTTAGAGCGTATTAACAGTTCACTGGACATGGAGGAAGTCAAGAGGATTGCTGTTGAGGAATTAGGAATGACTTATGCCAAGGAAGGACAGGTTATAATTGTTTCGGGCGAAGGCAGTGATTACGTAAGACAGTTGGCAAAAATGTCGGATTGACAGAGGTGTGACAGTGAGCAAGACAGTTAAGAATAAACATGGCAATTTCACAGGAAGAATGCAAAAGAAGCTGGTAGTACTTTTTTTAATGGTACTACTGGCTTTCATGGGTTTAAGTGCCCGTTTGATATATATTAACAATGAGGACGGCGAGGAATATAAGCGTCAGATATTGAGCCAGCAGTCCTATTCCAGTACAACCATTCCGTATAAAAGAGGAGATATCCAGGATAAAAACGGAGTCAAACTGGCAGTCAGCGAAAAAGTATACAATCTGGTTATCGATGCCAACAATATGTTGGAAAAGAAGGAAAGTCTGGATGCAACGATGGCAGCTCTTCGCAGTTGTTTCCCACAGTTTGATGAGATGGCAGCAAGAAACTATATTGCCGATAATCCTTCGTCCCGTTATTATGTGATATTAAAACAGCTTACTTATGATGAGGTCAGTCCTTTTGTGCAGATGCAGGCAGACACCGAGAACTATCCGGATATTGCGGGCGTGTGGTTTGAAGAGGAGTATAAGCGTGTATATCCGAACGGGGAATTGGCCTGTGATGTAATCGGTTTTACGGGAAAAGACAATGTGGCTACATTTGGTCTGGAAGGTTTTTATAACGACACCCTAAACGGTACCAACGGAAGAGAGTACGGCTATTTAAATGATGATGAGACATTGGAACGTACGACGATTGCAGCTACGGACGGATACAATGTTGTAACCACAATTGATTCCAACATTCAGGGGATTGTTGAAAAATATCTGTATCAGTTTAATGAAGAGAATAAGAATGTGGCAAGAACCGGAAACGGAGCCAGAAATGTTGCCTGCATCATACAGGAAGTACATAGCGGTGAGATTTTGGCAATGGCGTCTTACCCGAACTTTGATTTGAACGATACCAGAAACATTGACAATCTGGTGGGAAGCCGTTTGTACACCGCAGAAGGTAAGATGGATCCGGAAGGAACCATTATTACGGAAGAAAACAAGAATGAAGTTTTGGCGGATGAGAATGTTCTTTACCAGAATTTGTACAACCTTTGGAAGAACTATTGTATCCAGGAGACATACGAGCCCGGTTCTACAGCAAAGCCGTTTACGGTTGCGGCAGGTTTGGAATCCGGTAAGATGACAGGAAATGAATACTATACCTGTAACGGACAGTTGCATGTCGGTGATTACGATATCAAATGCCATAATTATAAATCGGGCGGTGACGGAACCTTATCCGTACAGCAGGCGGTGGAACAGTCCTGTAACGTGGCTCTCATGTTGATGGGACAGCAGATTGGTAAAAATACATTCCTGGATTATCAGGACCGTTTTAATTTTGGATTAAAGACTAATATTGACCTTGCAGGAGAGACCAGAACGGAATATCTGGTATTCAATGGTAAGAATATGGGGGCAACCGAGCTTGCTACTTCCACATTCGGACAGGGTTATAACGTAACCATGATTCAGATGATTTCGGCTTTTTCATCCTTGATTAACGGCGGTTATTATTATGAACCGCATCTGGTAAGTAAGATTACGGCATCGGACGGTTCGGTGGTACAGAATATTAATCCGCGTGTGGTAAAGCAGACAATTTCTGCACAGACGAGTGAAAAAATCATCGAATACTGTAACGGTGTAGTAGAAAACGGTACTGGTAAGACTGCACGTCCGGCAGGTTATGCCATCGGCGGTAAGACCGGAACAGCCGAAACCATTCCGCGTGATAAGACAAACTATGTTGTTTCATTCATGGGATATGCACCGGCAGATAATCCGCAGATTGCCATTTATGTTGTAGTCGACAGACCGAATACCTATGATCAGGACGATGCGAAATTTGCAACAAGAATCGTACGTAATATTTTAACGGAAACACTTCCGTACTTAAATATTTATATGACGGAAGAACTTTCCGAGAGCGAAATGGCAGAACTGGATGCATTGAATATATCCGTTAAAAAAGCCAATGTGATTGAAGAGGAAGAGCCGAAAGAGGAAGAACCGGCTCCGGAAGTGAACGAAGACGGCACCATTGATGCCAATGGCGGAGATACGACTTCATCGACTCCGGTCAGTGAAGAAGAGATGCAAAGCGATAACGTGGATACGGCACCGCTTACGGGTACTTTGCTGGATCCCGGAAATGCAGAGAAACAAACAGAAGGAATAACCACGCAAGACGGGGAATAGATTAAACTAATCCCCGTCTTGTGAGGTTTAGGAAGTGAAAAATAAAACCCGTTACCGTAAAAAAATTGTCATTCTGGCAATCGGTTGTGCAATCCTTATGATTTTACTGAGTGTACGCCTTTCCTTTGTTATGATAAGCCAATCCGGTTACTATACGGACAGAGCGCTGGAACTTCATCAAAGAGAAAGAAGTATCAAGGCGCAGCGGGGAAAAATATACGATGCGACAGGTGTTGTTCTTGCGGATAATGTTACGGTATGCAGTATTTCCGTAATTCATAACCAGATAGAAGACAAGGAAGCCGTTATCAGTCTGCTGACGGAAAAACTCGGTCTTTCGGATGAATATGTAAGAAAGCGTGTTGAGAAAGTAACTTCCATTGAAAAAATAAAAAACAATGTGGATAAAAGCATTGGGGATGAAATCCGGAGTTATAATTTGTCCGGTATCAAAGTGGATGACGGATATAAACGATATTACCCCTATGGGGAACTGGCATCCAAGGTGCTTGGATTTACCGGTGGCGACAATCAGGGAATTATCGGATTAGAAGTTGTGTACGATGATGTCCTGCTTGGAACCAACGGAACCATTCTGACATACACGGACGCAAGAGGCGTGGAATTAACGGAATGGGGAGAGGAGAGAATAGAACCGATTCCCGGAGAAAATTTGTGCATCAGTCTGGACAGAAATATCCAGTCGTACGCCACACAGCTTGCTTATCAGGCTATGAAGACCAAGGAAGCCGACAGCGTGAGCATCGTAGTGATGAATCCGAAGAACGGGGAAATCATGGCCATGGTAAATGTGCCGGAGTTTGATTTGAACAATCCCTACGAGCTGAACATAGAAGACAGTACCATATCCGAAGAAGAACGCATGAACAGGCTTAACAGTATGTGGAGAAACGGTTGTATCAACGATACCTACGAGCCGGGTTCCATATTTAAGATTATTACCTCAGCGGCAGGTTTGGAGGAAGAGGTGGTTTCGGTCGATTCCGGCTTTTCCTGTCCCGGATTTATTGTGGTAGAGGATAGAAAAATCAGATGCCATAAAACGGCAGGACACGGCGGACAGTCGTTCCTTGAAGGTACGATGAACTCCTGTAACCCTGTCTTTGTAACAGTAGGGCTTAGGCTTGGCGGCGATAGGTTTTATGATTATTTTGACCGTTTCGGGTTACTGGATAAAACCGGAATCGATTTACCGGGTGAGGCCGGTACGATTATGCATAAAAAGGAAAATATCGGGCTGGTGGAACTGGCAACCATTTCGTTTGGGCAGTCATTCCAGATTACGCCGATTCAGTTAGCAACAACCGTTTCATCCCTGATTAACGGAGGCGTCCGCGTGACACCCCATTTGGCGGTAAAGACCGTTGATGATGAGGGGAATACAAAAAGGGTGTTTACATACGATGACGATACGCGCATCCTCTCCGAAGAAACAAGTGAAACCCTGCGCAGTATTTTGGAAGAGGTAGTTGCAAACGGCACCGGAAAAAACGGTGGCGTGGAGGGCTTCCGTATTGGCGGTAAGACGGCAACCAGTGAGACCCTGCCAAGAGGACAGGGCAAATACATCGCTTCTTTTTTGGGATTTGCACCGGCGGATGACCCGCAGGTAGTAGCGGTTGCGATTGTAAATCATCCGAAAGGAAATTATTACGGCGGTTCGGTGGCGGCACCGATTATAAGGCAGTTATTCGAAAACATTCTTCCCTATTTGGAGGGAATGGATTATAATTAAATGATAATGTCTAAATAAAATAGGATAATTGGGTCTAAAACAACAGAAAGGACTTTATATACAATGGATTTAACAGGAAAATACGTACTTGTGGCAGGCTGCGGAGTCAGCGGAGTTGCAGCAGCACAGCTTTTATACAAAACAGGTGCCAGACCGGTTATGTTTGACACCAATACAGAGTTGAAAAAAGAAGATGTTCTTGCCCGCTTTGAAGAAAAATGTGAAGTGGATTTTGCTACCGGAAAAGTAGAAGAAGAGATGCTTAAGAAACTTTCACTTGTTGTACTCAGCCCGGGAATTCCGGTGGATGCGGATTTTGTGGAAGAGTTCAGACAGAATAATCTTCCGATATGGGGAGAGATTGAACTGGCATATCATTTTGCAAAAGGCGGACTGGTTGCAATTACCGGTACCAACGGCAAGACGACGACTACAGCGCTTGTCGGTGAAATTATGAGCGATTATTTTAAGAGTGTATTTGTGGTAGGTAATATCGGTAATGCCTATACAAAGGAAGCACTTAAGACGCAGGAAGATTCTGTGACTGTAGCGGAAATCAGCAGTTTCCAGTTAGAGACGGCAATTGATTTTTACCCGCGTGTATCAGCGGTATTAAATATTACACCGGATCATTTAAACCGTCATCATACAATGGAAGAGTATGTAAGGGTAAAAGAGTCCATTGCAAAGAACCAGACAAAGGACGATTTCTGTGTGTTGAATTATGAAGACCCGTATACAAGGGATTTCGGTAACCGTTGTAATGCCGGTGTAATCTGGTTTTCCTCCAAGCAAAGAGTAGAGAATGGATTTTATCTGGACGGGGATGTTATCTGTAAAGTTTGCGGTCAAAAGGTAACAGAAGTCCTTCGTATGAGCGAGACGAATCTGCTCGGTGACCATAATGCGGAAAATATTATGGCGGCAGTCGCCATGTGTGAAGCCTATGGTGTGCCAATGGATTCCATTGTGGCTTCGGTTAAGAAGTTTAAGGCAGTGGAACACAGAATTGAATTTGTAGCCACTAAACGAGGCGTTGATTATTATAATGATTCCAAGGGAACCAATCCCGATGCCGCAATCAAAGGTATCAAAGCCATGAATAAGTCGACGGTATTAATCGGTGGCGGCTATGACAAAGATTCTACATACGACGAATGGATAGAAAGTTTTGACGGCAAAGTCAAACTGCTGGTTTTAATTGGCCAGACAAGGGAAAAAATTGCGCAGTGTGCAAAGGCACACGGATTTACGGATATAGTAATGGCGGATACTTTTGAGGAAGCCATGGACATCTGTATCAGGGAAAGCGTACCGGGGGATGCGGTGTTGCTTTCACCTGCCTGTGCAAGTTGGGGCATGTTCCCGAATTATGAAGTCAGAGGAAAGATTTTTAAAGAAATTGTGCATGGCATTAATGAATAACGGAAGGGTATTTGTATGAACGGGAAAAAAGGGATAAGGAAAAGATCGGAATATTATTTTGATTACAGCCTGTTGTTCATTGTATTGTTTTTACTGGGCTTTGGACTGATTATGGTATATTCTGCCAGTTCCTATGAAGCATCCATTTCCGAAAAATTAAATTATGATGCGGCGTATTATCTGAAAAAACAGTTGCAGTCTTCGCTGATTGGTCTGGTTGCCATGATTGTGGTTTCCAGAATTCCCTATCATTTCTGGGAGCGTTTTGCAGTGCTTGGATATGCGGTATCGGTTATTTTGATTTTACTGGTATTAACACCGCTCGGATACGAAGCTAACGGTGCCAGAAGATGGTTAAGGGTTGGTATTTCCATTCAGCCGGCAGAGATTGCCAAACTGGCAATGATTCTGTTTTTGGCCAGTTTTATCTGTAAACTCGGGAAAGGAATCCGGACAAGAAAAGGATTTTTACTGGTTCTTGGAATTCCGCTTCCGGTATGCGCGTTGGTATGGTTTATTACCGAAAATATGAGTTCGGCGATTATTATTTTCGGAATCGCTTTTTTGATGTTGTTTGTGGCAAGCCCGGATTACAAACCTTTTGTAATCATAGGTTCATTGGGTGTAGCGGTAGTTGCCGTTGCCGTGTTTGCGTTAACGCAGCTGGATGCCTCACAGCTTGGTGTCCGCGGAGCCAGAATTTTGGCGTGGCTTGACCCGGAAGCATATGCATCCGGAAAAGGATTCCAGACATTACAGGCGTTGTATGCCATCGGTTCGGGTGGTATTTTCGGAAAAGGACTCGGCCAGAGTATGCAAAAACTGGGCTTTCTTCCGGAAACACAGAACGATATGATTTTTTCGATTGTATGTGAAGAATTGGGACTGTTTGGCGGAATTGCCATTATTCTTATGTTTTTGCTTTTAATCTGGAGATTTATGATTATTGCCAATAATGCATCGGATTTATTCGGAGCTTTACTTGTAGTAGGTGTACTGGGACACATTGCGATTCAGGTAATCCTAAATATCGCCGTTGTTACCAATACAATTCGAAATACGGGAATTTCACTTCCGTTTATCAGCTATGGTGGATCTTCCCTTATGTTTTTGATGATCGAGATCGGATTGGTATTAAGCGTAGCAAGAGGAATCCGCATTACGGAATAGTGCGTACAAGATACAAAATACAGCCTGCCGAATATAATAAAGATAAGTAGTATTATTTTCCGGAAGGCGTACTGTGAATGTTATTCATGTAAAGGAAAGCGGGCCTTTAGAAGGCGAAGTCCGAATACAAGGGTCAAAAAATGCGGTGTTACCAATATTAGCGGCCACAATTTTGATAAATGATGTGTGTGTTTTAAAAAATTGTCCTCGAATTTCCGATGTGGAGTGTATGCTTAAGCTGCTAAAGAGTATGGGCTGTAATGTTAGATGGGAGAAGGATGAACTTATTATAGACACATCAGCCATATGTGAAAGCAGACTGCCGAAGGAATTAGTAACTTGTATGCGGTCTTCAGTAATGCTGTTAGGACCGCTGTTATCAATATGCAAAGAAACAATTATGAATTATCCGGGAGGATGTGTAATAGGGGAACGACCTATTGACATTCACCTTTATGTATTAGAAAAATTGGGAGCTTCTTTTGTGTTAGAAAAAGACAGCATCAAAGGAAGTGCGTCACTGCTTACAGGAGCAGAGATAACCTTGCGGTTTCCAAGTGTGGGTGCTACAGAAAACGGTATACTGGCAGCTGTTTTAGCAGAAGGAAAAACAGTGCTTAACAATTGTGCAAGGGAACCGGAGATACAGGAGTTATGTCGTTTCCTGAATGAAGCGGGAGCCGATATCCAAGGGATAGGAAGCAATAGACTGACGATCCGCGGGGCAAAACGTTTGCATCCGGTAGTTTTTGATGTGGAATCAGACCGGATTGTAGCCGGGACCTATCTGCTATCGGTAGCAGCTTTAGGCGGAGAGATTTGTCTGCTTGATGCACCGACAGAGGTTATGGGTTCTGCAATTGATATGGCAAAATGTCTGGGATGTCAGATAGGAGGCGATGAAAATGCACTCTATGCCAACCAGCAAGGAAAGCCAAAAGCCATTTCTTATTGTAAGACTATGGTATATCCGGGATTTCCGACGGACCTGCAATCCATTCTCCTTGCAGTCCTTTCTGTCAGCGATGGGGAAAGTATTGTAGAGGAAAGCATTTTTTCGGATCGGTTTCGTATTGTAAACGAATTGGTTAGAATGGGAGCGGATATCAGGATGACGGATAACCGTGTTTTCATTAAAGGGGTAAACCGGCTGGAGGGCAGAAATGTAGTAGCTGAGGATTTGAGGGGCGGTGCTGCTTTGGTATTGGCAGGTTTACTGGCAACAGGAGATACGTTTGTAAATAATTGCTATTATATAGAGCGTGGATACGAAGATATCGTTAGAGACTTTAAGTTGCTTGGAGCTTCCATGGAAGGTATTGGTTAGGAGATAACTTGAGTAAGAAAAAGAAAACAGCAAGAAAAAAGAAAAAAGTATATACAAAGATAAGACAGGAGCGTCAGCCTATTATCGAAACGTTTATGGAACGTAATGGTTACATAATGAGGAATCTGGGCATTGCTGTTTTGGTAATAGCAGTAATGCTTGGAGTATTTGCATTTATAAGTGATTATTTTACCATAAAGAATGTTACGGTAGAGGGGAATTTTCATTATTCGGATGATGAAA
>JAZMZZ010000089.1:0-5202 GCA_045586245.1 Lachnospiraceae bacterium | reverse complement strand
TTCCAAGGCATCCTTTACCTGTGAAATCATATCCTCTATATCCACATCCGAATCTTCTTCCACAAAAAAGCTTAAATAGGCAATTCCGTCATCTTCTTCTGCCTGTGGCGGAATATCCACAAACATCTGCTCTTTTTCCCATGCACTTAACGGAATCTTATCCTCTATCTGTGCGCCTTCCAAACCAAGGTCGTATAACTCGCTGATAATAATATCCTCTGCATCCGTTATGGTCTTAATCCGTATTCTGGTCCATTTCATATGTTTTTTCCATGCCTTTCTCTAAAACCGGCTGCTGTACCGGATTACTGTTCAAATATCGTATAATTCCCAAATGAATCGCCCACGCAATCTTTTCCTGATATTCCTCATTACAAAGAAGCTCTGCTTCCTTCGTATTGGATAAAAATCCGCATTCTGCGATTACAATGGGTCCGTCCACATGTTTTAACAGATAGTAACTTCCGTTTTCTTTTTCCACCCTTTCTTTTTCGGGTTGCAGCGTTGTAATCATCTGTTCCTGCAAAATCCGGGCTGCCCGTTTTCCGTCTTCGCTTCCCGTCATATAGAAAGTCTGCGCACCGCTTACCCGCTCATCGGTATACGAATTCTGGTGGATGCTGACCGTTAATGCCGCCCTTGCATTGTTAATCAATTCCACCCGCTTTTGCATATCCCGCAACTTGCGTTGTTCTCCCGTTCTCGGGTACAGACCCGCATCATCTTCCCTTGTCATAACCACATCTATGCCCTGCGCTTCCAAAAGCGCCTTCACGCGAAGAGCGATACTAAGATTAATATCCTTTTCCAGCGCTCCGTTAATGCCGACTTTACCGCCGTCATCCGCGCCATGTCCCGCATCGATCACAACCAGGTCCGGAATAAGACCTGCCGCCTTCTGCGAAGAAACATACTCCGCCGCCTCTTTTGCAATTAATACCATGGACACAAGGAGCAGGCCCACCATCAGGCAATTCATTATTCTATGATTCTGTTTCATATACATCACAAACTGTTTTTGTATCAGTTTATGAAAATAAAATACGAAACATTCTCACTATCCTTTTACAAATAAATCAATGACATCCCAAATGTCCTTGTCTTCCAAGCCAAGCTGCCATGCCGCAACACCGCCGACATTCAGATTCTTCATAACCGTAAGCTTGGTCTCAATGGAACGCTCATCCTCAAGCCACACCTGATAGAAAGTATCTCCCATCTGAATCTCGCCGTAGTTCTGACAAGTCTCCTCATCCCAAACGGTCGGAACGTCATATTTGCTGATAAATTCAGCCGCTGCTTCCATTCCGAGTGCTTCGCTGGTCACTTCACCACCCTTGGTCTTCCATACTCTTGTATAGAAAGGAAGGGCATTAATAATCTTCTCGGCAGGTACATCCTTAAGTGTCTTCTCAATACCTTCCTGCACATAGCCGATGGAAGCCACCGAACCGGCAATTCCGCCACCGCCCCAGTGCTCGTCATAGCCCATAATAATCACATAGTCGGCAACCACGCCCTGTTCCTTGCGGTTATAGAATGTATTGGATTCCCTTGGCACATAATTATCTACCGATAACACAATTTTGTTCAGACGGCACGCAATTGATAATTCACGTAAAAACTGTGTGAAATGCTCTCCCGTCTCACCGGACAGACTCTCAAAGTCCACATTGATACCGTCGATGTCATATTCCAACAGATAACCCATTAAAGTGTTAATCAGTTTCTCTCTTTTACTTGTATAAGAAAGCACTTCATGCGTATTGCACTCCAGGGAAATATTTTCCAAAAGTGCCCATACTTCCATATTACGGGCATGCGCTTTTTCCACATAAGTCTTGCTCGGAATCGCCTGAATATCACCCTCGTTACCGTCTAAGAAAAACCAGGTCGGTGAAATAACATTCATTGTACCCGTTCCGTCAACAGCGCTTTCAAAGGTATCATTACCGGCTTCGCTGTATATCGCATGCCAGCCAAGATTAATCTTGTAATCACGCTGAATGGAGGTATACTCCGGAACTTCATAATCCGTAACCGGAATCTCATCCTCTGTCACATAATTCTCAAGGAACTTGTTCTCCACGTAACCAATCATGGCATCATCCGTCTTAATCTTGGTCCATGTCTCCATCTCTTCTAATACGGTAACCGTCTCGCCTTCCTCCATAGCGCGCAGAATCGGACTCTTAATACCACCCTTTAAACGCACATTTGTGTCCTTGGAAATATCGGCAAAATCAGCACTTCCCCACTCGGTGCGCAATTGTATACGGTTTGGTTCCCGGAATAATTCATACGAAAAATTCGTATACAGTTTGACATAGTCCAGTGCAAGATACAGGGACTGTCCTTCCTGCACGGTAATGGCATAGTCAACACTCTGTTCATTTCCGTCCACACTGTAGGAATTACTTCCTATCACATGAATAATCTTCTGTGTCGGTGTTGTATATATAAGAAGGCCCTCGTTCTCATCATGATAAAAACGTGTATTCAATAAGGCCTGTACATCCGTAAGTTCCATATAGCAACGGTCATCAATGAGCTTCACCCAGTTCGGAATCATCTCATTCTGCAAAACAACAGCCACACTCCTGCTGTCTGCTGCCGAAAGCAGATTATAATATTCCGCCAGATTCTGCTGTTCATTAGAATAGGAATACTTCTCCTTGAGTTTCATACCGAAACTTCCCGCTACTACAATTAAAATGAGGGCAATCGCGATGATCGCCGGAATGAATTTTTTCATCCTTTGTACCTCCTGACTGCCCTACATTATACCAAACTATTACCTCATCGTCATCATGATTTTACTCAGAAAAATCGTTATACGGGGTTCCTTTACGAAATTTTCTCTTATGAGGCAGTAACATCGCCGCTTCATACAATTATTACCAAAAGGAATTGTGATATATTCTTCATTGTAATCCTTTGGTGGAGCAAAACAGAGAAAAAACCAAGCGTGAAATGAAATAACAGAAAGTTCCAGATGCGCCAAACGTGTAATACAATATAATAAAAAATGAACACTCTCTTTGTGAATTTTGAATTTTAACGTGATTTAAATTTTTTCGTTTGGAAATAATAATTTCTGACTAAGCACATATATATGCTTGTAAGACTTTTCATGCTGTATGCATGCAATTTGCTTTGAAAAAAGATTCAAGAAATGAATCGATGGATGAACAATCCTCCTTCCTTTACGGATTGTCCGACGCATCTGTGATGCCAAGTATAGTCGAAACCAATAAATAAATCAAGTACTTTATAATATTTTTATTAAATTTGCACAATGCCATAAGTCATGGTATTGACTTGGACTTGTATCCCATATAAAATACTGTTACATTGATATGGTCTGTTTTTTCCGTATTCAATGCATGTTTTATCGTAACCATTCACTTTTTTTGCAGTATCTTATTAAAAAGGTGTGAGAATATAATTATGAAAATAGAAAAAGTTAATGATCACCAGATCCGATGTACGCTTACCAAAGCTGATCTGGCCGACCGTGAATTAAAGATTAGCGAACTTGCCTACGGCACCGAAAAGGCCAAGAACCTTTTCCGCGATATGATGCAGCAGGCAGCCCTTAAGTTCGGTTTTGAAGCAGATGATATTCCCCTTATGATTGAAGCCATTCCGCTGAATGCCGATTGTATTGTTCTGATTATTACCAAGGTGGAAGATCCGGAAGAATTGGATACCCGTTTTTCCAAATTTGCACCTTCCATTCATGAAGACACCGAATATTTGGACGACACGCTTGCCGACGATTTATCACATACAGGCGAAGAAGTCCTGGATTTGTTCAAACGCATCAAAGAGCATGCTGCTTCCATCGCAGGCAGCACGCCGGCTACCACAGAAGAAGTTATAGAAGAGAACCATTCTGAAGATGATAAAGATTCTCCGCAGAACTCTCTGCGTATTTTCTCATTTACTTCTCTTCACGCTTTATTCCGCCCGGCATCTTTCGTAAGTGCTTTTTATAACGGCGAAAACTATTTATACAAAGAGCCGGAGACCGGACATTATTTACTGGTGGTAAGTCATACAGGTGATAAGAAAGAATCCTTCAACCGTGCTTGCAACATCTTATCCGAATATGGTCGTTTACGCAAAGGCGTTGCCAATAACGGAACTTTTTACGCGGAGCACTATGAACTGATTTCCGGACCGGATGCTTTACAGAAACTGAATATGTAATTTTCTAAATAAAAAAGGCGGACCCCAATACTTTGCGGTCCGCTCATTTATTTTTCCTTCCGTTCAACTGTTATACTTCCGCTTTTTGTTGAATACTTTGCAACAAACTCATATGTTTCCTTCCTGGTTACGTACGAAAAATAATACTCAACCACTGCGGAATACTCTCCTACCTGCGGACTTCTTTTATTTGTTTCAAGACTATAAATCGCATCTCCCAACAAATCCCGTGTCACCAAAATTTCTGTAATATCTTCCGGTTCCACATTTACCCCATATGCTTCATTTACTCTTTGGCATATTACCTCTTTTTTAGGGGCTTTCCATATAACATAAAAATCTGATTGTATCACTAAAACCCATATCAGAAAAACTATCGAGACTATCGCCATGCAAACAATGAGCAAAGTATTTTTTCCCACATTATCTTCATATTCGCTTTCAATTACATCAACCAGATTCATCTTCACCATCCCTAACCTTTTCTTATCTCCGTACTATCACACAAATTTTTTTACAGAAAACGGCCGCAGTCTAATGACCCGGCCGTTTTCTATCCCGATATGTGTTACAATTTATGCTTCCACTGCTGCAATCTTAGCCATCAATGTATCTATATCCAAACCATGAACCATTGCTGCTTCTTCAAGGCTCTCTCCCTGTGCGGAAGGACATCCCAAACAATGCATACCTGATTCAAGTAAAACAGGTGCAACATTAGGGCATGTTCCTAAGATCTCACCGATTGTCATTTCCTTTGTGATTGTTGCCATTTTGACTCCTCCATTTCTATCACGCGCAAAATTCTTTCTACGTGCAGGTTTTAGTATAATACTTTCCATAAAGTTTTGCAACTATTCCGCTTTGTACACAAAAAAGAACACCACATCACTTGACGCTGATTTTTACGTAATTTATAATGAATCTACAGTAAGTAACATAGTAACCGGACTGCCGGATTTTCGACATGTTCACAACTATTTATTA
>JAZMZZ010000088.1:0-1769 GCA_045586245.1 Lachnospiraceae bacterium | reverse complement strand
GATGAATCAGGCAGAGATTCCGCAGGAAGTAATGTCTACGCTTCCTCAGGAAAACCCGGTTATCCTGATGTCATTATCGCATGAAGGACCGTTTGAATTTGAGGCTAAGTTGTCTGTTCCTGTTAACCGTCTGAATGCCGGTAAATATGCGAACCTCTTCTATTACAATCCTTCGTCAAATGAAATGGAATTTATTGCAGCTTCACTTGTCGCAGACGACGGAACGGCAGAATTCTTAATGGAACATGCATCTGATTATGCAATTGTTGTTGCGGAGAGCTCATTGGATCCGAATCCGCCAGTGGAAGTAGCAGATGCATCCACGGAAGAGGATGAGGCTATAGAGGTTGCTGCAGATTCCACTGTAAAAGCAGGAGTGCCAAGTTGGTTGGTGGTTATCGTTATAGTGATAGTGGCAGCGGTTGCAGTAGTGGGAATTGTTTTTGTAATCCGGTTCTTTAAGAAAAAGTCAGAAGATAATTATTACTTTGACGAAGAGGATGAAGAGACTGAGGAATAGGTAGGAAATACATTACAAAAGATATCGGACAAGTAATGATTAAAAAGAGTAACCCCGGAATGAAAATTCCGGGGTTGTTTTACGTTATAGAAGATTAATTTTTATTTCTCCCATCTTCCGGATGCACCGCAAGGCAATACCAGTCCGGTATCTTTTACGGGCAATCCAATTTCATTTGCAGTAACATTACCGCCAAATTTATCAACAATTGCCAGATTAATCATATAAGACAATACCGCCGGCTGCAATCCTGTTGTGTAAGAGTTTACGAGGAAGAATAGCGCATCCTCCGATAGAATCTCGCTGGTCAGTTTGATAAATGGGAAAATGGATTCTTCGATTTTCCAAAGCTCGCCTTTGGGACCTCTTCCGTAAGAAGGCGGGTCCATAATAATGGCATTGTATTTGTTGCCGCGCCGGATTTCGCGCTCAACAAATTTTACGCAGTCATCTACAAGCCAGCGGATGGGCTTTTCGCCTAGACCAGAGGAAATCGCATTTTCTTTTGCCCAGGTTACCATTCCCTTAGATGCATCAACGTGGGTAACAGAAGCTCCTGCAGCAGCGGCGGCAAGCGTAGCACCGCCCGTGTAGGCGAACAGATTAAGCACTTTAATCTGTCTGTCAGGATTTTTTGCAAGGGCATCTTTTATTATGCCGGAAAACCAATCCCAGTTAGTAGCCTGCTCCGGAAAAAGTCCCGTGTGTTTAAAACTGAATGGTTTTAAGTTAAAACGCAAGTCTTTATAGCCAATCTGCCATTCCTTTGGTAAATCAAAAAATTCCCATTCGCCGCCTCCGGCTTTGCTGCGGTGGTAATGTCCGTTCATTTTGCGCCAGCCGGGATTCTTCTTATCACTTTCCCAGATAACCTGTGGGTCGGGACGCACTAATATATAATCACCCCAACGTTCCAGTTTTTCTCCGGTTGAGGTGTCTAAAACTTCATAATCGTTCCAATTATCAGCAATCCACATAAGGTAGCTCCTTTTCATAAATCTGGATATAGTGTATCATAATTTGTAAAGAATGGAAATGGAGTATTGCTCATGAAAAAAGTTTTGACCATGACATTGAATCCCTGCATTGACAGAACGCTTTATTTTGATACATTTCAGGCCGGCGCGACCAATATCGTGAAAAAGACAATGGAGGAAGTTGCCGGCAAAGGGATTAACGTGGCGGTAGGACTCAGACATCTGGGAATTCCGGTAAAAGCAATGGGTTTTGCCTATAAAGAAGACAAAGA
>JAZMZZ010000087.1:0-13775 GCA_045586245.1 Lachnospiraceae bacterium | reverse complement strand
AGACAGTTCTTTTCCCAGTGACCTCTTTAAATCATTCAAATACACAGCCTGCTGCCTTTTCAAATATATACCGACAAATGGCTTTATAAAGACTTTTTTTGCATAGACTTCTTCTGTAAAATCAATTGTCACTTCACCATCAGACTCTGTAAAAACACCTGTCCAGTGACCTTTCATATTGTTATTTTCCATATCAAATTCATAACGTTTACATGGTTCGAATACTGTAATTGTAAACTCTGTGGAATAACCATCCTTTGTATATTCTACAAACTTTTTGCCTTCTTTTACGACTTCAATTTTTGCCAAATCACTTCGCCATTCATATTCTGTGCAGGATGTCACTACATCCCATACCTTTCTAATATCCGCTTTAAATTCCGCTTTCATATTTACTGTTGCCATAGTTCAATCCCCCTATATCCTCGTATACGTCACATAAGTATACGGTATTTCTCCGTCAAACTCCTCATCAATTGCTTTGACAAAATCACTCTCATCAAACTTTGGAAAATAGGTATCTCCCTCTACCTCCAAATCAATCTCAGTAATATACATCTTCTCAACAAAGGGCAGTGCCTCTTCATACACCCTCGCGCCACCGGAGATATAAATATCCCTGTCACCGGTCATCTGAATTGCCTCTGCAACGGACTTAGCTGTCATACAGTTTTCACCATCAAAATTCTTCGTCCCTGAAATAACAATGGTTGTCCGGTTCGGCAAAGGTCTTCCGATTTCTTCATACGAGCGTCTTCCCATAATCACAACATTTCCTGTTGTCAATTCCTTAAAACGCTTCTGTTCTCCCTTTATCTTCCACGGTATGCATCCTTTATTTCCAATTACTCTATTTTTTGCGTATGCTACGATTAGTGCTATCATATTTGTCCTTTTTTCCTTGTAATCCAAATGTCTTTATTTCTGTTTCCCATTATATCATTGACACCAGATTTATTCCACTCTATAATCAAATTGTGTCATTCCTTTCTAAGAAAGGAATCTAATGAAAAACATATCAGAAAGTCTATTATCCAACGAAAGAGAAAGACATCTTTCCATTCCATCCCCCACTCCCAAACCACTCGAAGAATTAACCATGATGGATTCGTTTCTTTTTGAAGCGGCTACGGAAGATGTTGAGAACGCTAAAATCATAGCAAAATCCATTATTGAACGTACCACCGGAAGAAAAGTAAATAATCTTGTTATCCAGGCGCAAAAACAATTGAAAGGCATTAATACTAACAAACATGGCATTCGTATGGATGTATATACTACTGAAACCAATGAAAATAACTGCTCCACTTGTGTTTATGACATCGAGCCCAATAACTATTACGAAAAGGATTTACCACGTAGAAACCGTTTCTATCAATCTCTAATCGATTCTAAGTTACTTCCTACAGATACCCCCTTTTCACAATTACCGGATGTTTTTTCAATATGGATACTCCCCTATGACCCATTTGGCGATAACAGAATGCTTTATACAGTGAAAAATATGGTGGAAGAGAACAATCAAATAGTATATAATGATGGTGTCACCAAAATTTTTATCTACACCAAAGGTACTGTTGGCGGTTCGCAGAAACTAAAAGACCTTCTTACTTTTCTGGAAAACTCCACTCCTACTTATGCCGTAGACGAAGAATTAATGGCAATCCAAAAAATAATTGATACTGTTAAATGCGATTCAGAAACGAGGAAACGATATATGGGAATCATGGGTGTTATTGATTACGAACGAAGGGATGCGTTTGAAGCCGGCGAAAAATTGGGAATTCAAACAGGTCAACTTCAAGGTGCTATCAGTAATAGCAAGTTTATGAATTTAACAAAAGAACAAACAAAAGAAAACATCATGAAGCAGTTTTCACTTCCTGAAAATATTGCAGAAGACTATCTAAACTTATATTGGTAACCCATTAACAAATCACATCACATAAAGGAATGACACATAGAAAACCCGTTTGAATCCGATGGAATCAAACGGGTTTTCTATATTTTTATTACTCCAACTCTCCTGCCACATCTGCAAACAGTTCCACACTGCGTTTTAATATCCCATGCATATGCGCGATGGCAATGCCGTAATTTACAATCGGCACTCCTACCTCTACTGCCCTGCGGATACGGTTTTTCATTTCGCTTTCATTCAAGGTGCAGCCGCCGCAATGTACAATTACGGAATACTGTGATAATCCCTCCGGGAATTCACCCCCTGATGTAAATGAGAACTCCGGCTCTGCCCCGGTAAACTCTTTAATCCAGCCCGGCATTTTCACTGTACCGATATCATTACACTGGCGGTGATGGGTACAGCCTTCCGAAATCAACACCTTATCACCATCTTTCAATTTGGACAATGCAGCTGCCCCGCGCACCAATTCCTTCAAATCCCCTTTGTATCGCGCCATTAAGATGGAAAACGAAGTAAGTGCGATATCGGCAGGTACCTCTTTTGCCACCCGTTCAAATACCTGCGAATCGGTAATTACCAGTTTCGGCTTCTTGGAAAGGGATGCTAACGTCATGGCAAGTTCCGTATCCTGACAGGTCACAGTCACTGCATGTGCATCCAGAATATCACGGATTACAAGCTGCTGCGGCAGAATTAATCTGCCTTTCGGTGCCGCCTCATCAATCGGTGTCACAAGAACTACGATATCTCCGGTATCAATCAAATCACGGACCGGTACTTTTTCATTCTTATTCTCTTTTGCGAACGCACCAAGTGCTGCTTTTACCGCCTCAATACCTTCTCCCGTATGGGCACTTGCATACAATGCGCCCTCTTTCTTGGAAACATCCGTACCAAATCCCAAATCCGCTTTATTAAAAACCAACAGATACGGTATCCTGCGTTCTTCCAACTCTTTTATCAGGTCTTCATCAACCGGACTCATCCCTTCGGTCTTATCTACCACCAAAACGGCAATATCCGTCTGCTCCAATACCTGTTTTGCCTTCTTCACACGAAGGCTGCCCAGTTCGCCCTCATCATCCAGTCCCGGCGTATCAATAATAACTACCGGTCCAAGCGGAAGAAGTTCCATCGCCCTTTTTACCGGGTCCGTAGTCGTTCCTTTTACCGCAGATACTACCGAAAGCTGCTGTCCGGTAATCGCATTTACCATGCTCGACTTACCGGCATTGCGCCTTCCAAAAAAACTAATATGCAGACGTTCTGCCGAAACACTATCCTGTAATCCCATATATTCAAGTCTCCTCATCTGTTGTCTAAAATTACATTCCTGTTAAAATCTGAAATCCCTTCTGTTTGAAGATTGAATCGCCTGAATATTCTCCATGGCAATTCCGCGCACCTTATCATTTGGCACACGCAGAAGTTCCTCTTGTACCATTTTGTAACCGGCCTCTTTGGTGGCATCCGAAGCATAATCTTCCAGATACTCTGACAAAGTCATAAGTGCATTCGGGTGACAGCAATTCAAAATCTGTCCGTTTTTACAAAGGCTCATAAAACGGTCACCCGTTCTTCCTTCCCGATAACAGGCCGTACAGAAGGACGGTATGTGTCCGTTATCAATCAGCCAGTGCACGACTTCATCCAGACTTCTCTGGTCGGAAACATCAAACTGCTCCGTATCATGCGGTCTGTCTTCATTACTATACCCTGCATAACCGCCTACCGAAGTCCGCGAACCGCCGGACACCTGGGAAACACCCAATTTCAATAATTTGGTTCTTACCTGCTCACTTTCCCTTGTGGAAATAATAATACCCGTATAAGGCACTGCCAGACGGATACAGGCCGTTATTTTGGCAAATGTTTCATCATCGATTCCGTTATCAAACTGATCCGGGTCAATATCATCCGCGCGCTTCAAACGCGGCACACTGATGGTATGCGGACCCACGCCGTGAACCGCCTCCAAGTGCTCCGCATGCATTAACAGCCCCGCAAATTCGTATTTGTATAACTCCAGGCCAAAAAGCACACCCAGCCCGACATCATCAATACCGCCTTCCATCGCACGGTCCATTGCCTCGGTATGATACGCATAATCATGCTTCGGTCCTGTCGGATGAAGTTCCAGATAACTTTCTTTATGATAAGTTTCCTGAAACAAAATATATGTTCCGATTCCGGCTTCCTTTAACTTCCGGTAATTTTCCACCGTCGTTGCCGCGATATTTACATTCACACGACGGATATCGCCATTTTTATGATGAACGCTGTAAATCGTCTTAATACAATCCAGAATATACTCAATCGGATTGTTCACCGGGTCCTCACCGGCTTCAATCGCAAGCCTCTTATGCCCCATATCCTGCAAGGCAATGACTTCTGCGCGCACTTCTTCCTGCGTCAGTTTTTTTCGCGGAATATGTTTGTTCTTCATATGATACGGGCAATACACACATCCGTTTACACAATAATTGGACAAATAAAGCGGCGCAAAAATCACGATACGGTTACCGTAAAAGGCCAGTTTGATTTCTTCCGCAATACGGTACATTTCCTCTATTTTTTCCGGAATGTCACATGCCAGCAATACGGAAGCCTCCCTATGGGATAAGCCTGTGCAGACATACCCGGTCTCTGTTTTTACAGGACGCGCCTTCTTTAATATCGCATCAATCAACTCAACATTATTCTTATTTTGTTCTGCGTAATCCAGGGTTGCAAGAATCTCTTTATCGTTGATAAATTCTTCCGCTCTCATGGAGTTCGGATTGTAAACAGCCATTTTGTCACTTCCTATTTATCTTTTGGTATTTTAATTCTTACTCCTTAATGTCTCCTCTGTCAATCACCACCTGATAACCAATCGAAGCCATTTTCTCTTCCAGCATCATTTTGCTCTGTGCCGATTCCGCACCGTCAGAGACCTTATTGTTATACAACATATATTTTTTTCGTACCAATGCCGGTGATAAATTCGGCATCACTACATTGGCTCCCGAGAATATTCCTTTTTCCCGTCCGTTATCTGTAAGGCTTCCAAGTGCCGTTGTTGCCGGCAGTAATATATTCGGCTTTATCAAACGGATTATTGAGAGCAGATAACAAGTCAGCTCTACTTCTCCTGCTTCTTTATCTGCAAAAGGAGTATCTATATGCGGGATAAAAGGACCAATGCCACACATGTCCGGCTGAAATTCTTCGATAAATTTCAAATCCTTTGCCAGATGAGCACTCGTCTGATACGGCGAGCCGACCATAAAACCGCAACCGATCTGATAGCCAATGTCTTTTATATCCTGCAGACAACGCATACGATTTTCCAAAGTCAGTTCCTTTGGATGCAACATTTCGTAATGAAGTGCATCCGCCGTCTCATGCCGAAGCAGATAGCGGTCCGCACCGGCTTTAAACAATCTCTGATAACTCTCCCTGCTGCGCTCTCCAAGAGAAAGCGTTACGGCACAATCGGAATGTTCTTCCTTAATGGAATGTATCAAATCTTCCAACCACTCATCCGTAAAAAAAGCATCCTCGCCCCCCTGTAACACAAAAGTACGGAATCCGAGAGAATACCCTTCCTCGCAACATGCCAAAATCTCTTCTTTCGTCAGACGATATCTCTCACATTCTGCATTACTTTTGCGGATTCCGCAATAAAAACAATCGTTTTTACAAATATTACTAATCTCAATCAGTCCTCGGATATATACGGCATCCCCGTAGATTTCCCTGCGGATACGCACTGCTTCCTTTGCCAGATACCCGGCCACTTCATCATTGCGGTTTTCTATCAGATATTCATATTCTTCCAACGTCAGTTTATGTTCCGTTATTAATTTTTCTGCTAAAGAATACAGTCTGTTATCCACGCTTACAGAATCCTCTCATAACACATATCCAACTTATCTGTGCCTTCTATCAACATCTCTTCCCCTGTCGGTACAAAACCATTTTTCTCATAGAAACCACGTGCTGGAATGTTTTCCTTGATTACCCAAAGAAAAATCCGCTTCTTACCTTCTGCTTTGGCTTCCTCAACCAGTGCGCTCATCAATACACTACCAATTCCGCTCCGCTTAAAAACCGGCTCCACATAGAACTCACAAATCTCGGTTTCGTCTTCTCTATTCACCCGATTAATTACACCTCTTACAATTCCGTCATCATAAACTAAAAAGTTATTAATCAGTTCCGGCTTAGCGCGGAATTCATCTGCAATCGGCATAACCTGCAATTCGTTAAATGAAAAATAATCATTCTGAAAAATTGCCCGGTACGCCATTCTTTTCCCAAATACAATTATCTCTGCAATACGCGAAATATCACCCATCGTCGCATGTCTTACCATCATTTCTTCTCCTGATTCTTATAGGTAACATAAATATGTCCAACACCAAATACTACCGCCAAAATAATTGCGGGAATATTCCTCATGGTAATTCCGCTTACCAAAAATAGTACTGTCGGAATAATCGCTAGTGCCATACTCTTCCACATTTTTACTCCTGCAAAGTACAACATCCACACAATCCAATACCCCAAAAGAAGCAATGTACTTCCCCATAGGTACACCACATAGTCCATTACCGATGCCCATCCCTGTGTCATACTTCCGAATGTGAACACCATAAAAAACATGGAGCCGTATCTTCCGATTTGTTCCAATGTAAGCGCCCATTTATCAGTACATTTATTGACTGCATCCTTACATTTCACCGCATAAATAATATTGGGAATCAATAACAAAATCAAAAAAAACAGACCATATGTATTGAACCATCCGCATCCGATTTGCCCTGCTATAAATACACTTGTGGGGCCATCGGCCCCGCCAATAATGCTGTAACTCATTATAATCTCTCCTCAGCCTCATCTACCGACTCATAGCCGTATAACTTGGCAGTATTTCTCATAATTTCATATGCAAGGTTACGGTTCTCCTTCATCAACCCTGTAATAAATCGGCCATACAAAATAAAGGTATTCTCCGAATACGTTCCCAATTCCCCGCGAAGATAGGTTTCATAAGAAGTGTTATAAGGAGTATCTTCTGAGGTATGGATACTTCTGGCATTGCCTGCCATCTTCGGATATTTCGCCGCAAATTCTTCCATCCAGCCAACCTGAATTTTGATAATTTCCTCCTGAATCGCAATTCGTTCTTCATTCAAAACCGGCAGGTCTTTTTTCAATTCTTCGTATTTTTCCGGCGTGGTACTTTCCATCATACGGGCATATTTTTCCATAATCAGATTCCAGCCCTTATTTTCTGCCGATACCAAGTCCCCGTAAAAACTCTCCAACAGTTCCTCCGGCCAGGTCAAATACTGACTCTTTCGCATAATGGAAAAAGTAGGGTAATCGTCCTGACAACTTGCCCTGCCGCCTTCGTTTTTTACTTTATCGAACTGTTTCCATTCCAATTCAACGATTTTTTCCACCAAATCCATAGTCTTCCCTCTTAATATCTGCGTGATATAATTTTCCAAAAATGTTCCTGTGGGACGAATCAGATTCTGTGCCTGCATCTGCACCACCAGACATTGTGCCACTTTTTCAAGAAGTACAACACAGGCATCTTTTTCATTTATTACTGCCGCATCATATAGCACATTTTCCCATGCCGCATCCTGACTGGGCAATACAGCAATCTGTTCCAAAATCGGCAATATCCCGGTCACAAAACTATGTCCCTGTTCTGCCAGTTTTTCAAGACCTTTCTTTTTCCATTTGTAATACGGTGCATACTCCCTACATAAAAGATAGGCAATGTCCATTGCAGCTTCTGCAGCTTTCCCAAGACAAATCCGGGCGGTCACATAATCTTTTCTTGACATCATGCGCGCATAATTGCTCTGTCCGTACTGTGAAAAATCATGAAGTCCCTGTGCCAGTTTTCTACACCACAAGTCCTTCGGATAATATCCCTTCAGGCACTCCCGCACTCCGGTAAACCATCCGGCTTTATCCGCAAATACCTCGCCGTTTACTGCGGCTGCCAGAGCAGCTTCCGCAATATTTTCATACGGAATCGCCGCCTTGTCAGGCCTTCCCTCTTGTACAATCGTTTCAAAATCAATCTCTATACCAAGCATCCGGTTATAAAAACCGTTTACCGAAAACACGCCCCGTCTGCCCTGTAAAAACAGGTTTTTGCCGGTTTCCTTACAATGTCTTTGTATCAATTTCTCGTATTCTGCCTGCAGTGCTTCTCCACTCTTCTCATAATCCGATTGCGTAAGCCACATACAAAATCCCGGCTCATAATCATGGTCGGTTGATATCGCATCATCAAATCCGAAACAGTCCGAACCTTCTCCCACCAAACCGACTGCAATTCTGTCTTGGTAATCCGCAAACTTCTCATGAAGCATTGCTTTCCCATATTCTTCATACAAGTTTCTGCTTCTTACCAAATTCGGAATCCATTCTTCTTTGGACAAAGTTTCTTTCGGGCAATCCTTAATAAACTGCTTCACATAATGCAGTTTTTCTTCCACTCTGGCATAATTATCCGTCCTGCCGACATGCTTTTCAATCTCGCCAAGTCCTTTTTCATAATAAACGGCAGCATTTTCATAGTCCTTTTTAAAACTGTAGGCATCCCCCATTGCTACCAGGACTGCACCGTAATGGAAATCACCGCCTCCATCCTTTTCATGGACAGCAAGAGCTTCTTTAAGATATTCTATCGCCTGCTCATATGCTTCGTTTGTCCCAATCTGTAAAAGAGTCGCGGCAAGATTGGCCCTTGTAGTAGCCTGCGGAATTACCGCCTCTTCATAAGAATCCGCAATCACAAGTGCTTTTAACAACATATCCCGGGCACTCTCGTAATCCTGCATCTCTTGGTATAAAAGACTCCAGTTATTATAGAGGCTTGCATACATAAAATCCGTCGGTGCCACCTGTCTTTGATATGTGGCCTCCACGATTCTGTACAAATTCAGGGATTCGTCCAATAAACCAAATGCACGGTATGCATTTGCAACATTTAAAAGAGAGGTCGCATAATCAATGCGCCCCTCCAGTTTCATCCTTTTTAATTCTTCCTGCAATTCTGCACAATAATATAAAGCCTTATCCTTCTGAGTCGTATCACGGCAAAAGCCGATTATCTCATTCAACAGCGTAATCAAAATACCTTCTTCTGATTTTGATTTGGCTTCCTTCATCGTCTTTGCCAGATACTCTTCTATCTCATCCAGACTGTTTTTCCCAAACATGGCATCATACTGCGCTAAAATTTTTTCCAAGTTCATAGCATCCTATTCCCTTTGCCAAAATCCTCTAACGTATCTGTCTTTCAAAATCGCTTGCCGGATGTTTACAAAGCGGACAAATGAAATCCTCCGGAATCGGGTCTCCTTCATATTCGTATCCGCAAATTTTGCAGACCCAGACAGCCTTTCCTTCCTTTGGACCTTCCTTAGCCTGTGGCTTTGGCTTGATATTGTTCTGATAATACTCATAGGTAGCCGACGGTGCATCACTAAGTACTTCCATATTGGTAACCGCTGCAATAAATAAAGTGTGGGTTCCCAAATCAACCGTCTCCTGAACCCATGCTGAAATATACGCATTGGTTCCCTCTGTAATATAGTTTACATCATTAAGCCCTTTCTTGTAGCCGGTAAATCCTGCAAATTTGTCCGTATCACGTCCCGACTGGAATCCGAAACGCTTAAACAGTTCAAAGGATGCCTCCTGACTGATAATTGATATATTAAATTTGCGGTTTTCCATGATCAAATCATGGGTGTAATTGGCTTTGTTTACCGCGATACTAATGCGGTTTGGCTGGGATGTTACCTGAATGGCAGTATTGATAATACAGCCGTTATCCTTTCCGTTACTGTTTGCCGTTAAAACAAATAATCCGTACGATAATTTATACATTGCTTTCTGATCCATATATTTCCTCCATCTCTCTAATTGAAAGGAAGCCAGACAAAACAGAATATATCCTCTTTAGTCCGGCTTCTCATATTAGTATATTAAAACCTTTACTGATTGTTTATCATTTTGTATTGTTTTTCAATCTCCAGCAATTCTTCCAGACGCTTCTTCTCATCCGTAATATTGCGGATTACCGCATAAAACAGGAAATGATCGCCACCGTATTCCGCTACTACACGGGTTGTTGTGCGGATACAGAGTTTCTCTTCTTCCCCGGCTGTATTGCGGTAACTTCTCCAGGTTTCGCACTCAGCTTCTTTACCGCTTTCTATTGCCTGTCGGATCATCTCCAAATATTTGGCCCTGTTCTCTTCATCAAAGAATCGCATCGGATCACCTTCTATCAGTGATTTCTCGCTGATTCTCATATCAAACTCTTCCAAATATTTGTGGTTCACACGCAATATATCCACTTTGCCGTTACAATATTCAAATACGGATGCCCCACCAACATAATTGCTGTAGATAAGAGTCTCCTGTGATTTCGGATCCCAGAAATCATACACATTCATATTGTCAATAACTTTAATTTCCTGTGTCTTGTCTCCAAGAGCACTCTCTGCCAGCATTTCTACATACTGATTCTCCGGCAATGGTCTTGAATAAAAATATCCCTGTATATATTCACATCCGATACTCTTCAAGAAATCAGCCTGTTCCAGTGTCTCAACACCTTCTGCTATAACCGGAAGTCCCAGCCACTTAGCCATTCTGACAACCGAACTTAATATCATTCCGCCTCGGTTACTGTCGGATTTTTCTACCAGGAACATCATATCCAGTTTGATTAAATCCAGTTCAATATCCTTAAGAACATTCAAGGAAGAATAACCGCTGCCAAAATCATCCATTTCCACAATATAGCCACATTTGTGCAACTGCTTCACCACTTCATTGGCATGCTCACTTCCGCCAAATACTGCCGATTCGGTAATTTCGATTCTAACCAATTCGATTGGTACATCATGCTTCTTACGGATGGTCTCCAGATTCTCAACAAAATCCGGTTGGAAAATATCATATCTCGAAAAATTACTGGATACCGGAACAAGCGGCAATCCCTTATCCATACATTTGCGGATAAAAATACAAACCTGTTCAAATACATATAAATCCAGTCGGGTAATAAAACCGTTCTTTTCAAAAATCGGAATAAATACGCCCGGAGAAATCATACCCTTCTCAGGATGATTCCAACGCACCAAAGCTTCCACACCGATAAGTTTACCGGTAGAATGGTTAAACTGCGGCTGATAATGCAAAACAAACTGTCTCTCTTCCAAAGCCGTAGCCATAATACCCGAAATTTCCTGTTCACTTATCATCTCATTACGAAGTGATTCCGTAAAGAAATGATATTTGGAAGTATAACTTCCCTTAATAGACGATAACGCCAAAACTGCTCTGTCAATCATGGAATCTACGGACAGGGCTTTCTCATTGGTCACGTAAATTCCCACATTACAGGTAATCTTAAAAGTAAGGTCATATCGGGTTATGTCATCAATCAGTTTTTCAACCAATTGTTCCAATTCTTCTCCAAAATGATGGGTAAAAAGGACAAACCTGTCTGCTTCCAGACGACAGGCAACATCGCCTTCCCTACCTGCACTCACGATAACCTCTGCCATATGCTTTAACAGGGCATCACCTGCCATAAGGCCAAACATATCATTAATAGCCTTAAAACGTATGATATCAAAATAAACCAGAGCATATTCGCCGGCACTCACAGCTTCCCTGTTCTCTTTTATCACCTTCATAACGGCTTCTGTGAATGCTTCTCTTCTAAGTAAGCCGGTAAGTTCATCGTATTTTAAGACATGTGCCTGGTAATTTTCAGATGCACCTTCTGTCTCTATCTTGGAAAAAGTAATACTGACTGCATCTCCCGGCATCGGACAAATTAATCCCACCTGATAGCGTACTTCTTCTCCGCTTGCCTCTTTCAAAAAATACTCCGAAAAACGTGCCTGTGGTGTATCTGCCTCTGCCACTATCTCTAAATCCTCACGGATTCTCTCCGCTGTAGCTGCCGTTGTGACTTCATCCTCTTTAAAAATCTGCCAAATCGGACGCATGTCAAATACACCGGCTAACTGTTTCTTAACGTCATCCGGATAGAAAAACGACTTTGACTCGCAATCATATACAATTATCAGATTCTTATCATTCGTGCTTTTCATGGTATGCCACTCCTAAAGAGTATAGTAACCCAATGATTCATTTACATTATATCGCATTTTATGTAATAATGCTATAAATTTTCTAAAAATAATTGATTTTTTAGTGAATTTTATCGTATATTTTTAACTTTTTCTTGAAATACCACAACACTTACAAAATATTTCTATTCGTAATCAAACTTCCCGTCATTCTTTTCTTCCAGGGATTTAATTAAATGATAAGTATATTCACAATACGGCACTTCAACTCCAAGTTCTTTTCCCATGCGGACCATCTCGCCTGCAAAAATATCAATTTCCGTATGACGCTTTGCATCCAAATCCTGCAAAGTCGAAAATCTCGCCTGCGGTTTTGCTCCGACAAATAATTGGAACTCTTCCGCAATGGAAATCCCCTTTGCTTTCGCAACTGCTGCCACTTCTTTCCAAAGAGCAGACGCAATGGCATGCACATGCGTACTGTCAGAGTATGCACCGTATCCGACGCCAAGAACTGCCTGTGGGAGGTTTTGCGAAATATTACCGGCATATTTCATCCACATATCCCTGATGATGTCCTCTACAAAAGTAAAACGCACATCACTATCCGCAAATAAATCTTCCACTGCCTGTATACGCTCTGTTTTTTCTGCAATGCCTTTTTCACCTGCAAAAACACCTGCCGTAATATCCGGATTAAACGTAATCTCATTACCGATTCGCACGGATGCAATACGCATAACCGAGTACAGAATATGCTCCATTCCGACAGCACTACCAATAATTTCTTCCGAAGTCACTCCGTTTAACAGACTCATGACCATGGTGTTTTCTGAGACCATACACTTAATGTCATCCAGCATGCCCGGTAACGCATCCTGTTTGCTGGATACCAAAAGCAAATCCACATCTTTCAGTTCCTGTGGTTCTTTTACATTTAATGCATATTGCTTTCCGTTAATGATAATACCGTTTTTAATAAGGCGCTCTTTTCTCTCGCCTTTTGCTACTACGCAGAAATTATCACCCATTTTCTCAGATAATCCCCAAATAAAATAAGCTCCGACTGCTCCTGCTCCAAGTAAAGCCACTTTATTAATTTTCATTTGTCATCCTCCGTTATCTTGTATATTACAGATTATGCCTTGCTCCACACATCAATCTCATCTTTATCCGGTGTTTCAAAAATAGCCGCAAACTTATTTGCCAGATTCTCATCCACGAAATAAGCATCCGTCTCACCTGCTTCTACCTTTGCATTCCGATAGGCAAGACGTTGTTTCCAAGTCTCATCACAGATGTCTATGTAATGCATCTCTGTAACTATGCCATGCGCCTTATAAAATTCCTTTGCTTTGTCACGGTTACCTTTTGTCCAAAATCCCCAGTCCAAAATGACATTCACACCGGCATTTACGAACTCTATGGATTTATCAAATAAGTATTTCTGCGTATTATTTGCATATTCGTCATGCTTCTCTCCTGCATGCTGTCCAAAAATCGAAAGCATTATTTCATCCACGGAAAGAATGACTGCATTCTCCTTTTCTTTAATTTGCTCCGAATAGGTTGTTTTCCCGCAGCAGATTTTGCCGCAAATTAAGATTGCTTTTGCCATGTGGTTATTTTTCCTTTTTCCTAATTAATCTTTGTTAACTGATTGTTGATTGCAATCAAACCTTTTTGGCCATTATATCATAACACAAAAAGTCACC
>JAZMZZ010000086.1:0-18871 GCA_045586245.1 Lachnospiraceae bacterium | reverse complement strand
ACGAATTTAACCAAACGGAGGTAAGAAAAATGAGCGTTATTTCAATGAAGCAGTTATTAGAAGCAGGTGTTCATTTCGGACATCAGACAAGAAGATGGAACCCTAAGATGGCTCCTTACATCTTCACAGAAAGAAATGGTATCCACATCATCGACTTACAGAAGTCTGTAGGTAAAGTAGATGAAGCTTACAAGGCAGTATTTGATATTGCTAACGAAGGCGGTACAATTCTTTTCGTAGGTACAAAGAAGCAGGCTCAGGATGCTGTTAAGACAGAAGCTGAACGTTGCGGTATGTACTATGTAAATGAGAGATGGTTAGGTGGTATGTTAACTAACTTCAAGACTATCCAGTCCCGTATCGACAGATTAAAAGCTATCGAAACAATGTCAGAAGATGGAACATTCGATGTTCTTCCTAAGAAAGAAGTTATCCAGATTAAGAAAGAATGGGAAAAATTAGAGAAGAACCTTGGCGGTATCAAGGATATGACAAGAGTTCCTGACGCTATCTTCGTAGTAGACCCTAAGAAGGAAAGAATCTGTGTACAGGAAGCACATTCACTTGGTATTACATTAATCGGTATCGGTGATACAAACTGTGATCCTGAAGAATTAGATTACGTTATTCCTGGTAACGATGATGCTATCAGAGCGGTAAAATTAATCGTTTCCAAGATGGCAGATGCTGTAATCGAAGCTAACCAGGGTGGCGAAGTTTATACAGAAGAAGTAGTAGCGGAAGCAACAGAAGAAGCTACAGATATCGAAGAAGTAGCAGCAACAGAAGAATAAGATTGAATAATAGTATTGGAGGATATAGATATGGCAATCACAGCAGCAATGGTTAAAGAATTGCGTGAAATGACTGGTGCAGGTATGATGGACTGTAAGAAAGCCCTTACAGAAACAAACGGCGATATGGATGCAGCAGTTGAAGTATTGAAAAAAAGCGGTGCGGCTAAGATGGAAAAGAAAGCCAGCAGAATTGCAGCAGAAGGTATTGCACGTGTTGCAACAAACGGTTCCGTTGCAGTAGTAGTAGAAGTTAACTCAGAAACAGACTTCGTTGCTAAGAACGAAACATTCCAGGAATTTGTTCAGGTTGTAGCAGACAATGCACTTGCTTCCGGTTTAGAAGGCGGAGCAAATGGAGAAGATATTGAAGCAGTTCTTGAAATGAACGGCCTTAAAGAACTTCTTGTTGAGAAGACAGCAACAATCGGTGAAAAATTATCCGTTCGTAGATTTGCAAAAGTTACAGGAGACTGCGTAGCATCTTATCTTCATGCAGGTGGAAAGATTGGTGTATTGGTAGCAGGTACAGGTGCTTCTGATGACGCAGCAAAAGAGGCGCTTACAAATATCGCTATGCAGATTGCAGCTATGAATCCACAGTATATCAGCAGAGCAGAAATTTCTGCAGAAGAACTTGCTAAGATTCGTGAAATCACTGTTGACAGTGCATTAAATGATCCGGCATCTCTCCCAAAGCCAATCCAGAACGAATTATATGCAAAGGTTGAAGCTGACAAGTTATTCTCAGAAGAAGATCTTGCTATTCTTGCTGAAAAGAAGAATGACAAATATTTATACAACTTCTTATCTAAGGAAGCAATTGCTAAACTTGCAGAACTTGCTTTGGCAGGTAGAGAAGGATATGTTGAAAACAAGATTTTTGCAGGTCTTGTAGAAGGTCGTATCTCTAAGCAGCTTAAGGAAATCTGTTTATTAGATCAGACATATGTAAAGGCAGAAGACGGAAAGCAGGCAGTAGCAGCATATCTTGCTTCTGTAAATAAAGACCTTGCCATTGCTAAATTCGTACGTTTCGAAGTTGGTGAAGGTATGGAAAAGAAGAACGAAGATTTTGCAGCAGAAGTTGCCGCACAGATGGCAAACGCATAAGAACAATAAAAATCCCGTGGATAACCATGGGATTTTTTTTGTTGCAAATGATAAGAAAAAATATTCTTTTGCGATGAATTTTTTCTTTTCAATATTGCATATTTTCATTATAATGATAAATGAGATAAATTTTGGTTATTCCGGATATGGATATAACCGGACCCCGGACAGGGGAATACATAAAAAGCGAGGACAATATTATGAGAGTTTATTGTGGAAAAGATTATGAAGAAGCAAGCAAAATTGCAGCTGATTTAATTGCGGCACAGGTAACCGGGAAGCCGGATTGCGTGTTGGGACTTGCGACAGGTTCTACACCAATCGGTACATACAAATGTCTGGTAGAAAAATATGAGAAGGGTGAGTTGGACTTTTCGAATGTAAAAAGTATTAACCTCGATGAGTACCGCGGACTTTCACCGGAGAATGACCAGAGTTACCGCTATTTTATGAACGATAATCTCTTTAACCATGTAAATATTGATAAAGCAAACACAAATGTGCCAAATGGTTTGGAACCGGATGCAGATAAAGCATGTAAGGATTATGATGCAATCATTGCCCAGTCAGGCGGAGTTGATTTGCAGTTGCTCGGAATCGGACATAACGGTCATATCGGTTTTAATGAGCCGGCAGATTCTTTTGCAAAGACAACAAACTGTGTAAAACTGACACAGAGTACAATTGATGCCAATGCCAGATTCTTTGAGACCATTGATGACGTTCCAAAGGAAGCGTATACCATGGGTATCGGCACGATTATGCAGGCAAAATGTGTATTGGTTCTTGCTACAGGTGCAGGTAAGAATGATATCGTCAAAAAGTCATTCCTTGGTGATGTAACACCACAGGTACCGGCTTCCATTTTACAGTTCCATCCGAACTTTATTCTGGTTGGTGATAAGGAAGCGCTTGGCGATAATTTTAACGAGTATTTATAATCCGTTAATTTGTTTTTGAGTGACGATATTATAGGATAATTCATTGCAAAAAGTACTGAATTATCCTATAATAGATTAGATAAGAGAAATACGGTAGGAAGCAGTAATGGCAGTGGCTGCACAAGGAAAAGCCGCTGATGCGGCAAGACGAAAAAGAATTAATCGACTGAAAAAGATAATCATAGGAATCGTAATAGCTGCGATTCTGGTTTCGGTAATCATGAGTGTTGTATGTGGTTTTCTGGTATGGAAAATTGCGGGGTTAAAGGAAGAACTCAGAGAATCCGAAGCCAGATGCGATGCGTTGCTTTTGACAATAGCAGAGGGGGATTTTCATTTGGATGATGAATATTTTCCCGAGGAGATTGTAGAAGAAGAGGTAGAGATGCCTGTACCGGAAGAACCGGCAAGTGTGGATGAGATACATACCCGTAAGGTGTATCTTACATTTGATGACGGACCGAGTGAGAATACGAGGGCAATCCTTGATGTATTGAAAGAATACAATGTGAAAGCTACTTTTTTTGTCACGGGTCAGCAGGCGTTGTCACATCCGGAGCGGTATCGTGAGATTGCACAGGAAGGACATACTCTTGCAATGCATTCATACAGTCATAAGTATAGTGAGATATATGAGACTGTGGACAGTTTCGGGGAGGATTTGCTTTTGTTGCAGACTTTTCTTGAAGAGACAACGGGTGTTACACCGATGTTTTACCGCTTTCCGGGAGGGAGTAGTAACACCGTAAGTAATATGCCGATGTCCCAGTTGTGTGATTATCTGGCAGACAACGGGATTACCTATTTTGACTGGAACATAACCAGTAAGGATGCCGTAAGCCCGATGCGCCCGGCAGAGGAGATTGTTACAAATTGTACGCAGAATCTTGAGAATTTTGATAATGCAGTCATTTTGTTGCATGATGCAGCCAATAAAACATCAACGGTAGAAGCGTTGCCGGAGGTTATTGAGTACATCCTGGCAATGGAGAATACAGAGATTTTACCGATTACACAAGAAACTGTAGTAATACACCATTAATTAAAAAACGGAGGATACGATAATGGGATTTTTTTCTGAATTAAAAGAAGATTTGTCTCAGGCAGTGAATGAATTGGTTCCAAATGAAGAAGTGGAAGAAGCAGTAGAAGAAACAGTGGATGAGATTTCAGAAACAGAAGCATTGTTTGAAGCTGCAGAAGCTGAGTTTGAAGAAGAATTGGAAGCAAAGAACCATGAAGTGCAGGAAACAAAGGAAGAAGCAACAGTAACTGCAGAAGCAGTTGATGAAGCAGCGTCAGCAGTGGATGAAGTTTCTACAATTATGAAGAATGTAGTAGTAAACGGTGATATCGAAGCAGACGGTTCCCTGGATTTATTTGGAGCAGTTAACGGTAATATCAAGATTCTTGGTAAGTTAAATGTTACAGGTAAGATTAACGGTAATTCCGAAGCTATTGAGGTGTATGCACAGAGTGCCAGTGTGGTTGGTGATATTACAAGCCACGGCAGTGTGAAGATTGGAAATGATTCCGTAATCCGCGGTAATATCTATGCTACAAGCGCAGTAATTGCCGGTGCGGTTAAGGGTGATATTGACGTTAAAGGACCGGTTATTTTAGATGCTTCCGCAATTGTTATGGGTAATATCAAATCCAAATCCGTTCAGATTAATAACGGTGCGGTAATTGAAGGTCTTTGTTCACAGTGTTATGCAGACGTTAGTCCTTCTTCTTTCTTCCGTGATTAAATAATTTAGTATATTTACTTAATCGGAAGACGGAAAGGAGTATGGCATGAAGAGAATAGTATTAAAGCTCAGTGGTGAGGCACTTGCCGGTGACAAAAAGATGGGATTTGATGAAGAAACCGTCCGTAAGGTTGCCGTGCAGGTAAAGGAATTGGTAGACGATGGGATTCAGGTAGGTATTGTTATCGGCGGAGGTAATTTCTGGCGCGGACGTACCAGTGAGAATATTGACCGTACAAAGGCAGACCAGATTGGCATGCTTGCAACGATTATGAATTGCATCTACGTTTCGGAGATTTTCCGTTCGGTTGGTATGATGACGAACATTCTGACCCCGTTTGAATGCGGTTCCTTTACGAAACTGTTTTCTAAGGACAGAGCACTTAAATATTTTGAGAAGAATATGGTAGTCTTTTTTGCAGGTGGAGCAGGACATCCGTATTTTTCAACCGATACACCAACTGTTTTAAGAGCGATTGAAGTAGAGGCAGATGTGATTCTGCTTGCGAAGGCAATTGACGGTGTGTACGATTCGGATCCGAGAACGAATCCGGGTGCGAAGAAGTATGATGAGGTATCCATTGATGAGGTGGTAGAGAAGAATCTTCAGGTTGTGGATATGACAGCTTCCGTGCTTGCTAAGGAGAACCGTATGCCGATGTGGGTATTTGGTTTGAACGAAGAGAATAGTATTGTTAACGCTGTCAAAGGCGAGTTTAAAGGTACAAAAGTAACGGTATAAAAGAGAGGGTATAATATGGACGCAAGATTACAGGTATATAATGACAAAATGGAAAAGGCTTTGGCACATTTGCAGGGTGATTACCAGACGATTCGTGCAGGACGTGCCAATCCTCATGTTTTAGATAAGGTGAAAGTAGATTATTACGGAACACCTACACCGATTCAGCAGGTAGGTAATATTTCGGTTCCGGAACCGCGTATGCTTCAGATTGCACCATGGGAAAAGACTTTAATTAAAGATATTGAGAAAGCGATTATGATGTCAGATGTAGGAATCACTCCTTCTAATGATGGCGTGGTAATCCGTCTTGTTTTCCCTGAATTAACGGAAGAACGCAGAAAAGATTTGGTTAAGGATGTTAAGAAGAAAGGCGAAGAAGCCAAGGTTGCTATCCGTAACATCCGTCGTGATGGTAATGATGCATTCAAGAAACTGGCAAAAGAAGAAGTTTCCGAAGATGAAATCAAAGATTTACAGGACAAACTTCAGAAAATGACAGACCAGTTTATTAAAGATATTGATGCAGCAATTGATGCTAAGTCAAAGGAAATCATGACAGTATAACAAATATAAGAGGGGGCAGACTTATAAGTGTGTCCTCTCTTTATGTCATTGTAAGAAAGGGGAAACTATGCAGATTCCAAATCATGTAGCAATAATTTTAGACGGTAACGGAAGATGGGCTAAGGCGCAGGGAAAGCCGCGTACCTTTGGGCATATCCAGGGAGCCAAGACGGTAGAGGATATGTGTGAAATTACGTATAATATGGGTATTAATTATTTTACCGTGTACGCATTTTCTACCGAAAACTGGAGCAGACCTGCCGACGAAGTAGCGGCTCTTATGAAACTTTTGCGCAATTATATGGTAAATTGTAAGAAACGTGCCAATCAGAATAATATGTGTGTCCGCGTCATTGGCGACAAGACAAGGCTGGATGCGGATATTCAGGAAAAAATTGCAGATTTGGAAGAAGCAACCAAGAATAATACCGGATTGCATTTTCAGATTGCAATTAATTATGGCGGACGTGATGAATTAAGACGTGCTATGGGTAAGATTGCTTTGAAAGTAAAAAACGGGGAGATTGCTCCGGAAGATATTTCAGAGCAGGTTGTTGAGGACCACCTGGATACGGTGGGACTTCCGTCTCCTGATTTATTAATCCGTACTTGTGGCGAGCAGAGAATTTCGAATTTCTTATTATGGCAGAATGCATATACGGAATTTTATTTTACACCGGTGGCTTGGCCTGATTTTTCAAAAGAAGAATTGGAAAAGGCTATTGTTGCATATAATCAAAGGGACAGAAAGTACGGTGGAATTAAGGAGGAATAGGAATGGTAACCAGATGTATCAGCGGAGCCGTATTGGTCGTAATCGCTCTGGTAACGATTCTTTCCGGCGGATATATACTGGCAGGAACGCTGCTTGCGATTTCCTGCATCGGTTTTTTTGAATTATCCAAGGCATGTAAAGTGCATAGTAGTAAAGTTAATGCATTGGAAGTAGTGTGTTATCTCGCAATTTTTGCTTTTTACGGGATTACGGTGTTTGCACCGGATGATACGCTTGTTTTGTTATGGGCGGTATTGTTCTTTTTAAGTGTGATGGGAGTGTATGTCCTCACCTTTCCCAAATACCAGGCAAGTCAGATTATGGCGGCTTATTTCTGTGTATTGTACGCACCGGTCATGTTTTCGTTTATTTACCGTATACGGATGACGGAGTATGGTATTTATCTGGTGTGGATGGTATTCATTGCTTCGTGGATTAGTGATACTTTTGCTTATTTTACGGGAGTGTTGTTTGGAAAACACAAATTGGCGCCTGTTTTAAGCCCGAAAAAATCGGTTGAAGGAAGTATCGGCGGAGTAGCAGGTTCTGCATTAGCGGGAGCCTTATTCGGTTATTTGTTTGCAACCAAGGTTGGACAGGAAGTAAATCTGATTGTCGTGTGTGCCATATTGGGAGCCCTGGGCAGCATTATTTCCCAGATGGGAGATTTGGCCGCTTCCGCAATCAAGCGGAATCAGGAGATTAAGGATTATGGTACATTGATTCCGGGGCATGGAGGAATCATGGACCGTTTTGACAGTGTGATTGTGACGGCACCGATTATTTATTTCCTGGTTTACTATTTTGTATAGAATTTGGAGTGACATATGAAGAAAATAGCAATATTAGGGTCTACCGGGTCCATAGGTACACAGACACTTGAGATTGTACGTGAGCAGGCAGGCCTTGAAGTAGTTGCATTGGCAGCAGGCAGAAATGCAAAACTTATGGAAGCACAGGTTCGTGAATTCAAGCCAAAGATTGCATGTATGTGGGAGGAAGAAGCGGGAAGACTGTTAAAAGAAGCAGTCGCCGATTTGGATACCAAAGTAGTTTGCGGTATGGAAGGATTGTTAGAAATCGCAGTTATGCCGGAAGCAGAAATGCTGGTGACGGCAATTGTAGGAATGATTGGAATCCGGCCGACAATCGCAGCTATTGAAAGCGGTAAGGATATTGCACTTGCCAATAAAGAAACATTGGTAACGGCAGGCCATATTATTATGCCTTTGGCAGCTAAAATGGGGGTATCCATTTTGCCGGTTGACAGTGAGCATAGTGCAATTTACCAGTCATTGCAGGGACAGGATAAGGATGGCATTGATAAGATTCTTCTGACAGCCTCAGGAGGACCTTTCAGAGGTAAAAAAAGGGAAGAACTGGTTCATATGACCGCAGCAGATGCCCTTAAACATCCGAACTGGTCTATGGGCCGTAAGATTACCATTGATTCGGCATCTCTTGTAAATAAGGGATTGGAAGTGATTGAAGCAAAGTGGTTATTTGATGTAAGCCTGGATCAGATTCAGGTTTTAATCCAGCCACAGAGTATCCTGCATTCGGCAGTACAGTTTAAGGATGGTGCGGTAATCGGACAGATGGGATTGCCGGATATGAAACTACCGATTCAATATGCCTTGTTCTATCCGAAGCGTCTTCCGATGCAGAACAATCAGGTGGATTTTTATGAACTGGCCAATATGACCTTTGAAAAGCCGGATATGGAAACTTTTGAAGGCCTTTCCATGGCATATGAAGCATCCCGTATTGGAGGAAGTATGCCGACCGTATTTAACGCGGCCAATGAGAAAGCGGTTGCTTTGTTTTTGGATAACAAAATCCGTTTTTTGCAGATATATGAATTAATCCGTGCGTCCATGGATAATCATAAAGCGGTGGCAGATCCTACGGTAGAGCAGATTCTTGCTGCAGAACAGGAATGCTATGAATTTATTAAATCTAAATTAAACTAAAATTATGCTTGAGGTGAAAGCGTGACAATTATTTATTTTGTGCTGATTTTTGGGCTTGTAGTAGTAGCTCATGAGTTTGGACATTTTTTACTGGCAAAAGCAAACGGAATCCATGTAATGGAATTTGCAGTCGGTATGGGACCGAAATTATTGCATTTTAAGAAGGGTGAGACAGAATATTGTCTGCGCCTGCTTCCGATTGGCGGAGCCTGTATTTTTGAAAATGAAGATGAACTGGGCGGTGGTGAGAACCGTGTTTATGAGGAAGGTTCCTTCCCTGCGGCAAGCGTATGGGCAAGAATTTCCACGGTAGTGGCAGGACCATTGTTTAACTTTATTCTTGGCTTTTTATTAGCGCTTATTATTGTATGGTTTTCCGGCTCTGACAGACCGGTGATTAACGGATTGATTGAGGGGTACCCGGCACAGGAGGCCGGGATTGAACCGGGGGATGTGATTACCCATATGAATGGGGAACGAATCTATCTTGCCAGGGAAATTTACATTAATATGTACATTAACAAAGGCAGCGATATGACCCTTGTATATGAGAGAGACGGTAAGTCATATGAGACCACAATATCTCCAAAGTACAGTGAAGAAGAAGGCCGTTATCTGGTCGGTTTCCAAGGCTATGGGGAATATGTGGATTGCAAAAATGCCAATATTTTTCCGTATACGTATTATGAAGTGCGTTATTGCCTGACTTCTACGCTAAAGAGTCTTGGGATGCTGATTAGCGGTAACGGAAGCAAGGATGATGTATCCGGACCGATTGGTGTGGCACAGGTTATCGGGGATATCTCCAAGCAGGCGGCACCTTACGGAATAGGTGTTGTGATTATTAATCTTTTAAATATTACGTTGTTGCTTAGTGTGAATCTTGGTGTTATGAATCTCTTACCGCTTCCGGCATTGGATGGCGGAAGACTGATATTCCTTTTGGTGGAAGCAATACGGGGCAAGCCGGTTCCGCCGGATAAGGAAGGAATGGTTCATTTCGCAGGATTTGTGGCGTTAATGATTCTTATGGTATTTGTAATGTATAATGATATCATGAGATTGTTTGGATAAAGTTAAAACACGATTTGATTTTTGGAAAGAGGATATGAATGGAACATCCGGTGTAGAAAAATTTCTGCACCGGTTCTTTTTTTCTACAATGTGTGAAAGATATTTTGTAGGAGATAATTTATGGAAAGATATTTGGGTACAAGATTTTGTGTTGTGCAAAATGATGATATAAAAATCGTTGGTGAAAATGACGAAATGACAGCAAATTTGTATTGTGCTACTATAAGCGCATAAGATTTTTTCTGATAAAAACATCTGATTATCGTGACCGGTCGGTCAAATTTTTCAACAGTTTTACAATATGGGAATGGAGGAACAATGGAGTTTTTTTGTAGTTACATATGGGAAAAGGGACTTCGGGAAAAGAACGAGGATTCTTTGTGCATCCGCCAGATAAGAAAAGATGGGACGGATTATCTTTTTGCTGTGGTATGTGATGGTATCGGAGGGCTGAATGAGGGGGAACATGCCAGTTGTTTTGTGGTAAGTAACCTGACAGATTTTTTTACGGGATTGCTTAAGAAAAGGCGCAATTTATCAGACCGGGTAGTACGCAATGCCTGTAAGAGAGCAGTGTACAAATGTCACAGGCAGTTGCAACAATATGGAAAGGAAAACGGAATCCGGCTGGGAACAACACTAAGTATGTTATTAATTGCCGGACGTAGCGGGTATGTATTTCATATCGGTGACAGTGCAATTTTTGCAGGTAAAAGATGTATGAAAAGACTGACACCGATTCAACAGGATAAAACGGGGGCATTGTTACAGGCGGTCGGAACGGGAAAGAATCCGGTCGTATTTTATAAAAAAATACGTATTAGTCGGGGAATGGTAATTCTTCTTGCCAGTGACGGTTTTTACAGAAAAAGTGAATACCGGATATGTAAAAAAGAGTGGGGAAAACGGATAGAATGCAACGAGAAAAGGATTGCAGAGCAGTTGATATCCGTGAAAGAGATTGTACAGGCATTGGGCGAAAAAGATAATATTTCAGCGATATGTGTGAAAGTGAGGTAAAAATAGTGACAAAGCAAATTGTGGGGAACCGGTATTGTATTGAAAAACAATTGGGAAAAGGTGGCCGTGGTTCTGTCTATCTGTGCCATGATGATAAATTGCATAAGGATTGGGCGATAAAGGAACTGGATGAGCCCTCTGACTTAGAGCGGAGTATGGAGTTGGAACTGCTAAAGACAGTATCCTGCAACGCATTTCCACGGATTGTCGATATCGTAAAGGAAAACGGAAAAGTATTCCTTGTTATGGACTATGTGGAAGGGATTACGCTGAAGGATAAGATGAAGCATCAGGTATTGACGGAGAAGGAAGTGTTGCCTTGGGCAAAAGAGATTGCCAAAGGACTGGATTATCTGCATCGCATGGCGGTTCCGATTTTATATATGGATTGCAAACCGGATAATATTATGCTGACAAATGCGGGAGAAATACGACTGGTGGATTTGGGGAGCACCTATGTGTGTTTTAAAGATAAAAAGCAGCGTATCAGCGGGACAAGGTATTTTGCACCGAAGGAGCAATATAGGAGAGGAAAAGAACAGGATTCCTGCGTGCCGGATGTGAGGACGGATATCTATGCTTTTGGAATGACATTGTACTATTTGCTAAGCGGTGGTAAAAGGGAACAGCGCCGTGGCGGCAAATTATGTATAAAGGATGTCAATCCTTCTGTTTCCTGGGGAATGAGCCATATTATTGAGAAATGTACAATGGAAAAGCCGGAGCAGAGATACCAGTCCATGGAAGAGGTAATGGAGCAATTGCAACATATCCGCAGGATTGGAAGACGGGAGGAGAGTAGATGGCGCCTATTAAGAGCATTAGGATTATTCATAAAGGCGTTGTGTGCAGGTTTGGTTTTGTTTTTGGCTTACGGCTATAGGAAGCAGGGATTGTATGCAGAGAACTACTTTTATCTGATATTTCCGGTCGTGATGATTTTCCTGCTTCTATGCCGTCCAAAGAGAAATGTTATATATGAATGGAATAAAGATATTTTTTGCGGGACAGGGAAGAGGTTTTTGTATTCGCTTTTGTTGGTCGTGGCTTTTGCAGGAATGACCCATTTAACTACTTATGCAGCAGAGGAAAAAAGTATCGAAGAATCGGAGAAGGTCGAAGAGGCCATAAAGACAGAGAGGTTGAAATTGGTTATATATGATGAATTTGGACGGAAAATTCTCATTAAGGACGGTGCGAGTTGGGAGATAGAGAACGATATTGTCCTTGTGATTCCTATGGAGGAACTGAAGTCCGGTAAAGGAAAGATAACGGTTTGTTATGAAAGTGATTCTTCTGATGTGAGTAAGTGTTACTCGTTTGATATTGTGAAACGGTAATTCGGGAGGAAAGAGGTAATGAAACGAAAGAAAAATACACCAGAAACAGAAAGAGATGTTTAATTACATCTCTTTTTTTGTTATAATATTCTGAGTGATTTTAGTCCGATAGTGAATCGGTGTGAACAGAAAAGAGGAATGCTATGTATCGTGATGAGACAAAAGTAATTCATATAGGAGACAGGGTAATCGGAGGCGGCAATCCGGTTCTTATCCAGTCCATGACCAATGTGCCGACAGAGGATGTGGAAGCCTGTGTGGCACAGATTTTACGTTTGGAGGCAGCAGGATGTGAAATCATCCGTTGTACCGTTCCGAATGAGGAAGCGGCAAAGGCTCTTGCCGAGATTAAAAAACGCATTCATATCCCGCTTGTGGCAGATATTCATTTTGATTATAAGATGGCAATTGCGGCTATGGAGAATGGCGCAGACAAAATCCGTATCAATCCGGGAAATATCGGAGGAAGAGAGAAGCTGGAGGCTGTGGTAGCGGTTGCCAAGGAGAAAAATATTCCCATCCGTGTGGGTGTTAACAGCGGTTCTTTGGAAAAAGAACTGGTTGAGAAATACGGTGGCGTTACGGCACAGGGCATTGTGGAAAGTGCACTGGATAAGGTACGCATGATTGAAGAATGCGGATACGACAATATTGTTATCAGCATCAAGTCTTCCGATGTACTGATGTGCGTGGAAGCACATAAGATGTTAGCAGGCAAGACCATATATCCGCTTCATGTAGGAATTACGGAGTCGGGAACCGTGCTTAGCGGTAATATTAAGTCCTCTATCGGACTCGGTATTATTCTGCACGAGGGTATCGGTGATACCATCCGCGTATCGTTGACAGGAGACCCGGTTGAGGAGATTAAGTCTGCCAAACTGATTTTGCGGACACTCGGACTTCGCAAGGGCGGCATTGAAGTTGTCAGTTGTCCGACCTGCGGACGTACCAAGATTGATTTAATCGGGCTTGCCAATCAGGTAGAAAATATGGTGGCAGACATTCCGCTTGATATTAAAGTGGCGGTTATGGGTTGTGCGGTAAACGGCCCGGGAGAAGCCAAGGAAGCCGATATCGGAATTGCAGGTGGTATCGGGGAAGGCCTTCTTATCAAGAAGGGTGAGATTATTAAGAAAGTTCCGGAAAGTGAACTGCTTGCAACACTACGGGAAGAACTTCTTAATTGGGATAAATAAATTTTTACTATAGAATAGGTTAACTACAGTAGCATGGAAAAGAATTTTGCGCAGGTATTTCCTACATGTAAACTGAATAAGGAATTGCACAATCTTTTTTCTGAAGTGTTGGTGGAACGAGTTTCCACGAACCGTCAGAAGGATTTTCTGCGCATTTATTTACGCTCTGACCATCTTTTGCCCAAGGAAAGTGTGTATGCCGTAGAAAAAGAGATGAAGAAGCAGTTGTTTCCAAAGGTCAATATGACGGTTAAGATTCAGGAGCGTTTTGAATTGTCGGCACAGTTTAATGTAAAGACTCTGCTGGATGCGTACCGTGACAGTATTGCTCTTGAAATCAGCAATTACAGCCATGTGCTGCATACGGCACTCCGGAAGGCGGATTTTGAGGCAACGCAGGATTCGCTGAACCTGATTTTGGAAGACCGTGTTCCGGTGCGCGAATCGGAAGCGGAGCTCTATGATATTTTGGAAAAAATCATCGTACAGCGTTGCGGTATTTCCTGTAAGATTCATATGTCTTACAAGGAAGTAAACGCTAACAGCCATAAAGAAGAGGACGAAATTGTACTTCGAAGAGAAGTGGCCGAAATTGCCAAAAGAGCCGGACTGCTTGCGGATGAGGCGGCAGATACAGTGGCGGCGGTAGCTTCAAGTACAGATAATTCGGGCGTACAGGCAGCGGGCGCAACAGATACGGCAGTAGCGCAAATGAAGGAGGCGGCTGTTCCTGCGGCACAGACTCCGGATGCTTTTAATGCTATGCCAAATGCAAAACAGGGCAATAAAGAGAGCAAAAAAGACGATTCGTTCCAGAAGAAAGAAGAAAATAGAAAGCCACTCCGCCGTTCGGACAATCCGGATGTGATTTACGGCCGTGAATTTGAAGAGGATGCGATGCCGATTGAGGATATTATCGGCGAAATCGGAGAGGTGGTTATCCGCGGTAAGATTATTTCCGTAGACAAAAGGGAAATTCGTAACGAGAAGACGATTTATTTCTTTGACATTACCGATTTTACGGATACCATGACGGTTAAAATTTTCCTGCGCAATGACCAGGTGCCTGAGATTGCAGGGGATCTTGGCAAGGGTTCTTTTGTGAAATTAAAAGGTATGGCGATGGTGGACAAATTTGACGGCGAATTGACCATCGGTTCCATTGTCGGCATTATGAAAATAAAGGATTTTACCACAAGCCGGATGGACCACAGTGTACATAAACGTGTGGAACTGCACTGCCATACGAAGATGAGCGATATGGATGGTGTATCCGAGGCAAAGGATATTGTAAAACGTGCCTATAAATGGGGACATCCTGCGATTGCCATCACGGACCACGGCGTGACGCAGTCCTTCCCGGATGCGAATCATGTCTGGGAAGATTTGTGGCGTGATGAGAAGAAAAAACGTCAGGAAGCAGGGGATGAGAATCCCGATAAGAACGATTTCTTTAAGGTAATTTACGGTGTGGAAGCCTACATTGTGGATGATTTAAAAGAAATAGTAACAAAGCCCAAAGGACAGGATTTGAACAATACCTATGTGGTGTTTGATATTGAGACCACCGGTTTTTCCTGTGTAAATAATCAGATTATTGAAATCGGCGGTGTAAAGGTAAGGGACGGACAGATTGTAGACCATTTTTCCGAGTTTATCAATCCGCATTGTCCGATTCCGTATGAAATTGTCAAGCTGACATCCATTACCGATGATATGGTAATCGGAGCGGATGATATCGAGGCGGTTTTGCCGCGGTTTTTAGAGTTTTCCAAGGATTGTGTTATGGTTGCGCATAATGCAACTTTTGATATGTCCTTTATCGAGGAAAATGCCAGACGGCAGGGACTGCCGTTTGATGTGAGCTGCGTGGATACGTTGGGATTGTCGCGTGCGCTTTTGACCGAGCAGGCAAAGCATACACTGGATGCGGTGGCAAAGACCTTGAAGGTATCGCTTGAGAATCACCATCGTGCGGTGGACGATGCGCAGGCAACTGCTGAGATCTTTATTAAATTGCTTCAGATGGTAGAAGAAAAGGGCGTTCACACATTAGCAGATATGAATCGTCTTTCGGAAGACAGCCCCGAAGTGACAAAGAAACTTCGTTCCTACCATGCAATTATGCTGGCAAAAAATAATGTGGGACGTGTGAATCTGTACACATTGGTTTCGCAATCCCATTTGACGTATTATAACAAACAGCCCAAGATTCCAAAGAGTCTGTTTATGAAGTACCGCGAGGGTATTATTTTGGGAAGTGCCTGTGAAGCGGGCGAACTGTATCAGGCGATTATTTCGGAGCGTTCCGATGCTGAGATTGCCAGAATTGTGGATTTTTACGATTATCTGGAGATTCAGCCGACCGGGAACAATATGTTTATGATTGAATCCGAAAGAGTCCGAATGGTCAATTCGATTGAGGATATTGAGAATATCAACCGTAAGATTGTAAAGCTCGGTGAACAGTTCAATAAGCCGGTTGTGGCGACCTGCGACGTGCATTTTCTGGACCCGGAGGATGAGGTATACCGCCGTATTATTATGGCCGGTAAAGGCTTTAAAGACGCGGATGACCAGGCTCCGCTTTTCCTTCGCACAACCGAAGAAATGCTTGCGGAGTTTGCTTATCTTGGCAGTGAGAAGGCAATGGAAGTGGTCGTAACCAATACCAACAAGATTGCCGATATGATTGAGACGATTTCACCGGTCAGACCGGATAAATGTGCGCCTGTTATCGAAGACAGTGATAAGACACTGACCGATATCTGTTACAGCAAGGCAAGGGAAATGTACGGGGATCCGTTGCCGGAGATTGTAGAGGCGCGCCTTAAGAGGGAACTGAATTCCATTATCACAAACGGATTTGCCGTTATGTACATTATTGCACAGAAACTGGTGTGGAAGTCCGTGGAGGACGGTTATTTAGTGGGTTCCCGAGGTTCCGTAGGTTCGTCTTTCGTGGCGACCATGTCGGGTATTACGGAAGTTAATCCGCTCAGTCCGCATTATTACTGTAAGAAATGCCACTACAATGATTTTTACTCGGATGAGGTAAAAGCCTATGCCGGACGTGCCGGTGTGGATATGCCGGATAAAAACTGTCCGGTGTGCGGTGAACCTTTGGTAAAAGAAGGCTTTGATATTCCGTTTGAGACCTTCCTTGGATTTAAGGGAGATAAGGAGCCGGATATCGACCTGAATTTCTCGGGTGAGTATCAGAGTAAGGCACATAAATACACCGAGGTTATTTTTGGCGCGGGACAGACTTACCGTGCCGGAACAATCGGTACATTGGCGGATAAAACGGCTTACGGCTATATTAAGAATTATTACGAAGAAAGAGGAATTAAGAAAAGAGGCTGCGAGATTAACCGTATTGTAGGCGGTTGTACGGGTATCCGCAGGAGTACAGGACAGCATCCGGGAGGAATTGTTGTTCTTCCGGTGGGTGAGGATATTAATTCCTTCACGCCGGTACAGCATCCTGCCAACGATATGACAACGGATACGGTCACAACGCATTACGATTACCATTCCATTGACCACAACCTCTTAAAACTGGATATACTCGGACACGACGATCCGACCATGATCCGTATGTTACAGGATTTGACCGGACTGGATCCGGTTACGATTCCGCTGGATGATAAGGCGGTTATGTCCTTATTCCAGAATACGGAAGCTTTGGGAATCACGCCGGATATGATTGGCGGCACCAAGCTTGGATGCCTCGGTATTCCGGAATTTGGTACGGAATTTGCGATGCAGATGTTAATTGATGCCGGTCCGACCGCATTTTCGGATTTGGTGCGTATTTCCGGACTTTCCCATGGTACGGACGTATGGCTTGGCAATGCTCAGACGCTGATTCAGGAAGGCAAGGCAACGATTTCCACTGCCATCTGTACGCGAGACGATATCATGGTATACCTGATTCAAATGGGAGTCGAGAGTTCCCTTGCATTTACCATTATGGAGAGTGTCCGTAAGGGTAAGGGACTTAAGCCGGAATGGGAAGAAGCCATGAAGGCGGCTAATGTTCCGGACTGGTATATCTGGTCCTGTAAAAAAATTAAATACATGTTCCCGAAAGCCCATGCGGCGGCTTACGTTATGATGGCTTGGCGTATTGCGTACTGCAAGATTAACTATCCTTTGGCATTCTATGCAGCGTTCTTTAGTATCCGTGCTTCCGGTTTTTCCTACGAAATCATGTGTCAGGGAAGAGAGCATCTGGAAGCGGTGATGGCGGATTATAAGAAGCGGAGTGACACCCTTAGCCAGAAAGAGCAGGGAACGTTAAAAGATATGAAACTGGTTCAGGAGATGTACGCGAGAGGATTTGAATTTTTACCGATTGATATTTTCAAAGCCCACTCCCGTAATTTCCAGATTATGGACGGAAAAATCATGCCGTCATTAAGCAGTATCGACGGACTTGGCGAAAAGGCGGCAGATGCGATTGTGGAAGCGGCAAAGGATGGGGCATTCTTATCCAGAGATGATTTCCGTATGCGTACCAAAGTATCCAAGACAGTTATCGATTTGATGTCATCGCTGAATTTATTCGGTGACATCCCGGAGTCTAACCAAATCAGTTTATTTGACTTTGCGATATAGGAGGAGACAGTCATGAATACATTTTTAACAGAATTAGCCTCATCGGCTCCCGTGCCGGGCGGCGGCGGAGCGTCAGCGCTGGTTGGCGGCGTAAGCTGTGCGCTTTGCAGCATGGTAGCCAATCTGACAACGGGTAAGAAAAAATATGCGCAGTACCAGGACAGAATTGATGAACTGCTTCCGTATCTGGAAGAATTACGCGGAGAACTTTTGGCAGATATTAAATTGGATGCGGATGCTTTTTATCCGTTATCACAGGCGTATTCCATTCCAAAGGATGACCCGAAGCGTGATGAGATTATGGAAGAAGCACTTTTAACAGCATCCAATGCGCCGATGAAGATTGTGGAGGATGTGAGCAAACTGGTACCGGTTTTGGAAGAGTTGGAGGTTATCGGTTCCCGCCTTGCCATCAGTGATGTGGCGGTAGCGGCAACAGCATGTGCAACGGCTTTAAAAGGTGCGGTAATGAATATTTATATCAATACAAAGTCCATGAAAGACTGTGAAGTGGCTGAGGCAATGAATGCTAAGGCTAAGGCTTTGGTGGCTGACGGTACGGCAAGATGCGAAGCGGTATATGAGAAAATTGCATCCGGTATGATATAATATCATAAATACAGATTAGGAGACAGAATATGCAGGAATTAAGAGGTATGCCCGTTGTAAAGCAGATTGCGGCAGATGCGGCATTACAGGTAGAAGAATTGAAAAAGAAAGGTATCGAACCAAAACTTGCGGTAGTACGCGTGGGAGAGAGAGAAGATGACCTTTCTTATGAAAGAGGCTTATTAAAGCGTTTTGATGCAGTTGGTGCGTTGGTAGAATCCGTAGTTTTTCCGTTGGATGTTACACAGGAAGAACTGGAAGCAGGAATTAAGAAACTGAATGAGGATGACAAGGTACACGGTATTTTGGTATTTCGTCCTCTTCCAAAGCATTTGGATGAAGAAGTAATC
>JAZMZZ010000085.1:0-7679 GCA_045586245.1 Lachnospiraceae bacterium | reverse complement strand
CAGCATGCGGTTACCTTTGCGGCAGGACTTGCGGCAGGTGGTCTGACGCCTGTAGTTGCGGTATATTCGTCCTTTTTACAAAGAGCATACGACCAGATTCTGCATGATGTCTGCATCCAGAATCTGCAGGTTGTGTTTGCAATAGACAGGGCAGGAATTGTCGGAAGTGATGGTGAGACACATCAGGGTATTTTTGATTTGTCCTATTTGTCCTCCATCCCGAATATGCATATTATGGCTCCGAAGAATAAATGGGAGCTGTCCGATATGATGAAATTTGCGGTTAAATTTGGGGCACCGATTGCAGTACGTTACCCAAGAGGCGAGGCGTATGACGGTCTGGAAGAATACCGCGAACCGATTGTATACGGTAAGAGCGAGATGATTTTTGAGGAAAAAGACATTGCGCTTATGGCTATCGGCAGTATGGTTAAGACGGCTGTGGAAGTTAGGGATAAATTAAAAGAAAAAGGCTACCATGTCACCTTGGTAAACGGCCGGTTTGTAAAGCCGATTGATACCGGTATGATTGAGAAATTATCGGACAACCATACGCTTTTAGTTACACTGGAAGAAAATGTGGAAAGCGGCGGCTTTGGTGAAAAGGTACGCTCTTATGTAGATGAGCGCAAGTTTACGATGGGTGTTTTAAATATCTGTGTTCCGGATGAATATGTGGAGCATGGTAATGTAGAACTTCTGCGTAAGGAAATCGGAATTGATGCAGACAGCATTGTGGCAAAAATAGAACAGAGAATGGAAAAATAAAGACAGAATGAAAGAACGTCTGGATGTGTTACTGGTCAATGGCGGATTTGCTCCTTCCAGGGAAAAAGCAAAAGTTATCATTATGTCCGGCAAAGTATTTGTGAACGGACAGCGGGAGGACAAAGCAGGAAGTACATTTGACCCTGAGAAAATTACAATTGAAGTAAAAGGAAATACTTTGCGGTATGTCAGCCGCGGAGGTCTGAAACTGGAGAAAGCATTGCAGAATTTTGACCTTACCGTGGATGGAAAGATCTGTATGGATATCGGTGCTTCGACCGGTGGATTTACAGACTGTATGCTGCAAAACGGTGCCAAGAAAGTCTATTCCGTGGATGTCGGACATGGGCAGCTGGATTGGAAACTGCGCAACGATGAGCGTGTGGTGTGTATGGAAAAAACCAATTTCCGTTATATGCAGCCACAGGATATTGATGATATTTTGGATTTTGCATCGGTGGATGTGTCCTTTATTTCACTGACAAAGATTTTATTGCCGGCAAGAAGACTGCTTACGGATAACGGGCAGATGGTATGTCTGATTAAACCGCAGTTTGAGGCAGGACGTGAAAAAGTCGGTAAAAAGGGCGTTGTAAGGGACAAAAAGGTACACGAAGAGGTTATCCGCAAGATTTTGCTTTTTGCCGGTATCAGCGGATTTTCGGTGTTGGATTTATCTTTTTCCCCAATAAAGGGACCGGAAGGCAATATTGAATATCTGGTGCATTTGCAGAAGGATATTACAAGGAATGAGGCGGTTTTGGAACTGTCTGAGAAGGATGCCGAGGGCATTTTGAAGGAACAAATGGAAAATGGTGATGAGGCATCACCACAGTGGGAACAACGGTTACATGCGATGGTGGAACAGGCGCATGAGAAACTGGAAGAGGAAGCATAGTGAAACATTTTCATATCATTACGAATGAAATTAAAGATAAGGATTTGAGCATTACAGCAAAATTACAGGAGATTATTACCCGGTATGGTGGTAACAGTAAGGTTTTTCTGTGCAATAAAGATGGTATTGAAAAGCAGAAGAACAATGCGGATTTTGTTTTGGTGCTGGGCGGTGACGGTACTTTGCTTTCCGTAGCAAGAGATGTAGCGGGAACGCAGATGCCGGTTATGGGAATTAACCTTGGTACGCTCGGATTTTTGGCAGAGGTGGAGCCGAACCGTATGGAAGAGGCGATTAAGCGCCTGATGAACGGGGATTATCTGACAGAAGAAAGAATGATGTTGGATGCAACGGTTGTGCAGGATGGTAAGGAGACAAAGCTTTCTTCCGCACTGAATGATGTAACTCTTACCAGGTGCGGTTCTTTGCAGATGATACGTTATTCCATCTATGTAAACGGTAAATTGCTTTGTAATATGGGAGCGGACGGTGTAATTGTTTCGACTCCGACCGGTTCAACCGGCTATAATATGTCAGCAGGCGGTCCGATTGCCGAACCGGGAGCGAAACTTCTGATGCTGACACCGGTTTGCGCACATACATTGAATTCCAGAAGTATTATTTTGCAAAGTGATGATGTAGTGGAAATTGTTATCGGAAGTGCAAATGACGGAAGCAAATTAACGGTGGAAGCGGCTTCTGACGGAAATGAAAAGATGTTAATGTCTACGGGAGATACTTTGCGGATTTGTAAATCGGATAAGACAACGGTAATTGTAAAACTGGATGAGAGAAGCTTTTTGGAAGCATTGCAGCGTAAGATGAGCGAGTAGTTACAGAAAGGGTTTTCAAATGAAAAAGAACAGGCAGGGAAGAATCCTTCAGTTAATTCAGGAAGAAAATATCGAGACACAGGAGGAACTGGCAGACCGTCTCAGTGAGGAAGGCTATGTGGTGACACAGGCTACGGTTTCCAGGGATATCCGTGAGTTAAAGATTGGTAAGATTCCAAGCGGTAACGGAAAACAAAAGTACGCGGTGCTGACACATGATGATGCCCATTTGGCGGATAAGTACATCCGTGTGTTGCGAAATGGTTTTGTGTCCATGGACAATGCGCAGAATATTCTGGTTATTAAAACGGTTGCAGGAATGGCAATGGCAGTTGCCGCAGCCGTGGATGCCATGAAATTAAAAGAAGTAGTAGGAAGTATTGCGGGGGATGATACCATTATGGTTGCTATCCGCACAACACAGGAAACACAGATTGTTATGGATAAAATACGGGAGATGCTGTAACAATTTGTCAGGGATATACTAAGAGAGAAGCAGGGAGACAATATGCTTGTAAGTTTACACGTAAAAGACCTCGCTTTAATTGAAGAAAATGAAGTGTTCTGGGAGAATGGACTTAATATTCTCACAGGAGAAACCGGAGCCGGTAAATCAGTGATTATCGGTTCTATTCGTCTTGCACTTGGTGCTGCTATGAACTCTGTGCTTGGGTCTAAGTCAGATAAGGATTGTATCCGTACAGGGGCACAGTATGCACTTGTGGAATTGGTTTTTCAGACAAACCGCAAGGAGATTCTTTCTAAGCTGGAGGAATTGGAATTGCCGGTCGAAGAAGACGGAAGTATTTTTATCCAGAGAAAGATTATGCCTGGCAGAAGTGTCTGTAAGGTGAATGGTGAGACTGTTGCTGCCAAACAGCTTAAGGAACTTGCCTCTTTGTTGATTGCGATTCATGGGCAGCATGATACACAGACCTTGTTAAATGTTAAGAAACATTCCCAGATTGTGGATGATTTTGCATCGGAAGTTATTTTTCCGATAAAAGACAAATTAAAAGAAGCGTATCGTACATATACTACCTGTAAACGGGAATTTGCACAGGCAAATGAAGACGAGAAACAGCAGGAGAGAGAACTGGCACTTGCAGAGTTTGAAGTGGAAGAAATAACAAATGCAAGACTGGTAATCGGAGAAGATGATGAACTGGAAGAGAGATACCGCAGGATGAATAACAGCCGCAGAATAGCGGAATCGGTATCCAGAGTTTCACAAGCCATCGGAACGGAGAACGAGAGTGGTGCCGGAATCGGTATTTCTTATGCGCTTAGGGAATTAAAGAGTGTATCTTCACTGGATAAGGAATTATCCGATATGGAAGAGGAACTAATGCAGATAGAGGACATGCTGTCGAATTTGGACAGGAGTGTTGCTTCGTATCTGGATTCACTTGAATTTTCACAGGAAGAGTACATGGAGACCGAAGAGCGTCTGAATGTATACAATCATTTGAAAAATAAATACGGAAGTACGGTAGAAGAAGTACTTGCGTATTTAGAAAAGCAGTCTGCCAAGTTAGAAAAGATGGCGGATTACGAGGGTTATTTGAATTCCCTTCGTATGAAAACGGAAGAAGCAGAAGCGGATGTGGTGATGTATTCGAAGCAGCTTAGCAAACTTCGTAAGGAGGCGGCTGAGAAACTTGGCTCTCAGATGAATGAGGCATTGCTGGATTTGAATTTTGCAAATGTCGATTTTGATGTGGCGGTATCCACCGATGAGAACATCCGGACAGAGGACGGTTTTGATGAAATTGAATTTATGATTTCGCTCAATCCGGGTGAGCCAAGAAAACCGCTTACGATGGTAGCCAGCGGCGGAGAACTGAGCCGTATCATGTTGGCACTTAAGACCATCATGGCGGATAAGGAGAATATCGAGACCCTGATTTTTGATGAGATTGATTCGGGAATCAGCGGAAGAACCGCATGGAAAGTTTCGGAGAAGATGGCAGTGCTTGGAAGGGAGCATCAGCTTATCTGTATTACCCATCTTCCGCAGATTGCGGCAATGGCGGATGCGCATTACGCGATTGAGAAGAATGTGGATGAAACGGCAGCAGTTACAGAAATCAGAAGACTTGTGCCAAAGGAAGAACTTTCGGAGATTGCAAGACTTTTAGGCAGTGATTTTATCACCGATACTGTGCTTGCCAATGCAAAAGAATTGAAGGAAATGGCAAATCAGACAAAAGCTTACTAATAATATTGTTCATACTTTTTTGTGATTTTTGCATACTATTAAGGACGTCTAACGGCGTCCTTTTTGTGTGGGATAGTATAGCAAATAGCCTGAGAGGATGAAAATATGCGGACAAATAAAAACAGATTTCAAAGAATGATAAAGCACTTATTCATTGGTGTAGGCATTTTGAGTGTTCCTTTGCTGATTGCAGCCTGGGTTTATTTTTCATGGGAAAAGATTCCGTCCAAAATCCATATCCATAAGGGCGAGACAGAAGAATTTGATTTTGCCATACCGGCAACGGCCCGGATTTCCAGACAGGACAGGGCAATCGGTTCCCTGGATTTGGGAAAACCCGTTACATTTTATGCATCAGATACCGACACCTATAATATGTCGGTAAAATTGTTTGGCTTTATCCATTTTAAAGAGACACAGGTATCGGTCATTGAAACCGAAAAATTAAAGCCTGTCGGAAAGCCCATTGGTATTTACTTAAAAACAAAGGGGATTCTGGTAATAGACAGTGGTGAATTCGAGGGGGAAAACGGTATGCTCCAACAACCGGCGGCACTGTTACAAAAAGGGGATTACATCTGCGCTTATAACGGCGAAGAAATCAGCGCCAAAAGGGATTTGATTGGTAAGATTAATAATTGTAACGGAGAAGCGGTTGTATTGACCATTAATCGTGACGGTGAAGTGTTTGATATAAAAGTTACGCCGGCAAAAAATAAGGATGGATACTACAAACTGGGAGTCTGGGTCCGCGATAATGCACAGGGAGTCGGAACCATGACATACCTGACTTCAGACGGTGAATTTGGCGCATTGGGACATGGAATTAATGATCTTGATACAGCTTCTCTAATGGAACTGGATTACGGTAGCCTGTACCATGCGGATATAGTGGCTATTAAAAAGGGCCTGGCCGGGGAACCGGGAGAGATGACAGGATATATTTCTTACAAAAAGAGTGAGTACCTGGGAGATGTGGAGCAGAACACAACGGAAGGTATTTACGGAAGTGTGCGGGAGGACTTTTTATCCGATGTGGATACGGAGTTTTTGGATATTGCCCTAAAACAGGATGTGCAATTGGGAGCAGTACAGATATATTGTACTTTGGATGATTCTGCAGCCTATTATGACGCTGAGATTACCGATATTTACCATCAGAGTGATAATCCCGGACGGGGATTTAAACTGCATGTAACGGATGAGGAACTGATAAACAAAACCGGCGGGATTGTGCAGGGGATGAGCGGTTCCCCAATCATTCAGGACGGAAAGATTATCGGTGCCGTGACGCATGTGCTTGTGAATGATCCGACCAGTGGATATGGGATTTTTATAGAGAATATGTTAGAGCATTGAGATGTACACAAGGTGTTGAAAGAGTCACAATCATAAAATAGCAGTTAAGGGTGCTTTTTGGTAGAAAATAATAAAAAATGCACCCTTAACTTGAAAAAAAGAAAGAATTAATATATTATATTGCATATGGAGGGTATGCAATGAATAATAAAATTTATGTAAGACAGTATTATATGGATAAGATTGAAGGATTTATTGATAGCGATTTAATTAAAGTAATTACTGGTATTCGTCGTTGCGGTAAATCCTGCTTTCTTCTATCAATAATAGATAGGTTAATATTGCAAGGAGTTAATGATAAAGATATTATACAAATAAACTTAGACAAAAAAGGATTTAAAAGTATCAAAACACCAGAACAGTTAGAAAAGATAATTGATGAGAAAATAAAAGACGAAGATTTTAAATATCTTTTTATTGATGAAATTCAAAACGTGAAAGGCTTTGAAACAGTAATCAATGCATATCGTGAAGAGGGGAATTTTTCTGTATTTATTACAGGGTCTAATTCTTATTTATTAAGTGGAGAACTTGCCACTAAGTTAACCGGTAGATATATAGAGATTGAGATGTTTCCTTTAAATTTCTATGAGTTTTTAGAGATGAAAAAATTTAGAAAACTTCCGATTAATGAAAATAAAATGGAAGAATTTAATGAATATATTCGCTATGGTGGCTTTCCTAAAACGTTGGAATTTATTAATAACGATGATAAAGACTTATATGTAAAAAGTGTTATAGAGCAGATTATAGATAAAGATATTGTTAAGCATAGAAAGATACGTAGCAAATCAGTTTTCGATAAGGTAATGACTTATATCATTAATAATTTTGGTGCTACAACAAGCCTGTCAAATATTCTTGAATATTTTAATAAGGAGGAAAGCATTCCGATAAAAAGAGAAACACTTAGAACGTATTTAGAAATTTTGGAAAATGCTAAAATTATATACAAATGTCCAAGATTTGATTTGCGCTCAAAAAAAGCTTTGCGTGGAGATGAAAAGTATTATTTAGCCGATTTAGGAATCTACTTTGCACGTAATACTGATACTCGTATAAATTATGGTCCGGTTTTAGAAAATATCATTTATACTTATCTTCGGGCAAAAGGATATCAGTTAAGTGTTGGAAGAATAGGAACTCTTGAGTGTGATTTTATTACAAGAAAAAATGATATTTACCAATATATTCAAGTTGCAATGACAATTATGGATAAGGTAACAGAAGATAGAGAGTACAGACCATTTGCAAAAATTCGTGATAATTATCCAAAGTATTTGTTTACCTTAGATCAGTTATTGCAGAAAAGGGATGGTATACATCATTGCAATTTAGTTCAATATATTGCAGAGAATAAGGAATTGTAGTCTACGATTTGAAGGAGAATTCAAAATGGATGAAGAGTTATTACAAACAGTGTCAAGAGCATTAACGCATTTAGTATACAGAAATACTATTGTAGAAGATTTACATGCAGAGGGAGTTTGCCTTGATGATGAAACAATGAAAATAATCAATAAGGAAGTAAACAATAGAATTTATACGCTATTGAATTGGTATTTTTCAGAAAACGAAGAAGATAGAGATTTTGTGGCAC
>JAZMZZ010000084.1:0-2238 GCA_045586245.1 Lachnospiraceae bacterium | reverse complement strand
ATGGTGGGCGAAAGTTCGAAAGAGGCGTTGTATAAAGCAATGCAGGAAAAACTGAGAAATTGGGAAAATCTCGTTATCATGGCACAAAGCAAAATGGATGCCATTGAGAGCATATCGGAACGCCTTGTGAGTTCCAAAGAGGCCGAAAAACTCCGGGAGCTTACGGAGGAAGAACGGGCCTGGCTGTTGGTAAAACTGGTCTGCGTGGAAAATGTACAGGTGCAGAGTGTGATAAATGAAGCGATTTGGTTGTAGGGGAAGAAAGTTGTGCCGGCTGTGTATTATAGTTCACAATAGAAAATTATAAAATTTAGCTTCTAAAAAAGCTTTGTATGCGGGAATGGATTGAGCCTTTTCATATTCACGGAATACAAGCTTTTTTATTTTATCCAGGCAGTCGGCACTGTTTTCTTGGTATCTTACGATTTTGATTGTTCCTTCTTCCTCGGCCTGCTTTATTGCGAGATATGCGTCCGGAATATATTCAAAGGATTCTATAGTGACAGGTGTTTCGCTGGCAATTACATATGGAATGTCCATGGTTTTGGCATTCGGAATATGCGAGGTGGCATAGATATACCCTGTAACACCGGCATAGGTCTCTTCCAGTGCATTTGGCCAGTATTCCAGAATCTCTAAAATGTTATCTTCGGTAAAACGATAACTCATAAAACGGTAGTAGCGTTCGGAAGGTTCAAAGCCAATCTCTCTGCAATATCGTTCCACGGGATTGCTCAGATAAACCAAAGTGTTTTCCTTTTTGGCAGAAAAATAGACCAGTGGTTTTACATGACCGGAGGAAAACGGAATCAGGGTTTAGATGTCGGCGATATTACTTGCGTGATAGAACATGGGAAAGGACTCCTTGTTGTTTTTGTTGGGATATAGTTGAAAAATGATTTATGTGTTTATGATAATTATAGAATCCGGTGGCTGGTATTACAAGAATTGTAATTTGTCATGAAAAGTGGTATAATAATAGTGGAAAAACCAGTGTGGCGTAAAAACTACAGTGGTTTTTCTTTACATTTAAAATGTTTTGTGATATAGTTGTGATAAAGGGAATATATGTTCGATAAATATGTGGGGATGAAAGAGGGGTGTTTGCTATGCAGGCACAGAAAAAAGAAACAGAAATCTGTCAAGAAATCAGGTTTTCCGAAGAACGGTCATTTCAGCATAAAACATTAGAGGAACGTGCCACGGAGTTCGGTGGTAAACTAAACTTGGATGGGGAGTATGATTGGGGTATACCTGTTGGAAGAGAGATATGGTGCGAGTAACTGTGATAGAGAACGAAGAAGGATAGAATTTGTTAGTAGAGGGGGATTTATGGGAAAGATTATGAAAGACACAATACATGCAAAGGGTATTGATATAAGCATTTATACGACAAATTTTGAGAATGAGTTTATTTCTTTAACCGATATTGCAAAGTATCGTAATGAAGACGATCCTCGATTTGTTATTCAGAACTGGATGAGAAACAGAAATACAGTTGAATTTCTGGGGGTATGGGAAGAATTACATAACCCGGATTTTAACCGTGTGCAATTCGAGGCGGTTAGAAACGAAGCAGGGTTAAATCGTTTTGTGATGACACCGACGAAATGGATTGAGCAAACAGCTGCAATTGGTATAGTTTCAAAGGCGGGGCGCTATGGTGGAACGTATGCGCACAGTGATATTGCAATGTCTTTTGCAACATGGATATCTCCTGAATTTCAATTATATATCATGAAGGATTATAGGAGATTAAAAGCAGATGAAAATAGTCGATTGTCCTTGGATTGGAACTTAAACAGAGAGATATCTAAGCTGAATTATCGAATACATACGGATGCAATTAAGGATAATCTAATTCCAGCGGAATTAACACCAGCACAGGTGTCATTTAAATACGCAGATGAAGCGGATATGCTAAACGTTGTTTTGTTTGGCAAGACGGCAAAACAATGGAGAAATGAGAATCCGAAAGAGAAAGGAAATATGCGAGATGCGGCAACAATTAAACAGTTATTGGTTCTTGCAAATTTAGAAAGCTATAATGCGATTCTAATTAATCAGGGAAAAATGCAAGAAGAGAGAATGAAATTGTTGCGTGAACTTGTAGTACAGCAATTAAAAACATTGGATTCACTGAATACATACAATCTACCACTACTTGAATGAGGAGATTTTTATGGACCGTTTTATTTTACATTCCGACTACGCCCCGACCGGCGACCAGCCCCAGGC
>JAZMZZ010000083.1:0-1505 GCA_045586245.1 Lachnospiraceae bacterium | reverse complement strand
AATACAAAAAACAAGAGCAAATCTCTAACAAGTATCGCTAATATCGTTATTCTAACATAGTAATATGCAAGTACCACTAAACCCGTCAACATAATTAATTTCGTAAGACCATCGCTACGTTTCATCTGCAAATCATAATTGACTTTCCTGAATGAATTGTACTCCTCAATCTCCTTCTCTGTCGGTATTTTCAACGGTAACTGCGAAACATGTACTCCCTTCTTCCAAATGTCCTTTTCCGTTACATTCTCCAATTTTTCTTTAATATGCTTGTACCCAAGCTGTTGGTACAAATATTCATCTCCCCACATATTCTTTTCCCCTTTTGATAAAATTTTCTTTTTTCGCTACCAGAATACCATAACTTTCGTGATATTACTATAATAAATCCCTTATTCATCCATAATACCGATATTATGGAAAAAGAGGCATCTTTCCCATGATGCCTCTTTCTACGTACGTCACATATTTATTCCACTGTAATAACCGTGTAAACCGGTACATCTTTTAAAATCACCTTAACAGTTTCGCCTTCCATTTCCACTTCAAAATTAGTGCTCTCGCCATCCAGATGGTATACCTTGATGGTTCCGTCCGCAACTTCTTTTAATGTAATCTCAACCTCATCAATTGATTCAATCTTATCCTTGTCATTATCATAACAATAGTTAAGAAGATGCACATAAGTCTTGCCGTCTGCATCAAAACGCTGCATACCAAGGCGTGTGTCGGAGCAGGAAACCGTACTTACTGTAGCATACATATCCGCGAATTCTTTACGGAACACTTCCATACTTGCCTTCATATCTTCGCCGATTGCAACAAACTTCACATTATCCATACCCTGAAGCTTACTTACAAGATCTGTATTCTCTGCAAGGCGTCCATATACAAGAACTTTTCCGCCATTTTTCGCATAGTCTTCTATAAGGTCTGCCTGATTCTGTGTAATCACATAGCAATCCGGTAAAACAATCATCGGATATAATGCCAATGTCTCTGCCTTGAAATCATCTTTTCTGAATTCATCATCCGCCATCATTCTTACATCATACATAGCGTTCTGTGAACTCAATTCACGGATGGTATCCCAGAAAGGCATCGGCTTATTGGTGTTGCCCCAATCCGTTGTAGTTGCTTCCAGATGTTCCATATTGGAACGCTCGGAATCCGCATTTGCATTACCTGCCCTATGCGCATCGCGCCAATAATTACTTCCGAAGGAATAAAGGACTGCCGCACCCTTAACAGGAGTCTTCGGATAGAACTTCTCATGTTCATAAAGGAAATCCTGAACTTCGCATGTCAATGCTCTTGGCGGCCAGAATGCATCCTTAATGGTATTTCCCATCCATCCGCCGTACGGAACGGACATATTGCATCCGTATACAGAAGCTTCCAGCATAAAAATACGGTACAAATCGTATCCTTTGCCCTTATCTAAAAGCTGAACCAATTCAGGAACGATACCACCATATGGGTTCTCTGCAATAATCATCGGCTTG
>JAZMZZ010000082.1:0-3500 GCA_045586245.1 Lachnospiraceae bacterium | reverse complement strand
ATATGAATTTATATTCAAAGGAAATCTTTGTTGCCGAAGTGGTAAATTCAAGGGTTTTGGCTGAGGATGCCGTACATCTTTCATACCACATTTCAAAAGCACCTTTGAAATATTCTATCTGCTCCTTTGAATACTGGAATGCCTGAAGATATCCTTCTTCGGTCTCCTCAAATTCATACGCTCCAAAATAAATGTTTTTCAATTCTTTGTTTGTTAAAATCATTGTATTCGTCCTTTTCTGTATTTTTATCCATTATACATTTATTCTGTCAATATCTCCATTATCTTTGCATTAATATCATCTGCCCGTTCATGATTCAAACCATGGCCGGCATTTTCATAGAAAGTAACTTTCATACGATACTTACGTAATGCCTCCGCTCCTCCTAGTTTTTCAAACGGATCTTCCAATCCCACCAAAAACTCTATTTTATCACGAATCAAATCCACCTCTTCCTCAGTAAAAGGACGTACATTATGATAGCCCATAGCCATATTGTTAAACCCTCTTAAGAGGTATGTATAATGTTCCATAATATCGCTGTTTTCCGTAAATACTGCCGTGTTTTCACCGCACAATTTCATAATCAGTTTTTGCACATTTCTCTTTGTCGGAAAAAGTGCTTCCGGCAAAAATATTTTCATCATAGTAGCCATAGGGCTTCCTTTTTCTCCTACGGATATGGCCCCGGAAATACTGATTCCTTTCTTTACCCGTTCCGGTCTGCATAAGGAATAATACTTCACAAGATATCCGCCGTGGGATACTCCTGCAAAAAAGGCGCTCTCAAGCGAAAGATTGTCTAATACTCCATCTATCCAAAATATATCATTAAAATCCTTATTGTACCCTTCTCCCGGTACACTTTTTCCCGGTCCGCCAATCGTATCCACCGCATAAATTCGAAAATACTGACTCAGGTATTTGGCATTATATATCCACATCAGTGCCGAATCATCCCCAACTCCGTGAAAAAGAATTAGTGGCGGGTTCTCTTTCTTTCCGCATGCAACGATGTGTGTCATTCCGTATTCGGTACTAATATCCATTTCCTCCGTCTCAACGTCCCACTGCGCCAGAAGATTATTGTAAGTTCTAATAATTTCTTGTTGCATCTTTTTAGTTCTGTATACTTTCATTATCATTTTCTATCTCCTCTTATCCAAATATCCGTTGATAAAATCGCCTTAGCTGCCTTTGAAGTTGTTCGGCATCTTTCGTAAAATATGCCAGCAAAATAGCCGATTGATATTCCGCCGCCAAATCTTCTGCATTTTCATCCTCAATTATCCCACTCATTTTTAATAGTTTAAAAATATTAACTTCGTGTTCTAACGGCGCTGATAGCATCAACTCGCACCACGCTCTGTCGGCATTCTCATTATGAAATCTTTCACATTCCAGTACTCTTAATAACGGAGCTATCTGTGGATTTTGCAGATATCCTGTCAGAAAAAACTCTCCGGTCTGTACAAATGCATCCTCTTCCACTTCCTCCACTTTCGAAAATGCATTCAAAAAGACTGCCTGCAAAGACTTCTTAATATTATTGGCCTTCTCTACCAAAGCATTAAACAACTCCTGCTTTCCGTCAAAATGGTTGTAAATGGAACTTGCTCGTATTCCAACAGCCATTGCTATATCTCTCATAGAAACTGCCGCATACCCTTTCTCTGCAAACAGGTCCAATGCTTCCTGCATAATTAAATCGCGTGTGTTTCTTTCTTCCATTGCAATTACCTTTCTAATCTTAGTAAAATACTTCTTCCTTTTTTGCTAACGAACAGTCGTTAGTTACTAGGGTATACTAATCCGTTTCGATTGTCAATAAGTTCTCTTTTATTTTCTTATTATCATATTGCATCTGCCCCAGGACTCACCCTGAAAAGCAAAAGCATTTAAGTCGGTATGTCTTTCCACAAAGCCAACACTTTGGTAACATTTTATCGCCTTTGTATTCTCAGGAAAAACATTCAGATGTACGGCATCGGCCTTGGTAATATAGAAAGCATACTCTACCGCCAGTTGCAGCATTTCTTTTCCTAGTCCTTTTCCCCTCTGCGCAGAATCAACCATTACAAATTTAAGCATTCCTTCGTTTGAATCCAAATTCACGGAATAGCAAAAGAAACCAACCACCTTCCCGTCGTCCGTGGTTGCAACATAGGGGCTGTCTCCAAATCTGGTTGCAGCCTCCTGCATTACGTTCTCAAAGTTTTCTTTTTCCATCGGATAGGCAATCAGATTGGCGCACCACATGGCATGTGTCCGTTCATCAGATATCCAATTCTTTATAACATCAAAATCACAACTTAGTATAAATGGTCTTAATCGCATAGTGCTTCCCCTTAAACATCACTTTTCTCACAACACAGTTATTTTAATTGCAATCCATCCTGAAACGCCTTTCCAACCACTTCGCTCAATCCCATATAGGCATGGTTTACCGGGTCATATGCTATTGGTTTTAACTTCTTCGGATCCACTTTGCCATCGGTTAATACGCTCTCATCCGCGCAAACATTCACAATTTCACCAATCAGAATTTCATCCTCATAGCTTTTCACTTTACACTCCAATGCCATCGGAAGTTCATCAATCAATGGGGCATTCACATTCTCACTTTTGGTTGCGTGGAACCCTGCTTTTGCAAATTTATCAGGCACCTTACTTGCTGTCTCCACACCCACATAATCGCAGGCAATCACAGTGTCTTCCGTTGCAAAACTTACGGTAAACGCACCTGTTTTCAATAAGTTCTCAGTTGTCTTATGCGGAGACATACTGATGGTAATCTCATTCATATCCGTAATGGCTCCCCATGCCGCATTCATGGCATTCGGCACACCATTTTCATCATAAGTGCCAACAATTAATACCGGCATCGGATAAATAAATGGTTTCGGTCCAAAATTAACTCGTTTCATATATTTGCTCTCCTTTTTACTCTATATCATACACACTTCGAAGTCTCAGATTATCAATCTTTCCGCTTAAGACTTCTACTGTCTTACTATCCCCATTCAGGTCAAAATAGTTATCCGACAAAATCAAATCTTCGTTGTCATTTAAAATTTCTACGCTCTTCGCGTAACCGTTTGCACTTACTGTAATCCGATTTCCTTCAATCGTTGCCTGCAACTGCGGATCCTCGTAGCGGAAATACTTCGGATAAGAGAAAATAACGGTTCCTTCCGATATCACAATGCCCTCTTTAAGCGCCTGATAACTTACATATTCGTTGTAGATATCGATATCCGGTAACTCTACTTTCTCAAGCCAAACAGAAGTAAGGGCCAGGACTTCTACCGTGCTTTCTTCTGCGCGAAGAATCTTTGCCGACGCGTCTCTTACCTGCCATTTTACCGTGATGGTCTCATCTTTCATGCTCTCATTTGCCACATTCAAGCGGATGGACTTTGGAAACTCAAACGGAAGGCGTACCAATTCCTGTCCGCTGTTTATCATGCCTTCCTCTTCGCAGGAAATCATAATCGGT
>JAZMZZ010000081.1:0-3083 GCA_045586245.1 Lachnospiraceae bacterium | reverse complement strand
GACATTGCCGCAAACCGGACATACATAGACTTTTGAACGTAGCATATTTGCCGAAACATTGACATTTTTAACCGCGTTTCCCGAAATCAGTTCCGTAACCGATATTCCAAAGACCTTCGCTATCGGTTCCAATAACGAAATATCCGGATATCCTTTTGACGTCTCCCTTCTGGATATGGTTTTGTCGGAAACATTTAATTTGGCAGCCAGTTCTGCCTGTGTAAAATTAGCTTTTTCCCGCAGTTCCTTAATCACTGCTCCTGTTACATATTGATTCATCTTCTGCACCTCCTATGTAACAATCATAAGCATATCATACGTTTCTTGGTACCTACGGAAAGTAGACTTTCGTTTCCGGTTTCCTAAAACCCTTATACTTTATAAAACGCATGCTCTGCAACAATCTTAAATCCTGCATTTTCAGCAGTACGTCTGGATCTTTCATTGGCAACATTGCAATCCCATACCGGCTCCTTATAAATGCTCTTTACATATTCGACCATCTTCTTTGCCGCAATGACCGCAAGACCCTTATTACGATGAGCCTGCGCCGTTTCAATTCCTATGTCCACCTGATTACTGCTGACTGCTGCTGAAAAGGCAACCGATACAACCTCATCCCCATACATAACGCAATAGCCTTTTCCGTTTTCCAAAAACTCTTCCTCACTTCTCCAAAAAGAAGCCGGCACAATATTTCCGGATATCTTGGCTAAAAGACCGGCATCAACTTCTCTTACTTCATAACCGTCAGGAACTATCTCATCCGAACTCTCTTTATCCTGCAACCGGAAGCGGTATCTCGGATGCTCTTCCACATCCGCTTTCTTTTGAAAATAAGCACGCACTACTTCATCCTTAAGTTCCAATACAAAACGTCTCGGATTGGTACCGTCTTCATTTTTCATCAACTTATATATTTCTTCCAAGTCCTCATCCGTCGGTCTGCCTGTCAGATAAGCAAATCCGCTCACATGCCAGAACAGGGCAAATGTAGACTCCTCCACAGAATCCGTATAGATGTCCCCCGATTGAAAGCCCTCGGCAATCGACATCGGATATACCGTATTACAGATATTGTCCTTTGCAAGATTTATAAATTTACTATACTGTTCTTTATCAACTTTCTGCATGTATCTCTAAACTCCGTATTCTATACTACAACTAGTCCCAAACCGCCTCTTCGCCGGTTGCCAATTCGCCCCATTTACTTGCCCATGATTCTACAAAGCATGCTGTATAGGGAAGATTTTTTTCTTTCCTCATTTTTTCAAAATACGCCATTCTACCCCATGGAATCGAAACCAGTCCAACCAGCAGATAAAAAGGACCGAGTACCATTGACTGCATACAATGACCGTACTCATGCACCCTAATTTTTTCCGAATCCTTTATCTCATCATTCGGCGTAAATATAAACAATCCCAAACTCAAACCGCTTCGCATATTCCACTGTGTATCAATACAGCCCCGATAGATTCTGTGTGGATATTTTCTTAACTTTATAAAGAAGATGGCACCAACAATTGTCTGCGCAATACCCCATGTACATTGTAGGAAAATGAATAGTAACTTTTTCAAAGCACGTCCTCCTAAAATTTATTATCTCTTCTTATACACAACAATCTCCGGATTTTCACCGTTGCTTCCATACTCGCACACCAGTAAATGTTCCCTATCTGCAACAAGTCCATAGCATCTGTCAGAACCAATTTTTTCAACCTGATAACCCAGATAAATCTTGGAATCCTCAAGCAATTTGATTTTCTTTCTGTTAGGAAGCGGATATTCCAAATTCACAAATGCGCCATTTAACGCACAAAGTTCTGTAATCGTCGGCATACCCTCAATTCCGAGCGCATTGAATTCCTCTATTAACTTGTTCTTGTATGTAATAAAACATTCTTCGCCGCCTGCTTTATAGCATTCCGCCGTCACGCACTCGTTATGAAACGGCCGGCCGTTTGTCGCCATACAGCCTCCGCAGTTATATTTAATACTGCAATTACTGCAATCAATTCCGCATATTGTTTTCATCTGATAGTAACCTCCAATATTTTAATTTTATTCCTTGCTTCTTCTGTTTGTGACAAAATAAGACTCTACGCTTCCCGGCATAAAACCACCTACCATTGGTACGGTACTTTCCCTCTCATCACGCGGAGCCTTTACTCCCATCAGAAAACTCCGGCATGCCATTCCGAGCATCTGCGAAATCTCTTCCAATGAAAACTTACACACTCCCGTTGCAGACATTACCGCAATTCCGTGTGCATACGCCCACATGTTATGGTACAAATACTCTGCCTGCTGCCTGTTAAGCGCAAAATCCGTCTCTGCTGCAGTAATAACTCTTTCATAATGACCTTCATCCACGATGAAATCCACGTACTTGAAGTCATCCCGTTTATTCATAAATAAAACAGCATACAGATTCGGTTCCTCCATCGCAAATCGGATGTACTGCACCGCAAACCCTTTCATCGGCGGAACCATTTTAAGCCCCTCTTCCACATATCCGTTATAAAGACCTCTTGCACATTCCACCACTGCCTGACGGATATCCTCTACCGATTCAAAGTGTGTAAAAATAGTAGATGCCGCAGTATCCAGCTTTTTCCCCAGATTGCGGGCTACTACCGATTCCAATCCGCCTTCCCTAGTTAACTTCAATGCTGCCTGTACTAATTCTTCCTTTGTGAATTTTGGTTTTGGTGGCATATATTATTTCCTTTCCTTATTATTGAATTGTTCTTGAACTTGCGTTCATGAACACAAGTTCATTATCATGCCATTTATTCTTTTTGTCAAGTAATCAAATTATGCTTTCCTCTTTTGAAAATTGTGATTCATGCTTTTTAAAGAAATCAACACGCGGCAACAGATATTTCAGTTCATGCTCCGACAACACTCCAACATATGCGGATATCGGTTCAAGAATCTTATCCCAATTCCATAATGACTTATCCATATTCATATACTCGCGGAACATCTCGCAACCATCCGGAGCAATCGGATGCAATAATACAGCCATAACTTTGCACGCATAAAAGCAATCGGCTACTCTTTGCTTACGAAGTTCT
>JAZMZZ010000080.1:0-17596 GCA_045586245.1 Lachnospiraceae bacterium | reverse complement strand
TACATCTTCTTTCTCCATGGCAGTACTTGAGAAGGATTTATCACAGGCATACGATGAAATCGATTTGGTTACCACACCTACAGGTGCGGCAGTTGCAATGGTTCACTGCAACAACTGTACTTCCGATTTGAATGCATGGGTGAATATCTTTAAAGAATTTGCAGAGAGCTTTGGTATGAAAGTGGATATGAACGAATTGTTCGGTACTTTATATAACAAGGCTTTGGAAGGAGATGCGGATTGTGGCGGATTACTCGCATACAACTATTTCTCCGGAGAGCATATTACAGGCTTTGAAGAAGGACGTCCTTTATTTGTCCGCAAACCTGACAGCAAGTTTAATCTTGCCAACTTTATGAGAGTACATCTCTTAACATCACTTGGTGTTCTTAAGGTGGGTAATGATATTCTTGCAAAAGAAGGCGTTGAGTTAGATAAGATTACCGGACACGGCGGATTGTTCAAGACTCCGGTAGTAGGCCAGAAATTATTGGCAGCAGCTCTTAACTGTCCTGTAACCGTTATGGAAACAGCAGGCGAAGGCGGTGCATGGGGTATCGCATTACTTGCAGCATATATGGTACAGAAAGAAGAAGGTGAGACCTTGGAAGCATTCCTTGATAAGAAAGTATTTGCAGGAGAAGAAGGTACAACACTTGCTCCGGATGAAAAAGACGTAGAAGGATTCAACGAATTTATCAAGCGCTACAATGCAGGTCTTCCTATCGAAAGAGCAGCAGTAGAATCATTATTATAAGAATTGCAAGAGGTTGTCACAGGCAACCTCTTCTTTGAAAAAGAAAGGAAATACTATGTTAGAAGAATTAAAGAAACGTGTGTATGAAGCCAATATGCTTTTACCAAAATACGGACTGGTTACTTTTACATGGGGTAATGTCAGCGAAATCGACAGAGAAACAGGCTATTTCGTAATCAAGCCAAGTGGTGTAGATTATGAGACAATGACTCCGGATGATATGGTTGTTATGGACCTTGACGGCAACCGCATTGAGGGAAGATACAAACCGTCTTCCGATACGGCAACCCATATCGAACTTTACAAAAAATATCCGGAAATCGGCGGTGTGGTACATACTCATTCACCGGAAGCAACTTCCTGGGCACAGGCAGGAAGAAGCATTCCTCTTTACGGAACCACTCATGCAGATTATTTCTATGGAGATATTCCATGCGCAAGAGTATTAACTCCTGCGGAACTTGAAGAAGCATACGAGAAGAATACAGGTGTTGTTATTATCGAGACATTTGAAAATGCAGGCATTAATCCGATGCATACACCGGCTGTTCTTTGCACCAACCATGGTCCTTTTGCATGGGGAAAAGATGCTCATGAAGCAGTTCATAATGCAGTTGTTTTGGAAGAAGTGGCTAAAATGGCAACCAAGACAGAAAGCATCAATCCGCAGGCAGCAAAAGCACCTGATTATTTAAAGGATAAGCATTTCTTCAGAAAACACGGAGCAAATGCTTACTACGGACAGAACTAGTAATAGACAGATACGAGGGGATTTCGTATGGAAAAACAAATGAAATGTGCCAAACTGGTAGAAGATTTAAAACAGCAGATTATGTCCGGCGAAATCAAACCGGGTGATAAGATATCTTCTGAGAATGTGCTGGCAAGGGAATACGATATCAGCAGACAAACAGTGCGTAAGGCAATTGATATTTTACGTAATGAAGGATTTTTATACGCGGAACACGGACGCGGAACATTCTGTTGCGATACGATAAAGCAGGGCGAGAGTTCCGGCAATGTGGCGGTAGTAATGACTTTCCTTTCCAATTATATTTTTCCGAATATTTTAGAAGGAATAGATGAGACATTGGAGGAAGAGGGCTACAGTATCCTGCTTAAGAGCACCCATAATTATCGTAAGTATGAAGCCAAATGCCTGGAAGAACTCGTAAAGAAGAATATTGACGGGCTGATTATTGAACCGAGCAAGACACAGATTGCGTATAAGAACCGTGGTGTTTTTTCGATGCTTGACAGATACAACATCCCTTATGTATTTATGCAGGGTGTGTATCACGGAATGGAAGATGTTCCGTATGTTATCTTAGATGATGAAAAAGGCGGATATCAGATTACCAAGCATCTGATAGAGCTTGGGCATACCCGTATTGCCGGTATTTTTAAGGCGGATGACAGACAGGGATTGCTTCGCCATAACGGATATGTCCGTGCTTTGAAAGAAGCAGGTATCTGGTATGATCCATCCCTGATTATCTGGTTCCATACCGAAGATGCAAGAGCGCTTCCGAGAGAATCCATTGCAGAACTCGTAGATACGCAGAACGTCGATGCTGTTGTATGCTATAACGATATGACAGCGATAACGGTTATCAATGTATTGGAAGAAAAGGGACTGAATGTTCCGAATGATGTATCGGTAACCGGATTTGATGATTCCGATTTTGCAAGTAATTTTAAAGTTCCGCTTACGACCATGCGCCATCCGCAGAGAGGTCTCGGAGAGACGGTAGCAGAACTCCTTGTGAAACTGATGAAGGGTGAGAAGCCGGCAGCAGATAAGATGCACATAGTAATGGAGTCAGAACTGATTGTAAGAGAATCGACGAAGAGAAAAAGTTAATGATATTTGCCGAATACAAGACAGGTCGGGAATATGATTCTGTACGCGACCTGTTTTGTGTTCAGCAAATTAATTAACTCTATAATATCCCAACATCGAAATGAATGTTGCATATAACAGACAGGCTGCTAAAAAAGCGTACAACACATGATAGAAAAATGCGCCTGTTAAAGAGATAACTCTTTCTTTACGGAATAATTTTCCAACACACCATTCTGCCACATCAATAATCTTCTCAATTCCCATAACCAGGAAATACATAAACGGTATGACCATCGGCAGATAGTAGCGTCCCTGTGGCTGGAAGTCGTAGGTGTAGGAGTAATACAGTGCCAGTATAACCGGAATTACAATCGCAAGTGCCATGATTCCGTGCATCAGCCATTTGCTACATTTGTTTGTCCATGTCAGAACAGAAGTCTTCTTTGGAATCAAAAGGCCGGCTACGGAAACAAAGAATACATCCCTGAATGCCATGTAAATATAGTGGTGTGTCGGAATTAACATCGGTCCGAACATGGCGATAAAACTTTTCCATACAAGGGTAAAATAGTCCGTTCCGAATACCATTTCTTTAAGCGGAACGCCCATCTTCTGATAAGTGTCTCGTGTTAACGGATTCAGTGATTCAATACTGGTTTCGGCCGCGCATAAGGCCCTGGCTTCCATCGCAAGAAAATCTCCGTCATACAGGATTGCATTACGGATAAACCACCATGCGATTCCGACAAGGACGATTACACTGATAAAGATACCTTTTCTAAGCAGGGCTTTGTAATCGTATAATGGCATGCTCTGTTCGGATAAATTATCGTTGGCAGAGGAAACATCTTCAACAGAACTGCGTTGTCTTATTTTTTTAAAGAAATACAATGCAAAAAATAACACCGCACAAACAACAATTCCGTAACAATTATAGTAGGACAGCGCGCACAGAATGATACCAACGGCCAGAGTAATGCAACTGCTTTTTGCAAAATCGTCTCGCATGCCTTTTACCAAAGCATACAAAACAATGGCAATGGACAACAGTCCCATCGAATCGGTATTGACGTAGGTGTGAATAAATACGTTCTGCGGTAAAAAGACAACGGCAAGGGTAAACGCCCAGGCTGTTTTTTTGTTTTCAAATAGTAAATCAGACAGTTTTTTCACATACACAGCGGTAAACAATCCAATGACTACATTTACCAGCCGCGAAATAAATACCCGCATCTCAAGTGACGGTTCAAACACGCGAAGGGCACGAAGCAGATAGCCGTCAATTATATAAGTGAGCATCGGCTGGAAGGCATAGGAACCGCCGTAACCGTCGATTAATACCTCCGGGTCATCGCCGGCAGGGAGTGTGCCGTGATTGTAAATATATTCAACCAGTTTGAAACGGTTGATTTCATCCGGACCGTCACCAAAAGGCTGTACCGATGCAAATGTCATCATACATATAAATAAAGTCAGAAGCATTAGTAGGATACGAAAATGCTCTGTGGAAAGTCTTTTTTTCATAAATCAGATATCTCCTATAACAACATGTATTTATTGTACCAGAAAATGAATAAGAATACATCCAAAAATGCGAAATCCATTTTACTTAAATAATCAAGTATGGTATTGTATTAACATGTAAAACAATGGGGTAATAGGTGAAAAAAAGTGAGACTGTCAGACTTATTAACTTACAATAAAATATATATCCAGTGCCATGATAATCCGGATGCGGATGCAATTGCTTCCGGATTTGCAATGTACCGCTATTTTACGGACATGGGAAAAGATGCGGTATTATTCTACGGCGGAAAATTTAAAATACATAAGTCCAATCTGAAACTGATGGTACAGGAACTTCAGATTCCGATTGAACATAGGGACGTAACGGTTCTTGACAATGAACTGCTTTTGCTTGTGGATTGCCAGTACGGGGAAGGTAATGTAGAGAAGACGGAAGCGGCGCATGTGGCGGTAATTGACCACCATCAGATTGAAATGGAAGTTGATGAAATGTGCGAAATCCAGTCTGAACTCGGAAGCTGTTCTACCGTGGTATGGCATATGTTAGAGGAAGAAAAATATCCGGTAAATGATGATTCACGCTTAGGAACGGCATTATATTACGGTTTGTTTACCGATACCAATCAGTTTGCGGAATTGTACAATCCGATTGATATGGATATGCGCGAAAGTGTTACCGTAAACCAGAGTATGATCAGACAGTTTAGGAATGCCAATATTTCTTTGGAGGAATTGGAGACTGCCGGCATTGCTTTGATCCGTAATATTTACAACGAACAGTACCGATACGCAATTATTAAATCGGCACCGTGTGACCCTAATATTTTAGGACTTATCAGTGATTTCCTCTTACAGGTGGATGCTGTGGATTCCTGCGTGGTTTACAATATTTTGAATGACGGTATTAAGATTTCCGTGCGTAGTTGCATTAAGGAAGTACGTGCCAATGAATTGGCTGAGTTTTTATGCGAAGGAATCGGCTCCGGTGGAGGACATGTCGAAAAAGCCGGCGGATTCATCAGCAAGCGTTTATATGAGAAGCAATACGAAGGTGTTCATTCAGAGTCTTACTTTGGTGAGCGTATGAATGATTACTTTGAACAGACGGATATTATTTATGCGAGAGAGCAGGCCGCAGATATATCGGACATGGAATTGTACCAGAAAAAAGAACTGGTGCTCGGTTTTGTGCGTCCAAGCAAAATTTATCCTGTCGGAACGGATATTATGGTCCGTACACTGGAAGGCGATGTTGACGTCAAGGTGACCGATGATGTGATTATTATGATTGGTATTAAGGGCGAGGTATATCCGATTCGGGCCGAAAAATTTGCTAAATCCTACCGGATACTGTCTGAGAGTTCCGATTTGAAGGATACTTCCATTCAGATGAAGTACATTCCTTCCATTAAGAATAAGCAGGACAATACGACCAGACAGATTACGGAGTTTGCAGGAAGTTGTGTAACAATGGAACGTGCCCGCATTTATGCTAAGCCGATTACTAAGACGACGAAGATTTTCACATTGTGGGATGAAGAAAAATATATGCTTGGTAAGCCTGGCGATTATCTTGCCGTAAGAGAGAATGATGCCAATGACATATATGCGGTAGAAAAAAATATTTTTGCTCTTACCTATGAAAAAATATAATGCTCCAAGGGCATGAACATAACCGAGAGTCCTCTTGTTATCGGTATTTTCGTGTGATAAAATATAGTGATGCGACAATAAATAGAAAGGCTGGAGAGAATTTTGAGCACAGAAAGCAGAAATTTTATTGAACAGATTATTGACAAAGATTTGGCAGAAGGCGTATACGAAGCGGTACACACCCGTTTTCCGCCGGAACCAAACGGCTATTTACATATAGGACATGCCAAGGCGATTCTTGTAAATTACGGAATTGCGCAGAAGTACGGCGGAAAGTTTAACATGCGTTTTGACGATACCAATCCGACGAAGGAAGATATCGAATTCGTTGAGTCCATTAAGGCAGACGTGGCATGGCTTGGTGCAGATTGGGAAGACAGACTTTTTTACGCATCCGATTATTTTGACCAGATGTATGAAGGTGCTGTTAAGCTGATTAAGAAAGGCAAGGCTTATGTATCCGATTTGTCTGCAGAGCAGATTAAAGAGTACAGAGGTACCTTTACCGAACCGGGTAAGGAAGACCCATACAGCAGCCGTTCCATTGAAGAGAATTTACAGTTATTTGAAGAGATGAAGGAAGGCAAATATGCGGACGGAGAAAAGGTGCTCCGTGCACGTATTGACATGACTTCTTCCAATATCAACATGCGTGACCCGGTTATTTACCGTATTGCCCATATGTCCCACCACAATACGGGGGATAAGTGGTGTATTTATCCGATGTATGATTTTGCACATCCGATTGAAGATGCGATTGAGGGAATTACCCATTCCATTTGTACTTTGGAATTTGAAGACCACAGACCTTTGTATGATTGGGTGGTAAGGGAACTGGAATATCCGCATCCGCCAAAGCAGATTGAACAGGCAAAGATGTATCTTAAGAATGTTGTAACAGGAAAGAGATACATTAAGAAACTGGTGCAGGAAGGCATTGTGGACGGTTGGGATGACCCGAGACTGGTATCCATTTCCGCACTCAGAAGACGTGGTTTTACACCGGAATCCATCCGTGCATTTGTTGAGATGTGTGGAGTGTCCAAGGCACATTCCATTGCAGATTATGCAGCTTTGGAATATTGTATCCGTGAAGATTTAAAGCAGAAGGCACCTCGTATGATGGCGATTTTGGACCCGGTTAAGCTTGTTATTGACAACTATCCGGAAGGACAGATTGAATGGCTGGATGCACCGCTTAATCTGGATAATGAAGAACTTGGTACCAGAAAGATTCCGTTTGGCAAAGAATTGTATATTGAAAGAGACGACTTTATGGAAGAACCGCCTAAGAAATATTTCCGTATGTTCCCGGGCAATGAAGTACGCCTAATGAACGCATACTTTGTAAAATGTACCGGTTGCGTAAAGGATGAGGACGGCAATATTATCGAGGTTCACGGAACATACGATCCTGAGACCAAGGGTGGCAACAGCAACGACGGACGTAAGGTAAAAGGTACGATTCATTTTGTTGAGGCTACGCAGGCTGTCAAAGCAGAAGTCCGTCTGTATGAGAATATTATTGATGAAGAAAAAGGCGTTTACAATGAGGACGGTTCTTTGAACCTGAATCCGGATTCCATCAAAGTATTAAAGGATTGTTATTTAGAGCCGGAATTTGCAGGAGCAAAGGCTTACGACCGTTTCCAGTTTGTACGTCAGGGATTCTTCTGTGTGGATTCTAAGGATTCTACACCGGATAGTCTTGTATTTAACAGAATTGTTTCATTAAAGAGTTCATTTGTGTTACCAAAGAAGGAAGAATAGAGGTTACTTATGGCTAGTAGTATTTTCTCCGGAATGGAAGATTTCGGACTGGGCGATATGTCCACAGCGGATATCTTTAAGGATCCTGTAGCAGAGGAAAAGAAGAAAAAAGAGGCCGAAGCGGCGGTTAAAGAAGTAAGAGAAGAAGACTTCTTGTTTGATAAAACCTATGAATGCCCTGTTTGCGGTCGCAATTTTAAGGAGCGTACATTAAGAACAGGTAAGGCACGCCTTGTTAAGACGGATATGGATTTGCGTCCTACTTTTGAAGGAATTGAGCCTCTTAAGTACGATGTAGTACAGTGTACGGAGTGCGGATTTACTGCACTTACCAGATATTTCGCACCGATGACGGTTCCGCAGAGAAAGGCAATTTTGGAAAAGATCACCTCTCATTTCCGTAAACCGGCAGAGCGTAAAGTATTGTATTCTTATGAAGATGCAGTCGGACGATATAAGTTGTCTTTGGTAAATGCGATTGTTAAGAATGCCAAGGCAAGTGAGAAGGCATATATCTGTCTTCGTGCCGGATGGCTTGCAAGAAGTTATGCGGAATATTTGGAAGAGCAGGGACTTGGCAAACATAGTAAGTATGCAGAAATAAAAGAGCTTGAGAATGAATTTTTGAAGAACGCATACGAAGGATTTGTGGGTGCAATCCAGAACGAATCGTTCCCGATGTGCGGTATGGATGAGTCCACAGTGGATTTCTTACTTGCGAATCTTGCTATGCGCAATAAGCAGTATGATGTGGCTTCCAAGTTGATTTCCAAGTTGCTGGTTTCGCCAAACTGCAATAGCAGAACCAAGGATAAAGTGCGTGATTTAAAGGACGAATTGCTTCGTCTGCAAAAAGAAGGATAAAAACAGCAACAAAAAAGGGCGGTTACAGCCGCCCTTTTTGATAGTAATATGATGCTTAGTATAAATTCAATTTGGTGTAATGACGGGAAAATGCTTTCTTAACAGGCTTGTCTGCTTTACAGTCGCAGTTGCCGTCACAACCACAATCGCAGTCTTTGTTGTCAAAATACTGCGCAAGGTAAAACATACCGGCAGCCATTGCCACGCTTGCTATAAGAATGAATAATGTCCACTTTAAAATATTTTTCATGAGCAGACTCCTTTGTTTTTTTATATATTATGGTTTCATTTTAGTACAACTATTCAAAAATGTAAATGACTATATGAGGTAGATATGAAAGAAAAATTATACACTATACCACTAAATGATGCGGTTAATGCAAAAGACGAGTGTCCATTTTGTTATATTGAACGAAAGATTGAACAGGACATGATGGATTTTGTATTAGGAAGCGGTTCTTCTTATATGGAGAGCGATGTGCGCGAGCAGACCGATAAGGCGGGATTTTGCCGGATGCATTTTAAGAAAATGTACGACTATGGCAATACGCTTGGTAATGCATGGATTATGAAGACCCATATGCGTGAGACAATTTATGGTATGAAAAAAGCAATGAAGAGCCATGTTCCCGGAAAATCTTCCGGTTTGTTTAAGAAAAAAGGGGACGGTGCGACCAATTCCGTGACGGCATGGATTAATGAACGTGAAAAATCCTGCTTTATCTGTAAGCAGTTTACCGACCACTATGACCGTTATATGGATACCTTCTTTGAGTTGTATCGCAAAGATGAAGCATTTAAGACAAAGGTAAATGAGTCCAAAGGATTCTGCCTTCCGCATTTCGGCGACATCTGCGAAGCGGCTGAAAGCCGTTTGAAAGAAAAGGAGCAGGAAGAGTTCTTTGCGACTACTTTTGCGCTGATGGAAGCCAATATGGAACGCCTCTTTGAAGACGATGCATGGCTGATTGAAAAATTCGACTACCGCAACAAGGACGCGGACTGGAAGAATTCCAAAGAAGCTCTCCAAAACTGCATGCAGAAACTTAAGGGCGGATACCCTGCAGACCCTGTGTACAAACAGAAAAAATAGAACACTTGCCCCGGTGGCATTAAAATATGTCCTGCATAAGACACGCTTTCGCTCCTCTTATGACATAGCGGTACTAAACTCGGAAAACCTCGTTAAGTACCGATGTCAACGAAGGGTCTTTTGCAGGACATATCTTTATTGCCATCGGGGCAAGTTTATTTTTTTCTATCTTATACACAGAGTCTGCAGGGTATCTAAGTAGCTGCAGATTTGTTCGAATAACATGTCAGGTTGGAAAGCACCCGCCTGAAACTGGTCCTTAGTAAGTCCGTTTACTGTATAACGAATCATATTATCTAATTGGGCAGATGAAATATCATCGCGAAGATTGGAACGTTTGCTCTGATTATTATATCTGTCGAGTGTTTCGAGGTAGTTGTTCTTGGAGATTTCGATGGTCTCAATAACATCCAGTTGGTTCTCCTGAAGACTCTTCTCGATGAACTCGTTCATATACGGGTAACTGCGCAGGACATTGAGTTTGGCACGTTCCATTTCCCTGCGGATTTTGAAATAATCAGTCTCTTTGGCAGAAATCAGACGGTCGTATTCAAAGAGCATATAGCGGATGCTGTAATCAAACAAAAAAGAGAACAATCCCATCTTGCTGGTGAAGTAATGGAAGAGAAGTCCCTTGCTGATACCGGCTTCTTTGACAATGATATCCGTGCTGGCGTGACGGTATCCGTTTTCTGCAAAAATACGGAGCGCTGCGTTAATCATTCTATCTTGTTTTTCCCTGTTTAAATCAAAAAATTTCTCGTTCATGGCAGTCTCCGTTCCAATAAAATTGACTTTGAGAGTCAGTAAAATTTATAATAGCACAATTATTTTTGGAGTACAATCGGCATAAGAAAACTAGTAGCAAAGAATTTTTAAAACACAAGATATTGTGTTTTTTTTGATAAAAATGTGAATTATTTCTTGACGTAGAAAGATTGAGGACGTACCATAGAAACAGTAATAAAACTACAAATGATTTCACAGGAGGAGAGAAGATGAGTGAAGTAAAAAAGACCATCGGTGAAGAGGCTATTTATGATGCCAAGAGTCTTGGAACATCCAAGATGTTAATCTTAGGTGCACAGCATATGTTCGCTATGTTCGGCGCAACAGTTTTGGTACCGGCATTAACAGGTCTCAGCGTTTCAGCAACATTGTTATTTGCAGGTTTGGGAACATTATTATTCCATTTCCTTGCAAAAGGTAAAGTTCCTGCATTTTTGGGTTCGTCCTTTGCATTTTTGGCAGGTTATTGGGCAATCGCACCTAACGGGGAAGCAGAACTTCTTCCGTATGCATGTTTCGGTGTAGTTTGTGCCGGCGTACTGTATCTGGTACTGGCAGGTCTTATTAAGGCGTTTGGTACACAGAAGGTTATGCGTTTCTTCCCGCCAATCGTAACAGGACCTATTATTATTGCAATCGGTCTTAACCTTTCACAGTCTGCAATTGATAACTGTGCCGCTAACTGGTTCATCGCTATCGTTGCCATTGCAATCGTAATCGTATGTAATATCTGGGGTAAAGGTATGATTAAGATTGTTCCGATTATCTGTGGTGTTATCGGTTCTTACCTTGTTGCGGCAGTTATGGGTGAAGTGGATTTTGCACCTGTTGCAGAAGCTTCTTGGATTGGTCTTCCTTTCAAATGGAGTGATACGGTATTCTCACTCTTTGGTTCTGCGGATGCTTCCTTATTGGTTACGGCAGTAATCACCATTATGCCTATCGCTTTGGCAACCATGGTAGAGCATATCGGCGATGTTTCCGCTATTTCTTCTACTGTTGGTAAGAATTATATTAAGGATCCGGGACTTCATCGTACATTACTCGGTGATGGTCTTGCAACCATCCTTGCTTCCTTATTCGGTGCACCTGCCAACACAACTTATGGCGAAAACACAGGTGTTCTTACATTAACAAAAGTATACGATCCGCTTGTAATCCGTATCGCAGCAGGATTTGCTATTTTATTCTCCTTCTGTCCGAAGATTTCCGCACTCATCAGCTGTATGCCTGCAGCAACCATGGGTGGTGTATCCCTCGTATTATACGGTATGATTTCAGCAGTCGGTGTACGTAATATCGTTGAGACAAAGGTTGACTTTACGGCAAGCCGTAACGTTATTATTGCAGCGTTAATCCTTGTTCTTTCCATCGGTATCAACTATTCAGCAGCCGGAGCAATTGCATTCTCTATCGGAAATGCAACCATCAGTTTATCAGGTCTTGCAGTTGGTTCTTTAACAGGTATTATCTTAAATGCGGTTTTACCGGGCAAAGATTATGCATTTGACGAAGAAAAGCCGGATAATACAGGCGTTAATTTTGAAGTATAAAAATTGATTTTTGGTTAAATAAAAAATAGAATCCGCCGGAGCATGAAAGTGTTCCGACGGATTTTTTACTTTTCAAAAAAGGAATGGGTAATGTCCTTTGAAGCGGACATGGAATGTGATAAAATAGATAAAGTGAAGAGAGAAGACAAATAGATAAGAATAATTATGCAATATATCAGAAAGGGAGCATGGCTATGGCACTACAGTTGATTACCGGTACAAGCGGCAGCGGAAAAAGTAAATATGTGTGTGACCGGATACTTTGTGAGAGTAATCAGAATCCGAAGAAGAATTACTTTGTGATTGTACCGGACCAGTTTACCATGCAGACCCAGATGGACTTTGTGACGGCAAGCGATAAGGGCGGTATTATGAATATTGATATCCTTAGTTTCAGCCGTCTTGCATACCGTATTTTTGAGGAAACAGGCGGAAACAGGAAGCCCGTACTGGATGATACCGGTAAGAGCCTGATTCTGCGCAAGATTGCCGGGGATATCAAAGATAAAGTGCCGGTTATCGGCAGTAATCTGAATAAGCAGGGCTATATCCATGAGGTGAAGTCTGCCATTTCCGAATTTATGCAGTACGGTATCGGACAGAACGAACTGGATGAGATGATAGTATATGCGGCAAGCAGGGGTGCCCTGCATTACAAGTTAAAGGATTTGCAGGTGCTTTATAAGGCGTTTAAGGAATATATTAAAGGCCATTATATTACCACGGAAGAGTCCATGGATTTACTTGCCGTTGAACTTAAAAAGTCTGCGCTGATTCCGGGCAGTGTTGTGGTGTTTGACGGATTTACGGGATTTACACCGATTCAGGAGAAGGTAATCGGTGTCCTTTTGACGCTTTGTGAGCAGGTAATGATTACCGTTACGATGGATGGGGAAGAGGAGCCGTTTGCTTTTGCGGCTAAGACCGTGGAGAAACTTAAGAGACTGGCAGGGGAGTGTGGATGCGAAGTGATGCCGACACAGCATTTTACGGAGAATCACAGAGTGGAGGGTAACCGTGAACTTCTGCATCTGGAGAAGCAGTTGTTCCGCTATCCGTTAGTGGCTTGTAAGGAAAAGGAAGGAGCCCTCCGTATTTCGGCACACAAGGATATGCAGGCAGAAGTACGCCATCTTTGCAGACAGGTCCGTGCCCTGCTGAATGAGACGGACTGTGCATACCGTGACATCGCGGTAATTGCCGGTGATTTGGGCGCGTATGAGAGCATAATTGAAGAAGAATTCATGCGGTATGAGATACCGTATTTTATGGATAAGACGAGAAATATTTTGCTCAATCCGGTGATTGAGTATATCAAGGCGGCGTTATCCGTTCTTACAGAGAATTTCAGTTACGAGTCCGTGTTCCATTATCTTAGGAGCGGTCTTGCGGATTTTAGTGCGGATGAGATTGATGATTTGGAGAACTATGTCCTTGAGATGGGAGTCCGCGGAAAAAATATGTGGACGCATGCGTTTGCGGGACGTACGCTTGCCATGAAGAAGGCGGACGCACGGGCAGTACAGTCCGATGTTGAAGCGCAGGAAGATGCAGGGGAAGATAAGCCATTGTCAGCCATTGATATGCTGGCGGCATTGAATGCCACAAGAGAAGCCCTGCTTGCCCAGCTGGCTCCGGTTCTGGAAGTGGGCAAGGCATCCGATATTTTGGTAAAAGACATGGTAGAGCGGTTATACCGTTTTGTGACGGAGAATAAAGTCGAGCAGAAACTGCATGCCTACGCTGAGTTTTTTGAGGCAAAGCAGGAGGATGCGCGTGCCAGGGAATACCGCCAGATTTACCGTCTGATTATGGAACTTTTGGATCAGATTATGGAACTTATCGGACAGGAGAGGATGAGCCTGGCTGAATTTGCGGATATTTTGGATGCGGGATTTGCCGAGATAGAGGTCGGTATTATTCCGCGAAGTGTTGACCGTGTGATTGTGGGCGATATTGAGCGTACCCGTTTAAAACCGGTGAGGTATCTGTTTTTTGTGGGTGTCAATGACGGTTATATTCCTGCCAAGACGAATAAGGGCGGTATTATTTCCGATATTGACAGGGAGTTTTTAAAGGGCAGTAAGCAGGAACTGGCACCGACGCCGAGAGAGCAGATGTATATCCAGAAATATTATCTGTATCTGAATATGACCAAGCCGTCCCAAGGGTTGTATTTATCCTATGCGGCGATGGACAGTCAGGGCGGGGCACTGCGTCCGTCCTATCTGATAGGAATGATGAAGCAGTTGTTTCCGGGATGCGATGCGGATGAGTATAGCAGACAAGAGAATTTGAACGTTGGCAATCTGCATGAGGCAAAGGAAGCGTTCTGCCTGCTTCTTAGAAAATATGCGGAGAACAGTATTTCGGATAAGGAGAGGGAGCAGTTTATCCGTTTATTACAGCTTCTTGGAAAAGAAGATGCGGACAAACTCTTACTCGAACACTGGGTAGAGAATGCCTATCTGATGAATTATGAGCGCGCCATTTCGCAGGCAGTAGCAGGACTTTTGTACGGGGATACCATTTTATCCAGCATCAGCCGGATGGAAAAATATGCTTCCTGTGCGTACTCTTACTTTTTACAGTATGGTCTGTCGTTGAAAGAGCGCGAATTATACGGCTTTGAGTCCAAAGATATGGGTACGATTTTCCATGGCGTACTGGAGCATTTTTCTAACAAACTCATGGAGAAAAATTATACCTGGACAGATTTCCCGACGGATGAAGGAAAGGCGATGGTTACGGAGTCCATGCAGGAGGTTTGCATGGAGTACACCGATGCGCTTTTGTATAACAATGCCCTGAACCGTTATGCGATGAAAAATATGGAGCATATCCTGCAAAAATGTGTGTCCAATATTTCTTACCAGCTTGGAAAAGGACGCTTTGTGCCGAAGGAGTACGAGGTTTCCTTCCATGTAGTGGAGAATTTGAAGGATTTGGATATTTCCTTAAGTGATAAAGATAAGATGCGGTTGAGCGGCCGTATCGACAGAATGGATACCTGTGAGAAGGGCGATAAGGTATTTGTCAAAATCGTGGATTACAAATCGGGTGATAAGAGCTTTGATTTGGCGGCTTTTTATCATGGTACGCAGTTGCAGCTTGTCGTGTATATGAATGAGGCACTAAAACGTGCCGGAAAACTGCACCCGGGCAAAGAAGCGATGTCCGCGGCGATGCTCTATTATCATGTGGATGACCCTATTGTGGAGGGCACGGTAAAGATGAGTCCCGAGGAAGTGAACGGCAAGGTGCGTGAGGCACTGCGTATGAAGGGTGTTATCAATTCCGACGGCGATATTTTGGAGGCACTGGATACGACAAAGAGTGCCAAGTCCGACTGCGTGACACTGGATTATGACAGTAAGGGCGGACTGAAGTCTACGACCACTGCCTATGACAGTGCACAGATGAAACTTTTATCCGATTATGCAAGTTATTCCTTAAAGGCAATGGGTGTAAGGATTAAAAAGGGCGAGATCCCTCTCAATCCATACGCAAGCGGGAATGTGGATTCCTGCGAGTATTGTGCCTATAAGGATGTGTGCGGATTTGATGAGAAGATTCCGGGGTATACGAAACGGAATCTGAATAAGGATAAAGATGCGGATTATCTGGAATTGATGAAAGAGGCAATGGAAGAAAAACAGACAGAGTAGTATCTGAACGGAGTAGAAAATGGCAGTAGTATTTTCAGAAGAACAGAGTAATGTCATAAATTTGCGTAACCGCAACATACTGGTTTCGGCAGCGGCAGGCAGCGGTAAGACCACTGTTTTGGTAGAGCGTATCATTCAGATGATTACGGATGAGAAGAATCCGGTGGATATTGACCATCTTTTGGTTGTGACTTTTACCAATGCGGCGGCGGCTTCGATGCGTGAGAAAATCAGCAATGCCATAGCTAAGAAGCTGGAGAGTGAATACAGTGACCATCTGCAAAGACAGGCCACTTTGATTCATCATGCCCAGATTACAACAATTGACAGCTTCTGTCTTTTCATTTTGCAGAACAATTTTAACGATATCGGGCTGGAACCGGGCTTCCGTGTGGCAGACCAGGGTGAAATTCGTTTGCTCAAAGAAGATGTTATGGACCGTCTTTTAGAAAAAAGACTTCTGGAAGATGAAGACGGGAAGTTTGAGCATCTTTTGGACCGTTTTGTAAAAGGCAGTAAATTTGCGGGATTTCGTGATGTGTTGTTTTCCCTTTATGAGAGAGCCCTGAGTTATCCTTTTGTAAAAGACTGGCTTACGGAGCGCAAGTCAGACTATGACATCGGGGAAGATTTTGATTCGGCGGCCTGGGTAAGAGAGATTTATGCTTATGCCGTAAGGGACCTTGCGTATTGTAAGGAACTGGCAATGCAGAATGTAGAAGATTGTAAGGCAGTGGGCGGTCCGTCCGTTTATCTGCCGGCGGTGGAAGCAGACCTTGCCATGATGGAGGATTTGCTTGCCTGCGATAACTATACCTCGCTTCATAAGAAGATGCAGGGACTTGCGTTTGAACGTTTATCCGGTAAAAAAGATGAGGGCGCAGCCCCTGATTTTAAAGAACTCGTAAAAAAACATAGGGATGATTTCAAGAAGACTTTGCAGGGATTGCAGAAGGACTTCTTTGCCTTTTCCGTAGAGGATATGCGCGAAGCGGCGGCAGAAAATGCCGTGATTGTCAGCGAGTTGTGCGATACCCTCCTTGCTTTTCATGAGGATTTTCTGGCAGTTAAGAAGGAGAAGAAATTAATTGATTTTTCCGACATGGAACATTTTGCGCTTGAGATTTTGCTGAAAAAAGAAGGGGATGTTTATGTCCCGACCAAGACGGCGCTTGAGTACCGCGAATATTTCCATGAGATTATGATAGATGAGTACCAGGATTCCAATCTGGTGCAGGAATGGCTGTTGCAGTGCATTTCCAAGGAAGATGACGGCATATACAACCGCTTTATGGTGGGGGATGTGAAGCAAAGCATTTACCAGTTCCGTCTGGCAAGACCGCAGATTTTCATGGAGAAATTTGATTCCTATGAAAAAGAAGTGCATGACGGGGTTAGATTGCAGCGTATTGACCTTGCGAAGAATTACCGAAGCCGTAAGGAAGTGGTAGACTGTGTGAATTACCTGTTTTACCGGATTATGGGCAGGGACCTTGGCAACGTGGCTTACGATAAGGACAGTGCCCTGTATCTGGGAGCGACATTTGCGGATAAGGAGCAGGGAATCCCCGATACGGCGGAACTCTGTCTTTTGGAAAAAGAAGAGGACAGCGACAATGCCAAAGAGCAGGAAGCAAGAATGATTGCCCTCAAAATCAAGGAACTTCTGAATGGTTATTATGTGACGGATGAGTGCACGGGGCAGCTTCGCAAGGCAAGCTACCGTGATATGGTGATACTTCTGCGTAAGACCAAGGAATGGGATGAGGTCTTTAAGAATGTGTTTGAAAGTGAAGGAATCCCTGCGTATATTACCAAGAGTTCCGGCTATTTTGAGACGGGCGAAATCCGAGTATTATTGAATTTCTTGAAATGTCTGGACAATCCGAAGCAGGATATTGCTCTGTTTGGTACGATGACTTCTGCGCTTGGCGGATTTACGGACGAGGAGATGGCACTTATTTGCAGTGTAAAGGAAGGCTCTCTTTGGAAAAAATTGCAGGCTAAGGAGTTACTTGCCGATGATGCCCTTGCCGTTAAATGCAAGAAATTCCTTGACTGGTATAACGGTTACCG